>JAHCIP010000064.1 GCA_026129165.1 Anaerolineae bacterium
CGAGAATCACCTCTTTGCCCTGGGGCAAGAGGCGGAGCAGGAGCGAGGCCAGGCGGGCCGGGATACTCTTGAAGGCGATGTCCTCGAGCCGCGCCTCGGCCTCGATCAGCCGCTTGCCGAGGATGTCGAGCACCCGCAAGGCGACTTCAGGCCGTTCCGCGAACACTTTCTCCAGGTCGGAGCGTGTCAGCCGAATGACCAGGCACTCATCCAGCGCCTCCGCGATGAAATTGTTCATCCCCTGGCCGATGAGGGACATTTGTCCGAGAATGGCCCCCGCCTCCAGAGTCGCGACTGGCGTCTTCTTGCCATCGGCATCCACCCGAGTGACTTGAAGATGTCCCTGCTTTAGCCAGTACAGTTCGTCCCGCATCTCGGGCGAGGAGATGACTTTTGTTGCCTCTATGACACGCGGTGTCCCCAGATGCGTCACCCACTCTGGCTCGCCGCGAATATAGTGGCCGAACAGGTCACCCGCCGTCAGGTGTCCAAGTTTGTTGATCATCTGTTGCCGCCGTACGGTAGGGCTGACAGATTGAGGCATGATGAGGGTCTCCTTTTGGCGCCCTGGCCAATTATCGTTCAAGCGGGGTCTTCCTGGGACAGCCCAGGGAAGACAGTTGTGGCCTTCATTACACCCAGTATACAGCACGATGTCTGTTTTGGCAAGTACTTATGCATACCAAGTTTGACCCTACCTGGCTGAAACACTATAATTCATCCGCCATGTACGCTTTCAGAAAGGCTGTATACCCATGTCGCCTGAACTTGTAAGGCTTGGTCCATTCACCATCGGCTCGTATACCTTCGGCCCTCTGGTCCTTTATTGGTATGGCTTCCTCATCACCCTGGGTGCCCTGGCGGCCGCCTATCTCGCCAGTCGCGAAGCTCGCCGCCGCGATATTGACCCCGACCACATCTGGAATGCCCTCATCCCGGTCCTGTTGCTCGGTCTTCTCGGCGCGAGGCTCTATCATGTGATCTCGTCGCCGCCCGGTGGCATCGGTTGGGACTACTACCGCGAACATCCGCTTGACATTATTGCCTTCTGGAACGGCGGGTTGCGCGGTCTGGGTATCTACGGCGCGATTATCGGCGGCCTGGTGGGCCTTTGGCTCTACTGCCGCTTCTTCACCCGCCCCCCGCTAAATACCCTGGTGTTTATGGATATGGTCGCCCCTGGCCTGGCCCTGGCGCAGGCAATTGGCCGCTGGGGCAACTTCTTCAACCAGGAACTGTACGGCTATCCCACGACCCTGCCGTGGGGCGTGGCGATTGATATGCAGCACCGCCTGCCGGTCTTCGCCGACCTGCCGCCTGAGACACGCTTCCATCCCACCTTCGCCTACGAATCTATCCTGAATCTGCTCACCGCCATCATACTGCTCTACGTGGCGCGGCGATTCAGCCAGCGGCTGCGGCCAGGCGATATCTTCCTGATGTACCTGATTATGTACCCCCTGGCGCGGTTCATCGTTGAGTTCCAGCGGCCCGACGCCTGGACCATTGCCGGCCTGCCCACGGCCCAGTGGATTGCTGTCCTGACTGCCGTCGGAGCCGCCATTGTCCTCATTGTTCGGCACCGGCTCCAACTGCCTGATCGTTTCGACCGTTCGCAGGTCACTGAACAGCCGACTGACACGTCCGGGTGAGCGGCCTGGACCGCATGACCAGCCTTCACACTAAAGTTTGGGTCAGGGCCGCGTTCCTTGCGCTGGCCCTGACCCTCTCTGGTTGTTCAGGCGGTATTGGCGCGACGGATGTGGAGCAGACGCGTCTCGACACGCCGGCCCCGCGCATCGAGACGACAGATGCTGTCTCCCAAACGTTAATCGCGCGTGACGCAGGGCTGACGGCTATCGAGCTGCTGCTGGCGGTCTACCCCGACCCTCCACCCCAGGGCGCGCTGACCGTGCGCCTCTACGACGACCAAGGGGTGGCCGTCGCCCAGCGCGACTACCCCCTGGCCGACCTCAAGCACAATGCGCCGTTCCGCTTCGAGTTCGCCCCCCAGCGCGACTCGGCGGGGCGGACGTACCGCCTCGCCTTCTCAGGGCCGCCCGGCAACCCGGCTACCTTTTGGGCGACCAAGACAGACGCCTACGCCGACGGCCAGTTGTTCGACCAGGGGCAGGTCCAGCCCGGCGACCTCAACTTCAAAACGCAGACCCACCTGGGCTATGCCGACTTAGCCGCCCTGCTGGTCCAGGGCGCCTTGAACGGTCTCTGGCTGCTGCTGCCGCTGTTCGGCGCGTTTGTTCTGCCCGGCGTCCTCCTGGTACGCTGGCTGGCTCATGGCCGGCCGGCCGTGCCCCAAAGCGACTACTCGATCCTGAACGACCCGCCGGGCCGCCTGGCGCTCAGTATTGGCTTAAGCCTGGCGGCGTGGCCCCTGCTCTTCCTGGCGCTGAGCCTGACGCCGCTACGCCTCAACGCACTGCTGGCGCGGCTGCTGGTCGTCGCACTGGCTCTGCTCTGGGTGTGGCTCGTCGGTCGGGAAATGCGTGGCAAGACGCGGGAAGCGTGGCGTGCCGCGGGCCAAGCCTGGATAGCCGCGCATGGGCTGGTCAGTATCATATTTACTGTCGCGCTGCTACTGACGGGGGCCTTACGCGCCTTGCATGCGCGCGGGCTGCCCGTCTCGCCGTGGGTTGACTCCATCCAGCACGCGGTCGGCGTCCAGTTGTTTGTTGAAGGCGGGCGGCTGCCCACCACCTGGGGGCCGACGGTCCTCGACGCCGCCTTCACCTACCACTTCGGCTTCCATGCAGTCACCGCCGTCTTCACCTGGCTGTCGGGCCTGCCTATCGCCACTGCCGTTCTTCTCGCCGGGCAGGTTCTGAATGCCCTGGTCGCCGTGGGGGCCTATCTGCTGACGGCCCGTCTGACGGGGCGGCGCGGCGCCGGGTTGGCGGCCCTGGTGATTGTGGGGACGGTCACGCTGATGCCATCGTACTACCTGACTTGGGGCCGCTATACCCAACTGACTGGCCTGGCCCTGCTCCCCACCGCTGCCGTCCTGACCCTGGACGCCCTGCACGGCCGGCCGCCCGTGCGTCGTCGAGTCCTGCTGGCTGCGATCGCCGGCAGCGGTGTCTTTGTCACCCACGACCGTGTCACCCTGATGTACGCCGCGTTCGTAGCGGCGGCCCTGGTGGTCGAGTCGGTGGCGGCGGTCTGGGAGCGGCGCTGGGTCGCGCCGTACTGGCTGCGCGGCCTGCTCACGGGCGGGCTGATCCTGCTGCTCACCGCGCCCTGGACGGTGCGACTCGCCCTCAACCTGATTCCGACCGGGGCGCTGGGCGCGTGGTTCGCCGCGCCGGCCTCGTTTAACCAACCGCATTGGGAACTGCTGGCGCTGCGCTATGACCGCCAACTTATTCTATTGACCGCGCTGGGGGCGATTCTAAGTGTGCTGGGGAGTGTCATGCGGCAGTTTAAGCTCGCTATTCCCCTATGGACGCGGCCGCGTCTCGTGTTCATCATGGGGTTGGCCGTGGGGCTGACGCTGGTGGCGACGAACCCTACGGCGCTTGGCCTGAACAACTCCTGGGTGTTCACCAACGACTCGCTCATCATCACCGCGTTCCTGCCCCTGGCGATTATGGCAGGCTATGCCCTGGCAGCGGTGATGGAACTGGTCGTCTGGCCGCTACCGAGAGCCGCGCAGCGCGTGGTGAACGGGCTGGCAGGTGTGGTCCTTATCGCGGTTGCCCTCTATACGGCTGACGGCATGTTGGGCGTCGTTAACCCCGTGACGGTCCTGGTGACACGCGACGATGTGCGGGCCGCCGAGTGGCTTCGGGCCAATACGCCGCCGACAGCGCGATTTTTGATCAACGCGCGGGCGTGGCAGGAAGGTTCCTACGCGGCGACCGACGGCGGAGGCTGGTTGCCCATCCTGGCGGACCGCGCCGTCACCCTCCCGCCTGTCTCATATGCCTATGCGGGGACGCCGAGTATTCTGGACCGCGTGATCCATATTGGCAGCGCAACGGCCCAGGCGACGCGCGTCGAGGATGTCCTACCACTCATCGCCGAAGAGGGTGTGACGCATGTATATATTGGGGCGAAGGGTGGGGCGCTGAGGCCAGACATGTTCCTGGGACGTCCCGATTTCCGCCAACTGTACTCCAATGGGGCCGTCTGGGTCTTTGAAGTGGTTCGGCCCTAGCTCGTCGCAGCCGTCTGGTGAATTGGCTGGTTTCGACGGTAGGGCAGGCGGGAGCAAGAGGCTGCCCGACGCGGCGGGAGGCCGCTGCCAGGCCACATTCGGCGCGCAGCGCGCGGTGTAGACAGAACGCGGGGTGGGCGTCGGCGCGGCTGTGTCCAGGGGACCTTCCGCGCGGGCGATGCTCCAACTCAGCGCCAGGGCCACCACGACCACCAACCCACTGGCCGTCCATCGTGGAGTGTTCATCGCGTCCTCCTTTCTGTGGGATGGGCTGGACCCATCGGGTCCGCATCTAAGAGACGCTGCCCGCCGCGCCTGTGTTCCCTGCGCCTGGACAACGATAAAAGCCCAAATCAAGGCCGCCGCACCTTGATTTGGGCTTTTATCTAGGGGGTATCATGTTATGCTCGTAGTATGCGTCAGGCACATTAAGCGCACATTAGGCGGGAATTAATATAACTTAAACAGATGGACGCACGGTTCGCTCACAGCTAAGGCAGTTGGTGAGATTCGACGGCCAGGCGCGTATAGAGGCGCACCCTGTTTGGGGTAGGGGCGGGTGTTGCGGTAGTAGAGGAGGAGGTCGGCAGCCTGGGAAAGGCCCTTGTCGTGGCGGTGGACGGCAAGTTCGGTGAGGGCACTCATGTGTTTCTTGGTTTGTGTCGACAAGCGACAATTAAAGTATTCGACTTGACAAAAGCCGCTCTTGATGCTAGAGTCCCGCGCAGTCCCCACGCCTGAAGTATCCGTGCTGAACAACGGCCAGGGCGAATACCAGATATACGCCCTGGCCGCCGCTATAAGGAATCACCATGCGTAAGAGTAAAATGCTGGCGAAGTTCCGGTCGGGACGCTTGGCCCGGGTGTGTTCCATGGGGCACTTTTTGCCCTTCTATGTGCGCTATGCCGCCCATTTCAACTACGACGGCATCTGGTTTGACCTGGAGCATCGCTGCATGAGCGACCGCGAGGTGCAGGCCATTCTGACGATGTGCCATGCCGCCGATATTGATTGTATGGTCCGCCCGCCGACCACCGAGCGGACCAAACTGTATCGTTACCTGGAGGATGGCGCGTCTGGCTTTCTCGTGCCCCTGATCTCCACTCCGGAGATGGCGTACGATCTGGTGCAAGCGGCCAAATTCCCCCCCATCGGCAATCGCGGGCTGGATGGGGCCGGTCTCGACGCCGACTTTGGCCTAGCCTCCTGGGGTCCAGGGATGGATTTCACCGGCGATGCCAACCGCGAAACCTTTATTCTCCCCCAAATCGAGACGCTGCAAGCCGTGGCCAATGCCGAAGAGATGGCGTCGATTGAAGGCGTTGACGGTTTATTCGTCGGGCCGGGCGATCTCAGTCTGCGCCTCGCCACCGCCCCCTCCCCCCAACAGATATCCTTGGAACAGGCCGTCCAGACCGTGGCCGCGGCCTGCGCCAAACACAACAAGGTCTGGGGCATCGCCGTGGGTTCCCTCGCTCAACTCAAGCATTACCGCGCGATGGGCGCCCAAATCCTTCCCTGGGGGGGCGACTTTGCGTTGATGAAGGTTCTCGACACCTGCAGCCAGGAGCTAGACAGCGTGGGTGAATAGTTTCATCTTAGTACAGGAGCATGCCGTGAGCGTGATCGGCTTACCCAAAACCGAACTCGATACTCCCGCCCTGTGGGTTGATCTCAATCGCCTGGAACACAATATCGCTACCCTGGCGCGCCACTTCAAGACGGCCGGAGTCAACTGGCGACCGCACACCAAGGGCATCAAAGTGCCGGCTATTGCCCACAAGTTGGTGGCGGCGGGCGCCATCGGCGTGACCTGCGCCAAGCTCAGCGAGGCCGAGGTCATGGTCGCGGCAGGCATCCAAGATATTTTGGTTGCCAACCAGGTCACCGGCAAGCATAAACTCAAGCGGCTGGCGAATGTGAGCCGCCATGCCGACATTAAGGTCGCCGTGGACAACCCGCTCAACGTGGCCGCCCTGGGCGCGGCAGCCAGGGAGTACGGCTCAGAGATCAACGTGGTCATCGAAATCAATTGTGGTATGGATCGCGCTGGCGTCGCGCCCGGTGAGGCCGCGCTGGATCTGGCGCGTCTTATCACCGCGACCCCAGGGCTGCGCTTGCGGGGATTGATGACCTGGGAGGGTCACACCCTGGAGTTGGATGATCCAGGCCGGAAAAACCAGGCCATCCAACACAGCATCCACTTTATCACCAGTACGGCCGAGCTTTGCCGTCGCCACGGGATCGAGGTAGAGATTGTTTCGGGGGGTGGCAGTGGAACCTATGCGGTGACGCCCTTTATCGCCGGGATGACCGAGATCCAGGCCGGTGGTGCCATCTTCTGTGATGTCACCTATCAAAGCTGGGGGGTCGAGCTGCAACCAGCCCTGTTTGTCCAGACCACCGTTACCAGCCGCCCCAACCCCTGTCGGATTATATGTGACGCGGGGTATAAGGCGCTGCCCGACTTTGTGATGAAACCCCAGCCGTTGGGCCTGGCGCAGCCGGTGGAACGGATGGGCTTCTCGGCCGAACACGGCAATCTGACGCTGCAAACTCCCAACGACACTCTGCAAGTGGGCGATCTGCTTGATTTCGTTGTCGGCTATGGTGACGCGACGGTCTACCTGCATGACATGCTGTATGGCATTCGGCATGGAATTGTCGAAACGGCCTGGGTGGTGCAGGGACGTGGCAAGCTCCAATGAGCGCATGAGCTTTTTCGATGCGGACCGCGACAATGCTGGCCGCCCAGACATCTTCGTCACAACGCCGCCCGTCTTGCTTCGCTTGAGTGGAGGAGCCTATGTCTAAGTATCCCACTGTCTCTCGTTCGTTAGAACTCTACAAACGCGCTGGCGAGCTGATCCCCGGCTGGACGCAGTTGATTAGCCGACGCGCCGATCAATTTGCACGTGGCGTCAGCCCTATCTATGCCCTCCGCGCCAAAGGCTCGCGGTTTATTGACGTTGACGAGAACGAGTATATTGACTGGGTCAATGCCGTCGGCGCCATTATCCTCGGTCACGCCGATGAAGTGGTGGATTCGGCGGTCAAAGCCCAAATTGACTGCGGGAGCCTGTACACCCTCAATAGCCCGCTGGAAATCGAACTGGCTGAAGAGTTGTGCGACACGATTCCGAGCGCCGAGATGGTGCGGTACACCAAGGGCGGCGGCGAGGCGTGCGCCGTGGCGGCCCGCATTGCCCGTGGCACGACCGGACGGGACAAGATTCTGATCTGCGGCTATCACGGCTGGCATGACTGGTATCAGGCCGCCAACTATGGGGTTGACCCCGAGAGCGGTGAATACCCCTTTGCCGGCATTGAACCCATTGGCGTGCCCAGGGCGCTGGCCGGCACCGTTCTGCCCTTCCGCTATGGCGACCTGACCATGCTCGACGCTCTTTTGAACGAGCACGCGGGTGAGGTAGCCGCGATTATGATGGAACCGGCTCGCAGCGAGCTACCGCCCGCCGGTTATCTCGAAGGCGTCAAGGCGCTGGCCCACCAGCATAATGTCATCCTCATCTTTGACGAGGTTTCCTGCGGCTGGCGGCCCGCCATCGGCGGTATCCAGAGTGTCGTGGGCGTGACGCCGGACATGACCGTCGTGGCGAAGGCGATGTCGAATGGTTATCCTATGGGCGCCGTCGTCGGGTCGCGGGCGGTCATGGAACCCGCCGGCCGGATGTTCATCTCAAGCTCCTACTGGAGCGACAACGTGGGTCTCACCGCGGCGTTGACGACGATTCGTGAACTCAAATGCCGCGACTCGGCGCGTCGTTTTAATGAAATTGGCGAGAAGTTGCGCGCCGCCATCAACGGCGCTCTGGCCGAGGCCGGGCTGCCGGGCAAGTGCGCCGGGCTGGCGTATAACCCCTATGTGGCGCTGGACCTACCCACCGGCGTCGACCCGCGCAAGGTCTCGACCCTGTTCATCCAGGAGATGGCGCGCCAGGGCGTGCACACCTATATGTCGTTCAAGGCGACCCTGGCCCACACGGATGAGGACATCGCCCAGACCGCCGCCGCCGCCACGGAAACGTTTAAGATCATCAAGGCAGGGATTGACCAGGGCAACCTGGACAGCCTGCTGCGGTCGGATATCAAGAAAGAGCCGTTCCGCCGTTTGGTACGCTAGGGGATGGACAGGACGATGCGATGCGCCACTATTATGTGACCGGCTACCGCCAGGTCGAGCGGGTCGAAGAACCCATGCCCACCCCCGGCCCTGGCGATGTCGTCGTCGAAATGGCTTACACGGCTCTTAGCCCGGGCAGCAATGTGAGCGGTTATCTCAGCCGAACGCGACAGAAACCCGGCGAAGCTCTGTATATGGGGAGCGGCATTGTCCACCAGATGGGCGAGGGCGTACAGCAGGTCAAGCCGGGCGATGCGGTCGCCGTCCTCGGCTGCGGCCATCAGGCATTTGTCCGCGTGCCAGCGGACTCAGTGCACCGTCTCCCCGCGACTCTCAGCCTGCGCGAGGCTAGCGTCTCCTATCTGTGCACCTGGTCCATCAGCGCGCTGCACCTGGGCAGCTACGCCGCCGCCGAAACCGTCGTCGTGGTGGGGCAGGGGTTGGTGGGCGCCTCGGCCGCCCTGGTCGCGGACATGATGGGGGCGCGCACCCTGGCCCTCGATACCGACGCCGACCGGGTGGCCTTTAGCCGCACGCTGGGGTTGAGCGCGGTGGCCCAACCCGGCGCGCCAGGGGGCGCCGAGGACATGGCCGCATTCCTGGGCGAGACCGGGCCTGACCTGATCCTGGAAACCTCTGGCTCGTGGTATGGCTTCCGTCAGGCGGTTGAAATTGCCCGCGACTACACTCGGCTCGCGATTATGGGCATCTACCGCCAGCCGCCGCCAGCCGAGCTTGGGCTAGACCTGCACCACCTGTTGTACACCTATCCGAGCAAGTTCCACTACCAACGCTTGCAGATTATCGGCTGTGGCAGCGACCCCGACGAGGTGGCTTACCCCAATCCCCGGCTGGCAACCCGTCGGCGTAACTATGCCTACCTGCTCGAACAGGCCAGTCGCGGTCGGATCGCCCTGGGGAAACTCATCACCCACACCCTGGCGCCGTCGGACATTGGCACAGCATTAGGAGCGCTGGCCGATGGGGATAAACACATGGTGGGCGTGGTTTTTGATTGGCGTCAGGCATAGAGAGAAGCCGCGGTCATGGCGCCACCAGTCAACAGGGCGACCGAGGCGGCCCTGGGAGGAGCGAGCAGAGATGGCAAGTGAGACTGTACGCGCCCCGTCGTGGCTGCGCCTGTTACTGGAGTATCGAGCGGTCCATGAGCTGGGCGCGTACTACATGGCGCGGCCGCTGTTGGCGTTGGCGCCGCCTGGTGACGGACACCCGGTGATGGTCTTGCCCGGTTTCGTCGCTGGCGATCGCTCCACGGCTCCCTTGCGTGGCTACCTCCGCGAGCGGCGCTATGCCGCGCATGGCTGGGGGCTGGGCCGTAATATGGGGCCGATCCGACATTTCCAGGAGCAGGCCCGGCGGCGTTTGCTGGCGCTGAACCACACATCGGGCCGGAAGGTGAGTCTGATTGGGTGGAGCCTGGGCGGTATCTATGCGCGGGAGATCGCGCGTGCCCACCCGGAGGCTGTGCGCAGCGTGATCACCCTCGGAAGCCCTTTCGCCCACAACCCGAAGGCGAATAATGCCTGGCGCTTGTACGAACTCACCAGTGGTGATAAAATCGATGCGTGGCAGGCTGAGTGGCTGGCCCAGAGCCAGGAACCGCTCCCCGTGCCCTCGACGGCCATTTACAGCCAGTCCGATGGCATTGCGGCCTGGCAGTGTTGCGTTCAACCGGCCGGGCCGTTGAGCGAGAGCATTGAGGTAGATAGCAGTCATTGTGGTCTGGGGCATAACCCGCTCGCTCTGTATGCCATCGCGGACCGCCTGGCCGAACCTGAGGGGCGCTGGCGTCCGTTTCAGCGGGTCGGCCTGCACCGCCTCCTGTATCCAGCGCCCCGACCGTACCCGACGGACTGAGGACGATGCGCGAGCAGCCCGTTCGCGCTGGGGTGGGGCCAGGAGAATGAGATGCTTCATACACATCGCACGGCCCTCATCACAGGGGCCTCGGCGGGAATCGGCCGAGAATTCGCGAAGGTGTTCGCGGAGCATGGCTTTGACCTGGCGCTGGTCGCGCGAAGCGAGGACAAACTGCAGCAGTTGGCCCAGGAACTTGGGGCTGCCCATCAGGTCAGCGTCACCGTTATTCCGCAAGACCTCACGCTAGACGATGCGGCGACAGGGGGATTTGACGAGGTGCAGCGTACCGGGATAAAGGTTGACGTCCTGGTCAACAATGCCGGTATCACGTTTGTCGAGGCTTTCGCGGATAGTTCCCTCGACCAGCATCTCAGACTGCTTCAGCTTAATGTCGTGGCGCTCACAGCCCTGACATGGTTATTCCTGGACCCCATGATTGAACGCGGCTGGGGTAAAGTCATCAACCTCGCGTCGGTGGCCGCCTTCCAGCCTACGCCTTCGTTGGCCCTCTACGGCGCCAGTAAGGCGTTTGTGCTGTCCCTCTCTGAAGCTTTAACCGAAGAACTGCGAGGCACCGGCGTGACGGTCACGGCGGTGTGTCCTGGTTTCACGGACACACCGATGGTGCGGAATGCCCTGGCCGACCGAGACAGCCTGTTTGAGATTCCCTCGTTCCTGCTCCTCGACCCGGCGGGTATCGCGCGGGAAGGCTATCGGGCGGCCATGCGGGGCAAGGTGATCCAGGTCAACGGCCTGCCATACAAGCTGTTTGAACAGTGGATGAAGCTACAGCCTCGATGGCTCACGCGAACCGTGGGGGGTCTCATCGGGCGGCTCGCGCTGAGCGAATACTGATGCGCGAGTAGACGCTGCGGAGGCATTGGCATGGCCAAACGTAGACTGAAGAACCGGCTCACAACGCTCGACGCGACCTTCCTCTATTACGAGAAGAAGTCAGCTCCGCTCCACATTGGGAGCGTTTCGGTGTTCGAGGGCGAGATTCCCTTCGCTCGGTTTGTGGAGAACGTGGAGGCGCGGCTTCATCTCCTCCCGCGCTACCTCCAACGCGCGGTCTCGCCGCCGCTCCACCTGGGCCATCCCCGCTGGGAGGCCGACCCCCAGTTTGACATCCGCCGCCATATCTTCGAACGCCACCTGGAGCCGCCGGGGACGGACGAGCAACTGCAGGAGCTGGCCGGCTCGCTCCTGGGCGAGATGCTGCCCCGCGACAAGCCGCTGTGGGAGATCTATATCATCCATGGGCTGGCGGGGAAGCGGGCGGCAATGCTGATGAAAGTGCATCACGCCATGGTGGACGGCATTTCGGGCGTGGATCTGCTCAAGATTACGCTGGATGTCTCGCCCGACCCGGCCCCTCTGCCGAAACCAGCCCCGTACGAGCCGCCGCCCCCGCCTGGCCTCCAGACGGAACTCATTGATTCCGTTTTCGATAGTACAGCCGAAACCCTCACCGGCTGGCTCGAGGTCTGGCGGGAGATTCGAAGGATGCGCCAGGAACTCCGCACGGAGACCGGGCGAGAGGGGGTACGGTGGCTCAGAGGCCATCTGTTGCGCCTGTTCCTCCCCCCGGCCCCGCTCCCCTTCAACGGCGCTTTGAGTGGCCGGCAACGGGTGGCGTGGACGCAGTTCCCTTTGGCCGAGGTGCGCGCGATACGGACGGCGCTGAATGGAACGGTGAACGATGTGGTGCTCACCGTCCTGTCAGGCGCGGTCGCGCGGTATGTTCAGACGCGCGGGACGCGGCCTGAGCGCCGATGGCTGCGGTTGATGATTCCGGTCAGCATGCGGCGGGAGGAGGAACACGGGGAGCTAGGTAATATTGTCTCCCTCCTGCCGCTGGATATTCCACTTGCCCTGGCCGATCCCGTGGCTCGCTTTCGCTTCATTCAGGCGACGACACGGGCTGAGAAGGAAGCGCATGTGGCGCAAGGGATCAATCTGCTGCGCTACCTGGCCGCCAACATTCCCCCACCCGTCCAGGCTGTGGTGGGGGCGCTGGGGCGGACGCCACGACCGATTTTCAACATGGTCTGCACCAATGTGCCCGGCCCTCAGGTTCCCCTGTATCTACTGGGCCAGCGGATGATCGCCTATTACCCGTATGTGCCCATCGCGCACCGTATCGGCTGTGATTGCGCCATTCTGAGCTATGACCAGAACCTCGCCTTCGGCCTGACCGCCGACATGGGGTTGATGCCGGATGTGGAGCGGCTCAAAGGGTTTCTGGATGAAGCGTACCAGGAGCTTCGGACGGCGGCGGGAGTAGTGGCGAGCGAGCCGGTAGAGGTACAGCCGAAACGACGGCTGAGGAAACGTCGCGGCGCGACTGCTCAACCCGACGTGACTAAAGAAAGTCAGTCATCTGACTGAGACTGAAGGAGTCATTCGCTGATGGAGGGACAAGCATCAGCCTCGATCCCCTGGTGGCGGGAGAACCTGCTGTTCATCCTGTTCGAGTGGCTGGCCCTGCGGCTGTCACTCGTTTTTTATGGTATCGGCGTTCCGCGTGGCGATGGGGCGCCGGTGGTGCTGATTCCGGGTTACCTGACGAACGATTGGTCGCTGCTGGAAATGTTTCACTGGCTGCGGCGGATGGGCTATCGTCCCTATGTATCGCATATCGGCTGGAATTGCGACTGCTTCGATGTGCTGGTGGACCGGCTGCTGGAGACGATAGAGCAGGCGAACGCCGAGACGGGCCGGAAGGTGGCGCTCATCGGTCAGAGCCTGGGGGGCGTCTTCGCGCGGAGCGCGGCGACGCGCCGGCCTGAGCTTGTGTCATGTGTCATTACCCTGGGGTCGCCGTTTCGGGGGTTCCTGACCAATCCCTTTGTTCAGTGGGCCGCCGGCCTGACACGGGCGTTCGTGCTCTGGCGGCGCCGGCCCCACGTGGCGGCCGGCTGCTGTACGCTCGACTGTCCCTGCAAGACGGTCGCGGCGTTGCACGCGCCCTTCCCCTCCACGGTACCCCAGCACGCTGTCTATAGCAAAACCGATGGCGTCGTTGACTGGCGCACTTGCATCAACGACGACCCTGCCACCAACGTTGAGGTGCATGGCACCCATATCGGGATGGGCCTCAACCGCGCGACCTACCGCTTTATTGCCAGCGAATTGGCCCGCGTGACTCGACCTAGCCGAGAAACGTCAGCACGTCGCGGTTGAATTCCTCGGCTCGCTCGATAATCGGAATGTGGCCGGTGTTGGGGTAGAGAATCAGGCGGGCGCCGGGAATCCGCCGCGCCAGGTTGAGGCCATTCTTGACCACGATGAGGGGATCATTCTCGCCGTGGATGACTAAGGTCGGCGCCTGAATCTGAGCCAGGCGCCTGGACACGTCATGGCGCAGCACAGCGCGTAACTGCCGCTGGTAGGCTTCGTTGCTCATCGGCCGATAGCGGCCTAGCTCCACAATGCGCTCCATCTCTTCGGGATGACTCTCGGCATAGCCCGGAGCCATCAGTTGGGTGTAAATCCGGCGCGTTAGCTCGCCGACATCCTGCTCGCCACGCCGCGCGAGCATGAGCAGCATACGGGGGGAGGGCCAGGCGTGGCTCAAGCCGCCGGCGGATGTGGCGACCAGGACCAGTTTGTCCACCAACTCTGGATGGCGGAGGGTTAGTTCCAGGGCGATGTAGCCGCCCATGGAGATGCCGATAATGTGAGCCTGGGAGACGCCGAGGGCTTGCAGGACAGCGGCAGCATCGTCGGCTTGGTCGGCGATGCGGTAGGGGGCTGTGACTAGGTCGCTATCGCCCACGTCGCGATGGTCGAGCGCGATGGTGCGATACTGGCGGCCAAAGACCTCGAGTTGCCTGTACCAGCCCAGGCGTTTAGCGGCCAGCCCGGTCAGTAGTAGGATCGTTCCCTTAGGATAGGACGGGCTTGCCTCATCGTAAGCGATTTTGCGTCCCTGGATGGTGACGTACGACGGCGGTTTGATGTCCAGGATCGTATCCTCAGGATTGATCAGGAGAAAGGATTACCTCTAGTCCGGGCGGAAGGTGAGGATGTAGGGCAGGAATAGCTTACTGATCTGCGGCGTGGGCGAGGGGAGCGGCGTCCCGGTCGCGGTGGCGGTCGGCGTCATCGTGGCGGTCCCGGTCGCGGTGGCCGTAGGGGTCGGTGTCGGCGTCTTGGTGGGCGGTGGCGTCGGCGTGTGGGTCGCGGTCGCCGTGGGGGTCGGCGTCAACGTCACCGTCGGCGCGAGCACCCGAATCGTACGCGTCGGAAACGCCAACTGGTAGACATTCTGCGAACGGTCCAGGTAGGTCAGCCGCGCCGGTTCCTGGCTGGGGTCATACTCGCCGACGAGGCTGGGCTGAATCTGATAGGTTAGCGTGATGCCCTGCAACGGCAGCACCGGGAGGCTCCAACTCACTTTAGAGCCTTCCCGCACGCCCGGCGGGCTGCCGAACCCGGTGATGGCGACATCGGGCTTCAGTAGGTCGCTGACAACTACGTTGGTCAGGTCGGTCGTCTGGACCAGCCGCTGAATCTGGAGATAGATGTCGGTGAGGTCGGCCCCAGTACGCGTGTAAAAGAAGCGCCCCGGACTGGCGACCTGGCGCAGTAAGTCCTCGATGACATCGCTGCCGACGCCGATGACAAAGAGTTGCGTCCCCGCGTCCTTGGCCGCGCGGGCCGCCGCCAGGGCCTCGGTCGGCGCACTCGTCCCATCCGTCAGCAGAATCATGACCTGGGCGTGGCCCTGGACGTGACGCGGCCCGGCCAGTTCGGCCTGGGCGGTGTTGATGGCGGCCGCGATGTCCGTGCCGCCACGCACGCTCAGTTGGGCGATAGCCTTCTGGAGGCGGTAACGCTGCTGGCTCAATGGTTCCAGGATGCGCGGCGTGTCGTTGAACTCGACCAACGCCGCCTGGTCCTGGTTCAGGTTGAGCGTCTCCATGAAGGTCAGCGCCGCCTGCCGCGCCAGGGCGATTCGATTGCCCTCCTGGCTCATCGAGAGCGACGTATCCATGACCAGCGCAATATCGGCGGGCAGGGTTGTCGTCGGGCAATTCGCCAGCACCCGCAGGCTGACCCAGCTGCGGTCGCCGAGCACGATCACGTTGGGGTCAATGCCTTTGTCGGGGCGAATGACACACGATGGGTTGGGCGTGGGTGAGATGACCGGCGTAGGAGTGGGCGCGCCGGCCTCGACGGGGCGGAAGACCTGGAGGCGTCGGTTGTCCGTGTCAGCCACGTAGACCCGACCATCCGACCCCACGGCGAGGTCAAGGGGGAAGCGGAACTCACCGGGCGACACGCCGGCCTCCCCCCAGGCGGCCAGCAACTCGCCGGCCGGGCTGTACTTGTGGAGACGCCCTGTCGTCGTGAGGACGAAGATGGCGCCCTCCGGGCCGACGGCTACCCGCAGCGGGGCCTGGTCTTCGGCCAGTGTGAAGGGCGCCGCTGCGAGTGTCCCCGTCAATGTGAACTGCTGCACCTGCTTGGCGCCAGTGTCCGCGACGACAAGGATATTGTCCGGCGTGATGGCAATGCCGGCTGGCTCGCTCAACCCCTGTGCTGGGGCCCACGTAATGTCCTGGGCCAGGCCGTTGTAGCGGTAGATGCTATTGGCGGCGGCGACAAAGAACACCTGCCGCCCCCCTACCGTCGTGCGCGCGACGTTACGGCCAATGGTCGTGGGTGGCAGCGCCTCCGATACGGTCGGGGTTTGCCCCTGCGGGTCATAGCGCACCATGTTAGCATTGAGCAGGCGGTAGAAGTAGCCGCCCGTGTCCAGCACGATATCGTTGGCGTATCCGCTAAAGGGGAGCGCCTGTTCAACTTCCCCCGTCGGCCCGAGGCGCAGGATATAGTCCTGCGGGCCAGGCAGGCCGAAGCGGGTCGCCCCCACATAGAGCGCGCCGGTTGGTCCGAAGGTCAGAGCAAACGGCGCGACCGAGACCCCGTCCACCTGGAGGGGCCAGATAGAGTCGAGGGTGTAGGTATCCTGGGGCGTCGCCTCGGCCGCAGGAACGCCGCCTGCCACGCTCACCAGGGCCAGGGTGAGGGCCACAATCGCGCAACTCAAGCGTACTATTCGAGCCAGCATCACCATTCTCCAGACTAGAGCAAGACGGGTCGCCCTTGCCAAGAGATATACGTATTAGACCAGCCAAACGCAACGCATCTGTCCTAAACCGCCCGAAGGTTGGCGACCCTCTCTTACCCTAGTGATGTGTTACGCATAAGTTGGTGCATTCAGACCCCCCTGGCATCCCCCCCGTATACGGGGGGACAGGAGGGGGGTGTTTCCATCAGTTCACCTGTAACGCGCCCCCTTGCATCTGTGCCACAGAAAATGATAAAAGCCTGAGAGACGTCCCGCCGCAGGCGTCCTCAGGCTTCTATCAAGGGGGGTGTGGATGTATCTCCACGCTCCTAAGTCTAGGGCAGTCACATTAATTGGGGATGAGACAGGGTTTAAGGATACATGAGGAAACCTCCCGTAGGGCGGCTGGCCCTACGGGAGGCAGCGAGACGCGTTATGGACCGGTCACGCGGTGATTGCGGAAGGTCACGGTTGCGTTCTCACCGTTGCCGACGGTAATCGTCGTGCGCAAGTCCGTCGTGTTGGCGTCGTCCGGGGTGATGGAGGTCAAGGCCCAGCCGGGGTAGGCGGCTTCCTCCACGATGTACGCGCCGGGGACCAGGTTGCCGAAGGTCACACAGCCAGGCCCGCTATAGTACGTCCCCGTCCAGCCGCTCGCGAGGACCGCGCCATCGGGGGAGCGGCGGAGGACCATCTGCCAGCCGTTAAGGGGGCTTTCAGGGGTGGTCGAGGTGTTGAGCTTGCAGACGCGGATGGACGCGGGCACGATGCGCTGGTTGCGGAAGGTCACGGTGGTCGTCGTCCCGTCGGTCACCGCCGTGGTGGTGGTATAGGGCTGCGCCTGGGGGTTGGCGGGGTCAACCGCGACGAACTGCCAGCCGTTGCGCTGGGCCTCTGACACGGCGTACGAGCCTGGCGGCAGGTTGGGGAACGTCACGCAGCCATCGTAGCCGGTGTAGCCGTAGCGCGTGCCGCCGCCCGGAGCCGCGACCTGAATGCTCATGAACCAGCCAGCGACGGCCTGCCCCTGCTGCGAGGAGGTCACATCCAGCTTGCAGGCGCGGATGGCACCGCCCGCCTGCGGCCCGGCTACCTGCCGGTTACGGAACGTGACGGTCGTCGCACCTGGGCCGGTGGTCACGTTAACCACCGTCGAACGATTACCCGGCCCATCGGTGTCCGGGTCCACGCTAACAAAGTCCCAGCCCTGCAGCATGCCTTCCTCGACACGATACTGGCCCACCGGGAGTTGGATAATCGTCTCACAACCGCCCTGGGCCTGTGAGGTGGTGAAGGTTCCGACCACTGGCCCACCGACACGGCTCACCGTGAACGGCCAACCGGCCACCGGCGCGGGGGCCTGCGCGTTGGTGACATTCAGCTTGCATACCGTCAGGCTGCCCACTTGCGGTGGGGTCGGAACGGTTGCTGTCGGGGTCACGGTCATAGGAGGGGGTGGGGGAACGATGCCGCCCTGCTGGTTGTAGAAGCGGAAGAAGGTGACATAACCGCCATAGACAGGCAACGTCACCTGGCCGTTCTGCGGGTAGTAGCTCGACCAGTTGGTCTGAGGTGTCTCCACCACGCGGTAGGTGCCGGGCGCCAGGTTGAAGAAGTCGGCGTAGCCGTTGGCGTCGGTCACGCCCTGGGCGACCGGCTGGTTGGCGGCATTGTAGACGGTGAACTGCCAGCCCGCCAGGGGTTGATAAGTGGGGTAGTTGAGTTTCTGAATGCGAATCCCCGTCACCCAGTAGGCGCAGGGATAACAATCGGTCTCGGCATCCTTCTGCGCCTGTGTCGCCTCAGCTCCCGCCTTCTCCTGCGGAATCCGCATCTTCTCCGGCTGAGTGTACGGCACATCGCCCGTAGGACCTTGGGCGGATACTGTCGCGCTCAGCGCGACAGCCAGACACATCGCCAGCGCCAGGATGAACAGGCTCAATCCTAGTTTGCGCTGCGTTACATTGTGCATCTTTGCATCTCCTCTAGTTAATATAGGTCCGGCTTTAGAAACGACGTTAACAGCGTGATTCTGGTTCCTTCCCAGTCTTTATACTTAGCAAGTTGTGTTCCAGCCTACGCTTTTGACCCTGCTCGTGCAGCAGGCGCAGGTGGGGACCGGCCAGACTCACGGCTAGGGCTGCGGCATCAGGGGCCAGAAGATGGGCATCAAGGCCATCACGAGGATGAAGAGGACGACGGTGAGGGGCCAGCCAATGCGGAAGTAGTCGCGGAAGCGGTAGCCGCCGGCGCCCATGACGAGGATGTTGACCGAGTGGGCCAGCGGCGTCATAAAGGCCATCGAGGTTGCCATCGCTACGCCCATCGCCATGGCGCGGGGGTCCACGCCCATCTGCTGCGCCGTCTGGATGGCAATCGGCGCTACGACGGCGCCCACCGCCTGGCCGCTCATGGCCTGCGTCAGCAGCGTCGTGAAGACGAAGAGGCCCGCCAGCAGGGCGTACGGCCCCCAGGGGCCAAGCGTGGCAATCAGTTGGGTGGCGAGTAGGGCGGCGGCTCCGGTCTTGGTCAGGGCGAGACCCAGCGGTAATAGACCGGCGATAAGGAAGATACTCTTCCACTCCGCGGCCCGGTAGACCTGGTCCATGGTCAGAATACCGGCTAAAATCATGACGATGGCGCCGGCGAGCATGATCTCGGCGGTGGATACCCAGCCAGTGGCGGCGATGATGATGGCTCCCAGCATGATAGCCAGGGCCAGCCAGGCCTTGTTGCGCAATTGCACGGTCTCCACTGGCGGCTCACTAAAGACGATGAAATCGGGATCGCGGCGGAGGAGGGGCAAGCGGACGCGGGGCCCCTGGAGCAGGAGGGCGTCACCGAACTGGAGCGATTGTTGGGCCAGGTCCATGGTGATGGGTGAGCCGGCCCGCCAGATGGCGAGGACGGTCATGCCATATTTGTCACGGAAGCCGACATCGGCCAGGGTCTGGCCGATGAGCCGCGAGCGCGGCGTTAGAATGACCTCCAGGATCACTACCTCTGGCGACTCCAGATCCTCCTCGCGCCAGTCGCGGCGCGGCTGAATCTCCAGGTAAGGCTCAACATCGCGCTGGCGGAAGTCGGCTTCGTCGCCCTGCAGGGTGAGAATATCGCCGACCTGACAGAGCGTGTGGGGGCCGGGGTCCAGGATGGGCAGCCCTTTACGCTCGATGGCGACGACGGTGACGTGGTACTGGCGCCGCAATGGCGTCTCGGCCAGCGGCAGGCGGGTGAGGATGGAATCTTGCGGCACTTTGGCGCGGAAGAGGCGCTCGCCCAAATGGTACACATCCACCAGGTCGTCGTCGGTGTGGCGTAGAGCCTGGAAACGCTCGGTAGTGGACTGGATCGGCAGCAGGCGCCGACCCCAGAGGGCGATGTAGGCGATGCCGACGATGGAGATAGGGATGCCCAAGGCGACAAAATCCAGCACGCCAAAGCCATTCAAACCCGCATCGCGCAGGAAACTACTGATGACGATGTTGCTTGTCGTAAAGAGAGTGGCGGTCCCGCCCAAAATGGTTCCGAAGGCCAGCGGCATCAGCAGCCGCGCAGGGTTGACGTTGGATTTGCGGGCCGCGCCGGATATAGCGGGCAGCAGCACCGAGGCGGCGGCGATATTGTTCATAAACAGGGAGAGGAAGGCGCCGGCCGCCATGACGATGGTGACCAGCCTGGTCTCGCCTGTGCCGCCCACGCGCAAGAGCCACTCGCCTACCTGCTCGGTGATACCGGTCCGCTGCAGCCCCTCGGCCAGGATAAAGATGGCGAAGATGGTAACGACGGCGCTACGGCTGAAGCCGGAGAACGCCTCAGTCGGCGTCAAGACGCCAGTGACACCTAGCGAAACGATCACCAGTAGTGACACAAGGTCAGGCCGTAGCTTGTCGCTGAGCAGTAGAGCGAGGGCAAGGGTCAGAATAATGAGTGTGGTGAGCATCGTTAGCCTCGTTCTCCGTCCAGAGACTCATCGGCCTCAGCGACATAGTCCACAATCTCGCCGCTCGCGCCGCGCATCCCGCGAGTCGAGAGATCAATGTAGATCAGGTAGCTGTTGAACAGGAGGCCCACTAGCAGCATGACGCTGCCGGGGATAGGCGGGACAGCAGCGCGCGTCACAAACTCGCTCAGACTTATCACAGCATGAGGATGGATGGCGATCTTGAGAAACCAGGACATGGCTAACATGCTGAAAATCCAGATGTAGTTGCGGCGAATGCGCCAGCCCATTGCTTCCATCATCGAGATGCGGAAGCGAGGATGCATCAGGTCGCGGGCCATGATATCGCGCCAGGTTTGACCCGGCGTGTAGCCCATGAACATAGGCGCGAAGTAGTCTGCTTCGAGGAGCCGCAGCCTGTTCTGCCAAATGTCGTAGTGGCGGTAGCGCCGGGCCTCGATGACCAGGAAAAAGTAGACCAGGACTGAGACGAGGAGGAGCACGACATGCCGGCCGGGATCGTCAGCGCCGAAGGCGAAGCTGATGGCGGCCCCGGTGGTGACGACAGCCCAGTTGGTTGTCGTGTCCAGGCGGCTGCGCCAGTGGTCGGCGCGGGCTAGCTCGGCGCGGTAGAAGTGAATCAGCGCGGCGTTAAACTCGACACGATTGACTGGCTCAAGGGCCGGCTTTTCCTGGCTTAGATTCACATACGAGGTCATAGGCATGGCCCTGTCGGCTGGCATGTGGCAGTCATAGATGGCTCATACACGACTTTATATCATAGGTATAATAGGACGCTCCGCGGATTGCGTCAAGGGCGCCTCCGGGCTGGTCATGCCTATCGAGCTGAGTATACTTGGGTTTCCAGGAGGGAAAGATGACTATAACTGATAATCATGCGTCCCGCCGCTTGCGTTGGGGGATTGTGGGGATGGCGAATATTGCGCTCAAGGCAGTGCTGCCAGCCATTCAGGCGTCACGTAACGGCGAGATTCTCGCGCTGAGCAGCCGGGGTTTCGGCAAGGCTGACGCGCCGGCCGAGCAGTTCAACGTCCCCCGGGTCTACGGCAGCTACTGGGAGATGCTCAAAGACCCGGCTATTGAAGCCGTGTACATCCCACTGCCCAACAGCCTACACCGCGAGTGGACGTTCGAGGCGCTGGCGCGGGGGAAACACGTCCTGTGTGAGAAGCCGCTGGGTCTCAACGCTGATGAAGCGGAGGCCATGCGCCAGGCCGCCGCTGGCTCGTCGTTTAAGCTCATGGAAGCCTTTATGTACCGCTTCCATCCTCGCATGCGCGAATTGCGCCGCCTGGTGGCAACGGGGGCGATTGGCGAGGTACGGCTGGTGCGAGCCGCCTTCTCGTTCAAGATGACACGCCTACCCAATATTCGCCTGGACCCCACCCTGGGGGGTGGGGCCGTCATGGATGTGGGCTGCTACGGCATCAACTTTGCACGCTATATGATGGGGCAAGAGCCAGCGGAAGTCTTTGCCTTTGCTCAGTTGGGGCAATCATCGGGCGTGGATGAATTGCTAGTAGCCGCGCTCCGTTTCCCAAATGGCGCCTTAGCCCAGGTGGATTGCTCGTTCCAAATTCCCCGCCGCATGTTAGCCGAGGTCGTGGGGACGGAGGGCCGCATTGAGGCGCCGATGGCGTGGCTGCCGGGCAAGGCCGAGTCCGTTCTGCATCTGGAGCGGCCGGATGGCAGTGTCGAGACGCTGACGTTCCCTGGCGTGGATCAGTATCAGATCATGGTCGAGGAGTTTGCCGACGCTGTGCTGGCAAGCCGGCCCGTGCCGCTGCCGCCTTCCGACGCCGTCGCTAATATGCGCGTCATTGACGCGGTCCGCGAGTCGGCGCGTGAAGGCCGCCCCATTCGTCTCTAGTAGTCAGTAGTCGGTAGTCAATAATCCGTCTTCCGCACTCCGTCAGTCCTGGACCTCGAAGCGTACGACTTCCTTGCCGCTAAGCCGTTCCTCGATTTTCTGGATAATCAATTCCAGATGCGGGGTGTGCCAGACAAAGTCGAGGTCGTCGGCGGGGACCGTCAACACCGGGCATAGGGTGAAGCGGGTGACCCACGCCTCGTACAGGCTGTTCAACTGAACAAGGTAGTCGGGGTCAATGTCGCGCTCGAAGGCGCGGCCGCGCATGGCGATACGCTTGGTCAAGGTGGGAACGGAGGCGCGCAGATATACCAGCAGGTCGGGCGGCGGCAGGAAGAGATTGATGCCTTCGTACAGCGACCGATACGTGGCATAGTCGCGCTCGCTCATTCGCCCCTGGCGCTGGAGGTTGGCGGCGAAGATTTCAGCGTCTTCGTACACCGAACGGTCCTGGATGGCGCTCTGGGGCTGGTCCAGGATGTGGCGGTGATGCTGGAGCCGTCGTGACAGGAAGAAGACCTGCGAGTGAAACGACCAGCGCGTCATGTCCGCGTAGAAGTCGGCCAGGTAGGGATTGTCGTCCACTGCTTCGTAAAATGGCTGCCAACCGAGGCGTTGGGCCAGTAGCCCGGTGAGGGTAGACTTGCCGACACCAATATTGCCGGCGATAGCGATGAACCGCTTGGTACGGCCAGGCACTAGTCCTCCTCGACCGCAGCCTGGATACGAAAGGGGGGGCACAGCACATTGTGGGTCCGCGTGTTTTCCAGTATAGCCAGCGCTTCGCGCAAGGCGCGGATGACCTGATCGAGTGACTGCCGCCCGCCATAGGCGCCTTCAAATTCAAAAATTGTGCGTAGCTCTTGGGAGTGCTCCATACCTATCTGCCTCCTCGATTCCTTCGGCATCACTTCAGCCTGAAATGACAATATAGACATTGTACTCACCCCTGCTCGCTTTGCCCAATGGGAGAAGCGCGGCGGGTGTGAAGCTGTGAATTATATCTGAAATGTTTCCTCCCCGTATCCCCGCTTGGCAGCTTGCGTTAGTAAGGACGAAGATTAATCCAGGATTAATCCTGGCTTATTTATTTGCCGCAGGGGGATAGCGAGGCTATCCACCGTCATCGTCCGGATGTCTGCGAAGGGAGGTACTTGTAATGCGACGTATCA
>JAHCIP010000065.1 GCA_026129165.1 Anaerolineae bacterium
GCCGCCGAGCGCCTCCGCGAGGTCGGGTAGCACTTGTTCGATACCCAGGATTGGGCTATCATTGCTCTAAGGTCTGCCGCCCATGATTCGATCCTTTCGTGATAGAGATACGCAACGGATATTTGAGCGGCATTTTGTGCGAAAGTTTCCGGCTCCATTGCACCGAATAGCCTGGAACAAGCTCGCCCTGCTCGATGCCGCTGACGCTTTGAGTGATCTGAGAGTGCCCCCGGGCAACCGCTTGGAGAAGCTCGGGGGAGATCGAGAGGGACAGTACAGTATCCGAATCAACGACCAGTGGCGCATTTGCTTCGAGTGGCGTGAGGGCGATGCGTATGAAGTGGAGATCGTTGATTATCACTAGGAGCGTCCAATGACTGAGAAGTTTCCGCCCACTCATCCAGGTCAAATTCTGTTAGAGGAATTCCTGGAACCATTGGGTGTTAGCCCCGTTAAGCTCGCGCAGGATATTGGCGTCATCCCTCGTCGCATCAACGACATCATCAAAGGCAAGCAGCCCATAACAGCCGAAACCGCGCTGCGCCTGTCGCGCTACTTCGGCCTGTCCGAGCGGTTCTGGCTCAATCTACAGTCGCGCTATGATATCGAGGTCGAAAAGGACCGCCTAGCGGGCCGTCTCGAAAATGAAGTGAGAGTACTGGCTATTGACAGGTGATTGTAGCCGGGTCGCCTAAACTAGAAGGTTGGCTAAGCATGGACCCCCTGATTGACCTGCACGAGCAGCCCACGGCGGACGAGATTTACATGATTGCCGGCTGGCGGCACTGGGCCGACGCAGGCTCGGTGTCGTCGGAACTGCCGCAGTACCTCATTGACCAGACAGGCGCGCGGCAGATTGGCCGCCTTCGGTCAGACGGCTTCTACCTGTTCCAGATTCCCGGCACGCATCACTTCCTACGGCCGGAGATTACGCTGGTGGACGGCTACCGCCAGGAACTGCGCTACCCGCGTAACGAGGTCTTTTATACGGGCGACGACCAGCGCGGCCTCGTCCTCTTCCTGGGCGACGAGCCGCATATGAACGCGGAACGCTATGCTGAGGCGTTCTTCGAGTTGGTCAAGACGCTGGGCGTGCGGCGCGTCGTCGGGCTGGGAGGTGTCTA
This sequence comes from Anaerolineae bacterium, assembly GCA_026129165.1. Taxonomy (GTDB): domain Bacteria; phylum Chloroflexota; class Anaerolineae; order Epilineales; family JAHCIE01; genus JAHCIE01. The sequence continues at coordinate 1,125 of JAHCIP010000065.1, forward strand.
CGGCGCGGTGCCGTTCGAAAGAGAGCGCAACATCTCCTGCGCCTACAGTCTGCCCGCCATGAAGGACGAACTGGCGCGTTATGCCGTGCGCTTCTCCAACTACCAGGGCGGTGTCAGCCTGGGGTCGTACCTGACCGACCAGGCCGAGAAGGCGGGCGTGGAGTACTTCTCGATGTACGCCTTCGTGCCCATGTACGACCTGTCGCAACTGTCGCAGCGCCTCCAGACGGTCAGTGTCGAGGAGGACTACAAGGCGTGGCTGGACGTGATGCGCCGCCTCAACGCCATGCTGAGCCTGGGCATTGATCTGACCGACCTGGAGCACAAGAGTGACCAACTCATCGCGGAGATGAACATCAAGCTGGACGAGTTGGAGAGCAAGACGCCCAAGCACCGCATCCGCGACCACATCGAAAAGATGACCGAGGACTTTGTCGAGTTGCCCTTCAATCCCCTGGACGATCTATGGTCGAAGGAACTGGGCGACATCTTCAAGGACCTGGACGTCTAGCGATGGCCGCGCCTCTCTCTCTGGCCGAGGAAAACTTGCGCCGGGGTTTCAAGTATTTCAACCGCTTCATGGTTCTACTGTGGCGGCTGGGCTTGGGCGGCTGGGTCAACATGTGGCCTGACGTGGGCGGGCGCATCATGGTCATCGCCCACACGGGACGCAAGTCAGGCAAGCGCCGGCTGCAACCGCTGAACTACGCCGTGGTGGACGACGCTATCTATTGTGTGGCGGGCTTTGGCCGCGTCTCCGACTGGTACCGCAATGTCATCGCTCAGCCCCACGTCGAGGTCTGGCTGCCCGACGGCTGGTGGGCCGCCGACGCGGAGGATGTCTCCGACTCCCCGCAACGGCTGCCCCTGCTGCGCCAGGTCATCATCGCCAGCGGCTTCGCCGGTCGGCTGGCCGGGCTGGACGCGCAGGGGATGTCCGACGCTGAATTCGACCGCCTGACGCGGAGCTACCGCCTTCTCCGCCTACGCCGCACCCTGCCGCGCACCGGCCTCAGTGGCCCCGGCGACCTGGCCTGGCTCTGGCAGGCGGCGACGGTTCTGTTCGCGCTCCTCTGGTGGCGGGGCCGAGCCAAGTCGAGTGGATCATCAAGGGGGAAGTAAAGCAGTCGCATGCCCGCTCTACCGTCTCTCATCACCGACCATACGGTTTTACCCATCATCGTCGCGCCCATGTTCCTCGTCTCGGGGCCGGACCTTGTGCTGGCCGCGTGCCGCGCCGGGGTCATTGGCTCCTTCCCCGCGCCCAACGCCCGCACTGTAGATGTGCTCGATGACTGGCTGGGCCAGATCAGCCGAGGCGTGGCCGAGGCGCGGGCGAGTGAGCGTGTCGCGCCGTGGGCGGTCAACCTCGTCGTCCACCGCTCGTATGGCCGTCTGCCGGCCGAGCTAGACCTGGCGCTCACGTACCGGCCGCCGCTGGTGATTACGGCCCTCGGCAGCCCGCGCGTCGTGGTGGACGCGGTTCACAGCTATGGCGGGCTGGTCTTCGCCGACGTCAACTCCCTCACCTTCGCCCGCAAGGCGGCCGAGGCCGGGGTGGACGGGCTGATTCTGGTCGCGGCCGGCGCGGGCGGGCATACCGGACAAATGGCTGGCTTCGCCTTTGTCGAGGCGGTGCGCGAATTTTGGGACGGCTACCTCGTTCTGGCGGGCGGCATTTCGACCGGGCGCGGCGTTCGCGCGGCGCAGACGCTGGGGGCCGACCTGGCCTACCTGGGGACGCGCTTCATCGCGGCCCGCGAGAGCCTGGCGAGCGACGAGTATCGCCAGATGCTCGTCGAGGCGACCTACGACGACATTGTGCTGTCGGATTCGTTGACGGGCATCCCGGCCCACTTCCTTAAGCCGAGCATCCGCCGCGCGGGGTTGGACCCCGACCAGCTTAAGCCTCGGGCCGCCGTTAACTTTGACGACCCGCAGGCCAATACGAAAGCGTGGCGCGACATCTGGTCGGCGGGGCAGGGCGTCGGGATGGTCAAGCAGGTGGAGACGGTGGCCGAGATTGTGGCCCGCCTGCGCGCCGAGTACGCCGAGGTGGTGCGCTGGGAACGGGCGGGCGATGCGTGGACATCCTTGATCGAGGACGAAGGACGAACGACGGAAGCTCTGGCTCCGTCCTCCGCCCTCCGTCCTGAGTTTAGGAGGGCTAATGACACTGCGGAACGACGTGGTCAACTTTGCGATGGAGACTGAGGCCAACCCGTATCTGATGGGCGGCTACGCGCCCGTCCACACCGAGATTACCGCCGACGACCTGGTGGTGATTGGCGAGATTCCCCGCGACCTCAACGGGGTCTACGTTCGCAACGGTCCCAATCCGCAGTATCAGCCCATGGGCCGCTATCACTGGTTCGACGGCGACGGGATGCTGCACGCCGTCCACATCCACGACGGCAAGGTGACGTACCGCAACCGCTGGGTGAGGACTGAGGGCTACGAGCGCGAGGCCCACGCCGGCGCGCCCATCTGGACCGGCATCATCGAGCCGCTGACGGCCAACCCGCGCCGCGCGCCGCTCAAGGACACGGCCAACACCGACGTGGTTTACCACAACCAGAAGCTCCTGGCCTTGTGGTACCTGTCGGGTGACCCCTACGCCGTGGACCCCATCACCCTGGAGACGCTGGGTAAGGAGACGTTCGACGGTAAGCGCCCCGGCCACGTGTCGGCCCACGCCAAGGTGGACGAGCGCACGGGCGAACTGATCTACTTCGACTATGGTCCGCGTCCGCCCTACATGACCTACGGCGTCGTCGGCCCCAACGGGCAGCTCAAGCACTTTGTCCCGATTGACCTGCCCGGCGCGCGCATGCCGCACGATATGGCGATTACCGAGCACTACTCCATCCTGCTGGACCTGCCGCTCATCGCGGACCCGTCCGCCGCCCGCGAGGGCCGCCACAAGATTGTCTTCCGCCGTGATCTGCCCAGCCGCTTCGGGGTTATCCCCCGCTACGGCGAGGCCAATACCATTCGCTGGTTCGAGGGGACGCCGTGTTACATGTACCACACCGTCAACGCCTGGGAAGATGGCGACGAGGTGGTGCTGGACACCTGCCGCGTCGCCAAGCCTGCCCCGCCTGATACCGCCGTGGGCCGCCTGGAGAAGATGCTGGCCTACCTGCGGCTGGACGCCCAGATCTACCGCTACCGCTTCAACCTGCGGACCGGCCAGACGCGCGAGGAACGCCTGGACGACGCCAACACCGAGTTCCCGACCATGAACACGCGCTGCCTGGGCCTCCAGACGCGCTACGCCTACAACGTTCACATCTCGCCCGAAAAGACGCTGCTCTTTGACGGCATCCTGAAGTACGACACACAGCAAGGCACGTCGCGGGCGCACTGGTTCGGTCCGCACCGCTACGGCAGCGAGTCGCCCTTCGCGCCGCGCCCGCACGCCCAGACCGAGGACGACGGCTATCTGCTGAGCTTCGTCTACGACGCCCGCGAGGACCGCTCAGAGCTACTGATTCTCAACGCCCGTGAGATCAGCGACGAGCCACTGGCCCGTGTGCTGATTCCGCAGCGCGTTCCCATCGGCTTCCACGCCTGCTGGGTGCCCGAAGAGAGACTGCCGCAGCCTAGTGCGTAGGGCGTATTTCGTATCTCAATCTCCTGGGACCGAAATACGCACTGCGAAATACGCATTACGCAATAGGAGACTCGATGATACTTCATCCTGGCTCGCGCATTCAGGAGTATACGGCCCAGGGCTGGTGGGGGACGACGACCCTCGACCAACTGTTCCGCCGCAACGTGACCGCCAAACCCGACGCCGTCGCGCTGGTGGACCCGCTGAACCGCGCCAGCTTCACCGACGGCGCGCCCCGCCGCTATACCTACGCCGAACTGGACGCCCAGGTAGACCGCCTGGCGGCGGCGCTGCTAGCCCACGGCGTCGGTAAAGACGACGTCGTGGCCGTCCAGTTGCCCAACATCGCGGAACTGGTCATTTTCTACCTGGCGGTCGCCCGCATTGGCGCCATCGCCTCTCCGTTCCCCGTCCAGTACCGCGAGTACGAACTGGAGCAGTTGGGGGCCTTCGCCGGCGTCAAGGCGTTTGTGACCGTGACCCGCATGGGCGAACGCCACGACGCGCAGGTGGTCGCGAGCCTCAAGCCGCAACTCCCCTCGCTCCAGACGGTGCTGGCCTTTGGCGACCATGCGCCTGAAGGCGTCGTGGCCCTGGACCCCATTCTGGCCCAATCCCACGACGCGGCGCTGCTGGGTGCCCATCTGAGCCAGCTTCACATGGACCCCAACGAGGTCTTTACCGTCTGCTGGACCTCTGGCACCGAGAGTATGCCCAAGGGCGTACCGCGCACCCACAACGACTGGATCGCCATCGCCTATGGCACGACCGATGCGGCTGAGTTGACGGGCGAGGATCACCTGCTGTGTCCGTTTCCTCTGGTCAACATGGCCGGCATCGGCGGGATGCACGTCCCCTGGTTGCTGACGGGCAGCCGCCTGGTCATGCACCATCCCTTCGACCTGCCGACCTTCCTCAAGCAGGTCGTGGTCGAGAAAATCACCTATACCGTCGCGCCGCCCGCCTTGCTCAACCTGCTCCTGCTGCGCGAGGAGATTCTGGCCCAGGCCGACATCTCGTCGCTACGCATCATCGGCTCTGGCTCGGCGCCGCTGTCGCCCTGGATGGTCAAGACGTGGTGGGAGCGCCACGGTATCCACGTCACCAACTTCTTCGGCTCCAACGAGGGCATCGCCCTGGTCGGCGGGCCGGCCGACATCCCCGATCCGGAGCAGCGGGCGCGCTACTTTCCGCGCTTCGGCGTCAAGGGGCTGACGTGGGCGGCGCGGGTGGCGCAGGGGATGCAGACACGGCTGGTGGACCCGGCCACGGGCGAGGAGATCGCGGAGCCTGGCCGCCCCGGTGAGTTGCTCATCAGCGGCCCGACGGTCTTTTCGGGCTACTTCAAAGGCGAGAGCCTGAACCGCTCGGCCTTCGACGCTGACGGCTACTACCGCACCGGCGACGTGTTTGAGATCGCGGGCGAGGGCGATGAGGGCCGCTTCTACCGCTACGTGGACCGCGCCAAGGACATCATCAATCGCGGCGGCATGAAAATCGCCTCGGCCGAGTTGGAGGCCTTGCTCCAGGGCCACCCGGCGGTGGCCGAGTCGGCGGTCGTCGGCTACCCCGACCCGGTGCTGGGCGAGCGCACCTGCGCCTTTATCGTCGCCAAGCCGGGCGCGACAGCCTCCTTCGAGGACATTGTGGGCTTCCTCAAGGACAAGCGCATTGCTTCGTACAAGCTGCCGGAGCGTGTCGAGGTCATCCCCAGCCTGCCGCGCAACCCGGTGGGCAAGATTCTCAAGCGCGAGTTGCGGGCGCAGTTGACGGAGAACGATTAACCGCCGACTGGAAGTCGGGGCTAGAGGGCGTGCCGCTGAATGTCGGCCTGCGCCGACATTGTCACGTCCGCGCAGGCGGACGCTCAGCCGAAGGCTCAATAGCCCCGATTTTAATCGGCGGGCCTTTGGAATTGGAGCTCGGTTATGACTCTCGTCGGCGCGTGGACACTGGTGGAGTGGACGGCGACACTGGACGGCCAGCCGCGCGGCTACCCGTTTGGCCCGGCCGCCCAGGGCCACCTGCTCTACAGCGCCGACGGCCACATGTCGGCTATCCTGATGCGCCCGGACCGCTTGCCCTTCGCCTTCCCCAACTTCGCCGCTGGTTCGGACGCCGAGAAGCTCCAGGCGGCGTCGGGCTATGTCTCCTACGCCGGTACGTATGAGGTCCAGGGCGACCGGGTGGTTCACCACGTCCACTACAGCCTGTTGCCCAACTGGATTGGGACGGACCTCGTGCGCCAAACCAGTTGGGCCGACGATGGGGCGGGCGGGCGCGACCTGGTCCTGACCACCCTGCCCCAGCCGACGCGTTCCGGCCAGGTCGTCGTCAACCGCCTGCGCTGGCGGCGCCTGCCAGCCTTCCATGGAGAGTAATCCTATGCCCACACCGATTTACATCCTGGGGGGCTATCAGACGGACTTCGCCCGCAACTGGGCTCGGGGGGGCGACGGCCTGTACGGCATCCTGGCCTCGGCGGTCGAGGGCGCGCTGGATGCAACCGACCTGGAGCCGGCGGACGTTGAGGTCGCCCACGTGGGCAACTTCGCCGCCGAACTCTTCTGCGGCCAGGGCCACCTGGGCGGCCTATTCGCCGCGCTCCACCCGGCCTTTGGGGGCCTGCCCACGTCTCGCCATGAGGCGGCGTGCGCGTCGGGCGGTGTGGCGGCGCTGGCGGCGATGGCCGACCTGGAGGCGGGCCGCTACGACCTGGCCTGTGTCGTCGGCGTCGAGCAGATGCGCCACGTGTCCGGCCAGCAGGCGGCGGAACACCTGGGCGCGGCGGCGTGGGTGGGCCGTGAGGCGCAGGACGCCCGCTTCCCGTGGGTCTCCCTGTTCAGCCAGGTGGCCGACTTCTACGCCGAACGCTACGGCCTGGGCTACGAGCACCTGGCCCGCATCGCTCAGATCAACTTCGCCCACGGCCGGCGCAACCCCAATGCCCAGGCCCGCGACTGGCAGTTCGAGCCGGCCAGCTTCAGCCAGGACGATGTGCTGAATCCCATCATCGAGGGGCAGTTGCGCAAGCAGGACTGCGGCCGCATCACCGATGGCGGGGCGGCGGTCGTGCTGGCCTCGGCGCGCTATGCCGAACAGTACGCCCAGCGGCGCGGCCTCGACCTGGCACGGCTACCCGTCATCCGGGGCTGGGGCCACCGCACGGGGACGATGCTGCTGGCCGACAAGCTGCGCCTCGCCCGCCAGAGCGAGTACCTCTTCCCCCATGTCCGTCAGGCCATCACCGACGCCTACCGCCGCGCTGGCCTGTCCGGTCCCGACGACCTGGACGGGGTCGAGACCCACGACTGCTTCACCATCACCGAGTACACCGCGCTGGAGCACTTCGGCCTGACCCCGCCTGGCGCGGCCTGGCAGGCCATCGAGGCGGGCGACATTGAACTGGGCGGCCGGCTGCCGGTCAACCCCAGCGGCGGGCTGATTGGGGCGGGCCACCCGGTCGGCGCGACGGGCGTGCGGATGCTGCTGGACGCCTATAAGCAGGTGACGGGGACGGCGGGCGACTACCAGGTCGGCGGGGCGCGGACCTTCGCCACCCTCAACATCGGCGGCAGCGCGACGACGGTGGTCAGCTTCGTGGTGGGAGTGTGACGGTGGATGCCTACATCCTGGCGACGGTGCGGACGCCGCGCGGCAAAGCTAAGGCGACGGGCGGGCTGGGGTCGGTGCATCCGCTGGACCTGGTCGCCCAGTTGCTGCGGGCGCTGGAGGAGCGCACGGGCCTCGACCCGGCCGGGGTGGACGACATCATCCTCGGCTGCGCCACCCAGGCGGGCGAGCAGGGCGCGAACATCGCCAGGGTCGCCGCCCTCTACGCCGGTTGGCCCGCCCAGGTCCCTGGCGTGACGATTAACCGCTTTTGCGCGTCGGGGCTGGACGCGGTCAACCTGGCGGCGGCCAGGGTCCAGGCGGGCGCCGCCGACCTGGTGGTGGCGGGTGGCGTCGAGTCGGTGTCCCACTGTCCCATGTTCTCCGACCACGGCCCACTCTACACCGACCCGCGTGTCATCGAGCAGGCGGGTTTCGTCCATATGGGCGTAGCGGCGGACCTGGTGGCGACGCTAGAGGGCTTCGAACGCGGCGAACTGGATGCTTACGCTGTCCAGAGCCACCAGCGGGCGGCCCAGGCCACGGCGGCCAGCCACTTCGCTCCCTCCCTGCTGCCCGTCCACGACGCTGAGGGCCGCCTGCTGCTCGACCACGACGAACACATTCGACCTGACCTGACGCTGGCCCAGATGGCGCGGCTCGCACCCGCCTTTGCCGACCTGGACGACGGCCCCGCCCTGGCCCGCTATCCCCAGGTCGGCGCGCTCCGCCACGTCCACCATCGCGGCAACTCGCCCGCTCTGGCCGACGGAGCCGGGCTGGTCCTGGTGGGCAGTCGGGCGGCAGCCGAGATGGTGGGGCTGAGGCCTCGCGCCCGCGTTCGCGCCTACGCCAGCCACGCGGTGGACCCGGTGATCATGCTCACCGCCGGGCAGACGGCAGCCGAGAAGGCGCTGCGCCGCGCCGGGTTGACCCCGGCCGACGTGGACTTATTCGAGTTCGCGGAAGCCTTCGCCGCGCTGTGTCTTAAGTTCCAGCGCGACCTGGACGCCGGGCCGGACCGCTTCAACGTCAACGGTGGGACGATTGCCATGGGCCACGCCTTCGGCGCGACGGGCGCCATTCTGACGGCGACGCTGCTGGATGAGATGGAACGGCGCGGCGCGGGGCTGGGGGCCATCGCCGTTAGCGGCGCGGCCGGCCTTGGCGTCGCTACCGTGCTAGAGCGCGTCTAGCGGGGGAATAGGATAAGGGAAGACATGGCGGTCATTCTGGTGACGGGGGCGGGGGGGAATGTGGGGGCGGAGACCGTGCGGCTGCTCAAGGCGGCCGGGGCGGCAGTGCGGGCGGCAGAGCGGCAGCCTCGGGCAGAGGCAGGCGTCGAGAGCGTCCGCTTTGACTTCGGCGACCCCGCCACCTTCGGTCCAGCCCTCCAGGGGGTCGAGAAGCTGTTCCTGCTGCGGCCGCCAGCCCTGGCCGACACCCGACGCTACTTTGTACCGGTGATTCAGGCCGCACAGGCGGCTGGCGTCCGCCACATCGTCTTCCTGTCGCTGCTGGGCGCGGAAAAGAATAAAGTTGTTCCCCACGCGAGTATCGAAGCCGCCATTCTGGCCTCCGGAGTGCCGTACACCTTTCTGCGCCCCAGTTTTTTCATGCAAAACCTGTCCACGACCCACCGCGACGACATCCGGCAATGGGGCGACATCCTGGCGCCGGCCGGGCGCGGCAAGACAAGCTTTATTGACGTGCGCGACATCGCCGCCGTCGCGGCGAAGACGCTGACCGAGCCGGGGCATGCAAACAGGGCCTATTCCCTGACTGGGGCGGAGGCCCTGGACTACAGCGAAGTGGCCCAGATCCTGAGCGAGGTCCTGGGCCGTCGAATCGTCTACTCGAACCCGTCCATCCCGCGCTTTGTCCTACACATGCGGCGGCGCGGCCTGGGCTGGGGCTTCATTTTGGTGATGGTCGGCATCTATACCACGTGCCGTCTGGGTTTGGCCGGGGGTATTACACCCGACACCCAGCAGTTGCTGGGCCACCCGCCTCTCACCCTGCGCCAGTTCGCCGCCGACTACCGCGACTGCTGGCTCTAGCCTTCCTTGCGCGATGGCTAGCAACAGCCGCGTGGCAATCGCCATAATGCTTAGAGCTTCGGTTTCGTTGGCATTCAGGCTCCCACGATTAGTCCGTTCTCCGCAATGACCTCCTTGTACCAGACCGCGCTCTGCTTCGGGATGCGCTGCTGCGTGGCGTAGTCGGTCCAGACGATGCCGAAGCGCTGCCGGTAGCCCCTGGCCCACTCGAAGTTGTCCATCAGCGACCAGACGAAGTAGCCCGCCAGCGGCGCCCCGGCCTGGATCGCCCGCTGGGCGGCGGCCAGGTGATCGCGCAGGTAGTCGATGCGCCGTTCATCAGCAATCTGGCCCTCAGCGTTGGGGCCGTCGGAGTAGCTCGCGCCGTTCTCCGTGACATAGAGCTTGGGAACCTGGTACTCGAAGTGGAGGCGGCACAGCAGGTCGTAGAAGCCCTGCGGGAAGATTTCCCAGTCCATCTCGGTCCACTCCTCGCGGGGAGCGGTCAACACGGTCGGCGGCAGGTTATCCGGTGCGGCCTCGTCGCGCACCACGGCGCGGGTATAGTAGTTGACACCCAGGAAGTCCGTCGGCGTGGCGATAGCCTGCAGGTCGCCGTCCTGGACCATCGTCATGCCCTCGGGGCCTAAGTGGCCGGCCGCGCGATAATCGGCTACCATATCGGCGGGGTAGCGCCGGCCATACAGCGGGTCGAGGAACCAGCGGTTGATATAGCCGTCGACGGACCGGGTGGCTTCGCGGTCAGCGTAGCTGGGCGAGGCCGGGTAGGCTGACGTGAAGTTGAGCGTGATGCCGACCTCCGCGCCGGGGCTGTTGCGGCGGAGGACCGGCACGGCCCAGCCGTGGGCGAGCAAGACGTGGTGGCTGGCGGCCAGGGCGGCCGGCCAGTCCTGCCAGCCCGGCGCGTGCTCCCCCATCTGGTGGCTGAGAAAGCTTACGCACCAGGGTTCGTTGATAGTGATCCAGTGCTTGACGCGGTCGCCCAAGGCGCTGCTGACAATGTCCGCATACTCGACAAAGGCTTGCGCCGTCGAACGGGCGGGCCAGCCGCCCGTGTCCTGGAGGGTCTGCGGTAGGTCCCAGTGGTAGAGCGTTACAAACGGCGTGATACCGGCTTCCAGCAGACCGTCTACCAGGTTGTGATAGAAGTCCAGCCCGGCTTGGTTAATCATGCCGCGTCCGGTGGGTAGGATGCGCGGCCAGCTGATGGAGAAGCGGTAGGCCCGCAGGCCCAGGTCGCGCATGAGGGCGATGTCCTCGCGCCAGCGGTGGTAGTGGTCGCACGCGACATCGCCCGTGCTGCCGTCAATGATCTTGCCGGGCGTGTGGGTGAAGCGGTCCCAGATGGACTCGCCCTTGCCGTCCGCCTGCCACGCGCCCTCGATTTGATAGGCCGCCGTGGCGGTCCCCCACACAAAGCCGTCGGGAAATGAGAGTTTGGTCGTCATACTGTTTTCTCCGTGCCTGGCTATGAAACCCAGGCCAAGCCAATTTGAAAAAGACTCGCGCGTCCATCATTATAGAACGGGCCGGACAACCGGGGAAATTGGGCCAAGTCCGCGTGACCAAACGGGTCTGACCGGTATAGGTATAGTAGACATCCATGGTTCTACGCTGTCCGGACCCAGGGGAGAGGGCATGGAGGATCAGGTGATTGCCCCAGCGGCGTCGCCAGCGGTGGAGGTCGGCTTAGCCAGTGAGGACGCGGCCGGGGGCGGGGACGAAGCGCGTCTCGTCGCTCTGGCCCGCCAGGACCGACGTGCTTTTACCGCGCTCTACCGCCGCTACCTGAAACCCGTCTACAGCTACTTCTACCAGCAAGTAGGCTCGGTCGAGGACGCCGAAGACCTGACGGCGACGACATTCAGCCAGGCACTGGCGAGTCTGGACCGCTACCAGGAGCAGGGGCGTTTCGCCGCCTGGCTGTTCAGCATCGCCCGCCGCCAGCTTCTCCGCCATCAACGCGGGCGTCCGAGGGCAGGCCAGCCCTTGACCTACGACTTAGCCGTCGCCGCTGAACAGGAGCCGGAGGCTCAGACGCTCAGCCAGGACGAACTGCGGCGGCTCCAGGGTCTTATAAGGGCGTTACCCGCTGAGCAGCGCGAAGCCCTGAGCCTGCGGTTCTTCGCGGAGTTGAGGACCGCAGAGGTGGCCCGCCTGATGGGCCGGTCAGAGGGCGCCGTGAAGATGCTGGTGCATCGCGCCGTGACGACGTTGCGCGACCACCTGCGTGAGGAGAAGAGGCGATGACGGTTCAACCGACGCCCGACGACCTGGACGAGTATATCAACCGAGGCCGCCACGGAGCGCCGCCCGGTACAGACGCCGGGCTAGACGAGGCGACACGCCAGGTCGTAGACGGCCTGCGTCGCCTGACCGAGCAGCCCCCGCTGCGCGACGATTTCGCCGCCGCCCTCGAACAGCGTCTACTGAGCGAGGCGAGCCAACTCAAACCAACGACTCATTCCCTCTCCCTCTGGGAGAGGGTTAGGGTGAGGGGCTTAAGGCTCATAGAACCTGACAGTAGGCAAGGAGAGGCAGGCAAAGCCTGGTCCACCTATGCCGTCACGGGCCTGGCCGCGCTACTCGTCGTCGTCGCTCTCTTTCTCCTCCTGCGTCCCTTGACCAACCAGGGCGCCACGTTGGCCGCGCCGACCGCAACGCCGCCCGTTACCCTCACGCCAGTCCCGTTCGCTACCCCAACCCCGCTGCCGGCGGGCCTCAATGTCGCGCCCGCGCCTGTCCCGACCGCCTGGGCCTTCGAAGGCCGCCTCGGCGGGCCTCTCATCACCGCGCGGTCCAGCGCCTTTGCCTACTCGCTGCACCTGTGTAATGGTGACGTAATACCTGTCTACGAGCGGACGCTGAACGAGTTGCGGCCTTTCGTCGGCCAGGAGGTGCGCGGAGTGGCCGGGGCGACGGGCGCTTCTCTAACCCCCTGGCTGCCCGAGGGACCGACGGTGCTTCAGATCAGCCCCGCGCCTGGTATCTGTCCGCCTCCGCCTCCCGTTCCATCGGGGCAGCCGACCCCCTTGCCGACCGGCACGCCCTTCACCCTCACGGGCCATATCACGACGCGCGTCACTGCGCCAGAGGGCGGCTTCGCCTACCTGATGACGCAGTGCGACGGCTCTGACCTACAGTTGACCGAGCGGACGCCGGGCCAGCTTGACCCCTTCGTCGGTCAGGATGTGTACCTGATTATAGCCACTGAGTGGCGTCGCCCGGCCAGCCTGACGCGCCTCATACCCACTTACACCGCGCTCTTTGTCCAGCCTGGCCCACCCTGTACCGCTGCTGTCCCCGCGCCGATGCCGCTGACTGAGACGCCGGACGCTCTCAGCCCCACTGGCACACCGACCATTGTCTCGGCCGCGACAGAGAAGCCCCTGCCCCCGCCAACCGCGCTGCCGCCAGTCATTGCCCTGGGACGGCTGCAGGCCGCCGAGTCTCGACCTATCGTCGGCACGTTCTATCCATTTGAACGCTGCGATGGGACGGTTTATTGGGCTATAGAGGGCCGACCTGGCCTGCTGGCCGCGTATGGCAGTCAGGTGGTAAGGCTCTACGCCGAGCCACGCGGCATCCCGTCCAACCCGGCTGAGGAACCGCAGTGGACCGTCTTTCAGGTCGAAGCGGTTCCTGAAGGGTGCCCACCCGTCGCGCCGACCGCTGCCCCTGCCTCCCCGGTGGCGGCCGTGTATGACTGGCTCTCGCCGGACAAGCAGTGGATGGCGAGCGTCAGTATGGGGCAGCCCGCGGCTAATGGGGCGAACGCAGGCCGTAAGCCCGTGCAGTTGCGGGTGCGGCGAACGGACGGCAGCCTGACGTGGACAGTGGTGGATGACTTCGAGCGCGGGAGTGGCTGGCTCTCGCCCGCGCCGCAGACCTGGACGCGCGATGGCCGCTTCCTGTACTACGGGTTCGGCTTTGAAGTCCACCGGGTGGAGTTAGCGACGGGGCAGACGCAGCCGGTGGCGCTGGACGTGGCGCGCGTGAGCCAGGTGTCACCCGATGAGAGCAAACTCGCCTACATTGATTGGAAGATGCGTCTGACCGTGCGCGACCTCAAAGCCGAGGGGGCCGAGCAGATGGTGGTTCCAGGGTTGCAGGACGCCGCGCATATCCACGACCTGGTCTGGGCGCCCGACAGCCGCGCCGTGGCCTTCAGTTACCCGACGGCAGATGGGCGGCGGTCCCTGCTCCGCGTGAATCTCGCGCCGTTCAAACTGTACTGGCAAGCTCACCGCGGCGGCCCATCGCTCACGCTCACCGGCTGGCCGCGGGCGGGCGAGATCACCGCCACGGACGACCAGGGGGCGACATATCGGGTCAACGCCGAGACCGGGGAGGTGACGCCCATCAACTAGCAGTGGGCCTGCTAGGTTGCGGCGTTATCGAAGTGTTCCTGCTGTGCGCCAAAAAGCGTTTCGACTGTCACCCTGAGTGAAGCGAAGGGTCTCGTTTTACGTGAGGTGAGATGCTTCGCTTCGCTCAGGGTGACAATTTGAAGATGGGGGTAAGAAGTCGGGATGATCCCCCTATCCTGTGTGCCGTTTGACAACGCCCCGCCTCCGCGCTACGCTTTGCCTTATGAGCGACCCGCGCCCCACCCCCCACTTACCCACCCGCCCTCTCCGCTTCGGCACATCCGGCGTCCCTGACTCCGCACCTAAACCATCGTCGGAAGCGGGGATTCGGCGCAGCCGCGAGTTGGGGCTGGACTGCATGGAGATGGCGATGGTCCAGAAGGTGACTATCGGCCCGGCGACGGCGGCGAAAGTGCGGGCCGCGGCCGGGCGAGAAGATGTGGCGCTGAGCATCCACGCCCCATACTACATCAACCTCAACAGCCAGGACGCCCAGAAGCTCGCCGACAGCCAGACCCGCATCCTGGCTGCCGCCCGCGCGGGCGACCTGTGCGGGGCGCGTAACATCGTCCTCCACCTGGGCTTCTACCACGCCAACACGCCCGCCGAGACGACGGATATCCTCTACCGCCACCTCAAGCCGGTGGTCGAGCAACTCCAGGCCGAAGGCTCGCAAGCGGTTCTGCGGCCCGAGGTCATGGGCCGGCTCAGCCAGTGGGGCGACCTGGACGAGGTTCTAGACCTGTGCGCCGCCCTGCCGGGGCTGCTCCCCTGCCTCGACGTGGCCCACCTGTACGCCCGCCACCAGGGGGCGTATAATACTTATGCCGAGTTCCTGGACGTGCTGGACTGCATGGCCGCGCGGCTGGGCCGGGTGGCCCTGGACGACCTGCACCTGCACATCTCCGGCATCGCCTACGGGCCGCGCGGCGAGCGCCATCACCTGACGTTTGCCGAGGGTGACTTCAACTACCGCGACTGCCTCCGCGCCCTGCGCGACCGCCAGTGCCGGGGGCTGGTGATTGGGGAAAGCCCGGCGCGGGAAAGGGATGTACTGTTGTTGAAGGAAACGTGGGTGGAGAGCGAAGTTGAGCTTTAAGTACGATCGCGAAGCGGATATTCTGTATGTTGATACAACTATACCTTATGCGGAGCAAGAGTCCGAAGAAGTGGGGGATGGAGTCGTGGCGCGCCTGAATCCGACGACAGGCGAGATTGAGAATCTAGAGATACTGTTCTTTTCGACTCGTCTGCTGCGGACGGACCTGATCGAACTCCCCATCATGGCTGACCTACGCCTGGCTGAGAAGGCGTGACACCGTTGAGGATACGACATGACAATAGCCGAGATTGTCATCATTGGCGGCGGGGTGATCGGAGCCAGCGTCGCGTGGCATCTGGCGAGCGAGGGCATGACCGATGTGGTGCTGCTGGAGCGCGAGAGCCTGGGCGCGGGGTCCACGGGGCGCTCCGTCGGCGGCATCCGCCACCAGTTCTCCAGCGCCGTCAATATCAAGCTCTCCCTCGCCAGCGTCGCCAAGTTCCGTCGCTTTACTCGCGAGACCGGCGCGCCCGCCCACTTCGTCTGGTGCGGCTACCTCTTCCTCCTCGACAACGAGGCCGACTGGACCCAGTTCCAGCGCAATGTCGCTTTGCAACAAGAACTCGGCGTGCCAGGCGTCGAGCGGCTCACCCAGGATGACGTCAAGCGCCTTGTGCCTCAGTTGGAAGTGGATGACCTCCTCGGCGCGACGCTGTGTACCCATGACGGCTTTGGCGACCCCTATAGTATCTGTCAGGGCTACGCCCAGGCGGCGCGGCGGCTGGGCGTGCGCGTCCGCCAGACGGTCGAAGTCACGGGTATTGACGTGCGGGGCGGGCGGGTCGTCGGCGTCCAGACCACTGACGGGCCGATTGGCTGCCGCTGCGTGGTCAACTGCGCCGGGCCGTGGGCGGCGGAGATCGGCCGGCTGGCCGGGGTGGACCTGCCCATCGTCCCCCTCAAGCGCCAGGTCTACGTGACCGACCTGTTTAATGGGCTGGCCCAGGACGCGCCAATGACCATTGACTTCGGCCCCTCGTTCTATTTTCGCCGCGAGGGCAAGGGTATCGTCTTTGGTATGACCAACAAAGACCAGCCTCCCGGCTTCGACCTGCGGCTTGACCCTGGCTGGCTGGACACGGTCATTGAGCAGGCGTTGCGCCGCGTGCCGGCGCTGGCCGACGCGCGGGTGATGCGCGGCTGGGCTGGCCTCTACGATACGACACCCGACGCCAACCCGATCCTTGGCGCTGTCCCCGGCCTCGACGGCTTCCTGGTGGCGGCTGGCTTCTCCGGCCACGGCTTCATGCACAGCCCGGCCACGGGCGAGGTGGTGGCCGAGATGGCGCTGGGCCGCTCGCCAACGCTGGATGTGAGCGAGTTGGGGCTAGACCGCTTCAATCAGGGCGCGCGCCGAGAACACAATGTGATCTGAGCTATTCCTCACTGAATGAGTAATTGACCCTCCTGGCTCCGCGTGCTATAATCTCGCTATGCCGAACACGCACAACGATGAGGGACGAGATGCCGCTGTATGACTTTCGGTGTGACGAGTGTGGGGCGCGTTTTGAGAAGCGCCTGAGTTTTAGCCAGTCGGACACGCGTATCGCCTGCCCGACCTGCGCCAGCCAGCACACGCGGCGGCTCATCTCAGCCGTCATGGTGCTGGGCGTCGGCGCGTCAGGCGCGACGGCTGAAGGGGGCGGCTGTGGCTGCGGCGGCGCGTGTAGCTGCCATCACTAACTTGATGTCTGAAGAAGCAACAGACCGCGCAACGGATGAACAAGCCCTGACTTGTCTCTTCGTTGCGCTCGTGTGTTAGACGAGGACGTATGGCTCATCCTTTTCTGGAACGACTCCAGTCTGGCCCCATGGTATGCGACGGCGCGATGGGGACGCAACTCTACGCGCGGGGCGTCTCCTATGACCGCTGCTTCGATGAGTTGGTCGTGTCCCAACCCGACGTGGTCGAAGCGGTCCACCGCGACTACCTGGCGGCGGGCGCGGAGATCATCGAGACGAACACCTTTGGCGCGAACCGTGTCCGCCTGGCCGAGCACGGCCTGGCCGAGTGTGTGACGCTGTTCAACACGGAGGCGGTTGCCATTGCCCGTCGCGCCGTGGCGGCCAGCGGTCGGTCGGCCTTTGTGGCGGGGGCGGTGGGGCCGCTGGGCAAACTCGTCGCGCCGTTTGGGACGTTAACTCGGTCCGAAGCACGGGCGGCGTTTGTCGAGCAAATCAAGGCGCTGGCCGACGCCGGAGTGGATCTCCTGATTCTGGAAACGTTTTCCCACCTGGGCGAGATGGTCGAGACGGTCAAGGCGGCGAAGCTCGTCGCGCCCGCGCTGCCCCTGGTGGCCCAGATGACCTTCAACGAGGACGGCGTGACGGTGCATGGCGACACGCCCGCCGACGTAGTCGCCGCGTTGGAGCCGCTGGGCGTGGACGTGTTGGGCGCCAATTGCTCCCACGGCTCGCAGCCGATGCTAGAGGTCATGGAAGCCATGGCTGCTGTCGCCTCGAAACCCCTGGCCGCCCAACCCAACGCCGGCTTTCCGACAGTGGTGGACGGCCGCTATATGTACCTCTCGTCGCCGGACTACATGGCCGACTACGCTCGCCAGATGATCGAGGTGGGCGTGACCCTGATTGGCGGCTGCTGTGGGACCACCCCCGCCCATATCCGCGCTCTGGCCGAAATCGCTCGCGCGACCCCGCCCGCCCGCCGCGTGAGCCGATCCGCCGTGGCCGTCCGCGATGTGCATCCTGAGTCGGACAATGGCGCAGCCTATCACCCGACGGGCTTGCAGCGCAAGCTGGACGAGAAGTTTGTCGTCACCGTCGAGGTCACGCCGCCGCGCTCCTTCGATGTAGGCCGCATCCTGCCCGCCATCATGGACCTGCGCAAGTCCGGGCTGGTGGATGCTATCAACGTGGACGACAACCCGCGCGCCACGGCGGGGCTGAGCGCGCTCGCCATGTGTTCGCTCATCCAGAGCCGCGTCGGGATGGAGACGGTGCTGCACCTGGCCTGCCGCACGCGCAACCTCATCGCCTTGCACTCCGAGTTGATGGGGGCGCACGCCCTCGGCGTCCGCAACGTCTTCGTCGTCATGGGCGACCTGCCCCACGTCGGCAACTATCCCAACGCCTCGGCCGTCGCCGATGTCACCGCCTCCGGCCTCATGAGCCTCATCAAGCGGTTCAATGAAGGGGTGGACATGAACGGCAAGCCGCTGGGCAGCCGCACATCCTTCTTTGTCGGCTGCGCTTTCAACCTGGGGGCCGAGAACCTGGACAAAGAGTTGAAGGTGCTGGACAAGAAGATCGCGGCGGGGGCCGACTTCATCCTGACCCAGCCCATCTACGAGCCGGAGACGTTCTTCCGCGTCCACCGCCGCCTGGGCGAGTTCCCGCTGCCGGTCATCGTCGGCGTCATGCCGCTGGCGAACCACCGCAACGCCGAGTACCTCCACAACGAGGTGCCGGGCATGGTCATCCCGGAGGATATTCGCCAGCGCATGCGCGAGGCGGGGGAGACGGAGGGCCGCGCCGAAGGCATCAAGATTGCCCAGGAGTTCCTGGACGCGGTGTACGAGCATGTGCGCGGCGCGTACTTTATCCCCCAGTTCCGGCGCTATGACACCGTTGTAGACGTCTTGCAGGGTCTGCCCTGGGCAGGCCAGAGGGTTCCCGCATGATCTCGCTGACCATCCACCTGTTCGCCGCCTACCGCGAGGCCGTCGGCAGCCGCCAGATTACGCTCCAGGTCCAGCCGGAGGCAACCGTAGCGGATGTGTGGCGCGCACTCCAGGCCCAGTATTCGGGCTTGCGCACGCCGCGTCCGGCCGCCGCCGTCAACGAGGACTACGCGGCGTTGGACACCGTCGTCCACGACGGTGACCACGTCGCCTTCCTGCCGCCCGTCAGTGGCGGCTGCATGAGGTAACATAATCCATGTTTCTCATCACCGAGCAACCCCTTGATACCCATACGGTCGAAGCCGCCGTCGCCCATCCGGGTGCGGGAGCCATTGTCACCTTCTCCGGCGTCGTGCGCGACAATAACCTGGGCAAAAACGTGACCTACCTGGTCTACGAAGCCTACCCGCCCATGGCCGAGAAGGTCATGGCCCAGCTTGGGGCGGAAATCGAGGCCCAGTGGCCAGGCGCGCGAACGGCGATGGTCCACCGGGTCGGCCGGCTGGAGATTGGCGAGGCCAGTGTCGTCATTGCCGTCTCGACGCCCCACCGCGCCGACGCCTTCGCCGCCTGCAAGTACGCCATTGACCGCTTCAAGGAGATTGTGCCCGTCTGGAAGAAAGAGGTCTGGGCGGGCGGTGAGTACTGGATTGAGGGCAGCGCGCCGTCGGCTGAGGGCGAAGTGGCGGCGGTCCAGCGCCTCGAAACGACAGCAGATTAGGAGAGCGGATGATGGACGAACAGGCGCTGTTGGAACGCATTACGGTCAACCCACGCATCTTCGGCGGTAAGCCCATCATTCGCGGGCGTCGGCTAGCGGTCGAACATGTTCTGGGGATGCTGGCGGCAGGGGATACGTTTGAGACGCTGCTGGAGGGCTATCCCTGGCTGGAACCTGGCGACATCCGCGCCTGCCTGGTTTACGCCCGTCGTCTGGTCGGCCATGAACGTGTTGAACCATTGATTCTGGAAGTCGTCCCGTGAAGTTACTCTTGGATAGTTCCGTGTGGGCCGGGGCACGTACACAGCTTGAAGCGGCAGGGCATGATGTCGTCGCCGTAGCTGATTGGGGAGAGGACCCAGGCGATGAGGAGATTCTTGAGCGGGCTTACGCTGCAGGTCGTGTGCTAGTTACAATTGACAAGGACTTTGGCGAATTGGTGATCGTGCGCGGCAAAGCCCATGCCGGCTTGATCCGCCTCGTTGATTTCTCGGCCAGACAGCAAGGCCCCATCTGTGTTACAATACTGGCTCAGTATGGAGACGTACTTGCTACAGGCGCCATAGTCACAGCTTCCCAGAATCGAGTTCGTGTCCGTCCGCCGGAGACAGACCAGCCATAGGGGAGCTTGAGGATTTATTGTCTCCGGCTTATACTCTGGTTGATTCTGTCTTAATTCATCTGGAATAGAGGCGCACATGCAAATCGAAATCCACAGTGGTCGCATCGAGGAAGCCCAGGCCGATGCCGTGATGGTCAACGTCTTCCAGGACCCCGGCGCGCTGGGCGGGGCGACGGGCGCGATTGACCGCGCGTTGAAAGGTCTGATTCATCAGGCCATCGAAGAGGGCGACTTCAAGGGCAAAGTCGGCGAGACCGCCGTGTTTTACACGCAGGGCGCGCTGGCGGCGCCGCGTGTGATTGTCGTCGGCATCGGCACACAGGCGGAGTTCGGGCTGGACGCGGTGCGGCGGGCGGCGGCGGCCGGCGCGAAGCGCGCGCAGGACATGGGGGTGCGCCATGTGGCGACGGTGACGCAGGGCGCGGGCGCGGGGCTGCTAGACCCAACCTCGGCGGCCCAGGCCGTGGTCGAAGGCACGCTGCTGGCGACCTACCGCTTTGACGACTACAAGTCGGGCGCCCGGCCGAAGTCGGCCCTGGACAAGCTCACCCTGGTGGAAATTGACAACCTGAAGATGGAAGCCGAACGCAAGGGGGCCTACATCGGCCAGGCCATCGCGGAAGGCGCCAAGCTGGCCCGCGACCTGGTCAACCAGCCGCCGAACTACCTGACGCCGGCCAAGTTCGCGGAGGCGGCGATGGCGGTGGCAGCCGACCGGCCCGGTCTGACGGTCAAGGTGCTCGAAAAGGTCCAGATGGCTGAACTGGGCATGGGCGCCCTGCTCGGCGTCGCGCAGGGCAGCTCGGAGCCGCCCAAGTTTATCATCCTGGAACACGGGCCGACCGACGAGCCGCCGGTCGTCATTGTCGGCAAGGGCATTACCTTCGACACAGGCGGTATCTCCATCAAGCCCGCCATGCGTATGGAACTCATGAAGGGCGACATGGCTGGCGCGGCGGCGGTGCTGGGGGCCATGCAGGTCGCTAGTGATCTAAATCTACCTCTCCACGTCGTCGGCCTGATCGCGGCCACGGAGAACATGCCCAGCGGCAACGCCATCAAGCCCGCCGACGTCCTCAAGGCTATGAACGGCAAGACGATTGAGATTATCAGCACCGACGCCGAGGGCCGGCTGGTGCTGGCCGACGCCCTGAGCTATGCCCAGACGCTCACCCCTCCCCCCCAGGCCATGGTGGACCTGGCGACGCTGACCGGGGCGATTTTCGTCGCGCTGGGCCGGTCCGCAGCCGGCTTGTTCAGCAATAACGACCGCGTGGCGGAGCAACTCTTCCAGGCGGGCGAGGAGACGGGCGAGCGCGTCTGGCGGCTGCCGTTGTTTCCCGAATACCGCGAGGTCATCGACTCCGATGTGGCCGACATGCGCAACTCGGCGGCAACGCAGCCGGCTCCGGCCGGCGCAGGGGTTGGCGCGATTTTCATCCAGGAGTTTGTGGGTAACTTCCCCTGGGCACACCTGGATGTCGCCTCGATGACTTACCATACCGCCTCGCACCCACTCGGCCCCAAAGGCGCGACGGGCTACGGCGTGCGGCTGCTCACCCAGTTCTTGCGCCACTGGCAGCCATTGGAAGAGAAGGATTAAGAAATAGGGGTAGGGATGTATGACGGAACGAGTCAAAGCGGTAAAGAGTACGGCGGTCAATACAGCGGATATTCCTCTGCACACGCGACGGCCGGAATGGCTCAAAGGCCACGCCCCGTGGGGCGAGAGCTATGCGGGCATTAAGCACACGATGCGCGGGCTAAACCTGCACACGGTGTGCGAGGAGGCCATGTGTCCCAACATTGGCGAGTGCTGGGGGTCGGGGACGGCGACATTCCTGATTCTGGGTGACACCTGCACCCGCTCGTGTGGGTTCTGTAACATCAAGACGGGGCGGCCCGAAGTGCTGGACCTCATGGAGCCGGAGCGGGTGGCGCGCGCCATCCAGCAGATGAACCTCAAGCATGCGGTCATCACCTCGGTCAACCGCGACGAGTTGCCCGACGGCGGCGCGGCGGTCTTCGCCCGCACCATCCGCCGCACCCGCCAACTGGTACCTGGCATCTCCATCGAGGTGCTGATCCCCGACTTCAGAGGCGACGAGACGGCCCTCAAGACGGTCATGGACGCCCAGCCGGAGATTCTCAACCACAACACCGAGACCGTGCCGCGCCTATATCGCACGGTGCGCCCGCAAGCTAAGTACATGCGCAGCATGGAACTGCTGCAGCGCGCCAAGCGCATGGACCCGGAGGCGCTGACCAAGTCTGGCATCATGCTGGGCTTGGGTGAGACGTGGGATGAGATTCTGCAGGTGATGGATGACCTGCGTGCTCACGACGTCGACATCATGACCATCGGCCAGTACTTGCA
>JAHCIP010000066.1 GCA_026129165.1 Anaerolineae bacterium
CAACACCATCCTATGTCAGAGTTGCACGGACTTAACACCTTATCTGTTGTTAGTGTTGAACAAGGAGGAAAAGAGATGCTTACTACTCTGTTGGTTTGGGCGTTGATCGGTTTGATCGCCGGTTTCATCGCTGAGATGGTCACCAAGGGCAACCAGAGCTGGGTGACGAATATCGTCGTCGGTATCCTGGGCGCGATCCTGGGCGGCTGGCTCAGCACCCTGCTGACCGGTCGTGGGGTCGAGGGTCTAGACCCGGTCAGCCTGCTCATCGCCGCCGTTGGCGCGATTATCCTGGTCTTCCTGGTCCGCGCCATGGCTCCTGGTCGCTCCAGCCTCTAAGCCAGTTAGCGACCACTACAATCTGATAGTTGGACACCGAGGCCGGTCACGAAAGTGACTGGCCTCTTCTTGTAGACCGGCCTCTTTGATTATAGTGAGGTCGCGGAGGCCACAACAAATAGCCCAGGGCGCGTATAAAATGGCAGCCGTGCTACGTTATCTTCTTCGGAGTTCATCCGCCTGATTCTCGTCAGGCAGGCGCATATCTTCACAGCTTTACTAACGTCTAGTATTACAGTAAAATTGAGAGTGGGAGACCAGCCAGCACAACGCGCACGGCTGGTCTCATGTACACCTTAGCCGGTCTTCACGAGTCTTCACATGCTTGACCGAAGCCCCGTTCAGCTTACCGACCAGCACTGGGACGACCTCGTCCTGTTTACGCAGCGCCTGGTTCAGACCCCCAGCCTGCCGGGCGAGGAGGGGCAGGTCGCGGCGCTGGTCCAGGCCGAGATGGAGCGCCTGGGCTATGACGAGGTCCGGGTGGACCAGGCCGGCAACGTCGTCGGGACGATGCGCGGTGCAGGCGACGGCTCGTCGCTCCTGCTCAACACCCACATGGACCACGTCGCCGTCGGCGACCCGGCGCGCTGGCCCCACCGGCCTTTTGGCGCTGAAATCCATGACGACGCCATCTGGGGCCGCGCCACAGTAGACATCAAGGGGCCTTTGGCCGCCCAGGTCTACGCCGTGGCCGCCCTCAAGCAGGCCGGTTACCGCTTCCCCGCCGATGTTCATGTCGCGGCGGTGGTCATGGAAGAGGTGGGCGGGCTGGGAACCATAATGCTGTTGGAGTGGCTGCGGGCCGACATCGCGCTCATTGGCGAGCCGTCGAACCTACGCCTGGCGCGTGGGCACAGGGGCCGCGTCGAACTCCACGCCACCGTCCACGGCCGCGCCGCCCACGCCAGTGTTCCGCATCTAGCTGTCAACCCCCACTACAGCCTGGCGCGTTTCCTGGGGCAGCTAGCCAGCCTGCCGATGGTGGAGGAGGGCGAGTTTGGCGCGTCCTCGGTCGCGCCCACCCTGTACTCGACCGACAATACCAGCGCCAATGTCATCCCGCAGGAGGCGACCGTTGTCCTGGACTACCGCAACGTGCCCTCGGATACGCCTGAGAGGGTCCAGGCGCGGCTCAACGACGCCCTGCAAAGCTGCCTCGACCCTGAAGCGCGGGGCGAGGTCGTGATTGCTGAACGACCCCTGAAAGCCTATACCGGGTACGAACACGTGCTGCCGGCCATCTTCCCGTCCTTTGTCACCCCGGCCGACCACCCCGCGGTCCGCGCGGGGCAGGTTGCCCTGGCGCAGACGCTGGACGAGGTGGGGCCAGTTATGATCTGGCGTTTTGCTACGGATGGCGGTCACACCGCCGCCGTAGGCATCCCGACGATTGGCTTCGGCCCAGGCGACGACCGCCTGGCGCATACCGTGATGGAACACCTGCCGCTGGCCCAATTGCGGACCGGCTGCGCGGGGACCATCGCATTGGTGGACCAACTTGGCCATCTTCGACGCGACGCCTGAAGCTCATAACACATTTGAGTTCCCGTCGTTATCTAATGTGACGGCGGGCGCTGCGCGCCGAACGCCAGAGCTTCTTCAGGAGAAGGAACTGGCGGTCAGCGCCACGCGCCACGATCGGGAAGCCTTTGGCCTGCTCTACGACCGCTATGTGACGAAGATTTACCAGTACGTCTACTACAAGGTCGGCAGCAGCTCGGAAGCCGAAGACCTGACCGCGCAGGTATTCCTGCGGGCCTGGGAAGCCATCGGTGGTTATGAGTGGCGGGAACACCCGTTCTCGGCCTGGCTCTTCCGCATCGCGCGCAACCTGGTGGTAGACTACCACCGGGCGCGGCGCGACACCGTCTCTCTGGAGGGGACTGACGGTGGCGACGAGATCCGACCGAGTGACGAAGAGCTTCCGGACCAGTCCTTGCAAGCGTTATTTACATCGGAGCAGTTGCGTCAGGCCGTGAGCAAGTTGACGGACGAGCAGCAAGAGGTCATTGTGTTGCGCTTTATCGAAGGCTACAGCACAGCCGAGATTGCGAGTATCATGGGCAAGCGCGAAGGCGCCATCCGTGGTCTGCAGTTCCGGGGCCTGGCGACCCTGCGTGGCATGATTCATTGGGGGATAGAGGATGAGCCTCGCTAATATACTGGATGTCTGTTTAGAAGACATTCAGTCGGGCGCGGCCACAATTGAAGACTGTCTGGCCCGTTATCCAGAGCACGCTCCTGAACTGGAGCCGTTGCTGGAGATGGCCGTATTCCTGGAGCGAGCCGCGCCGCCCAAACCCGCGCCCGCCTTCAAGGCGGCCCTGCGCCGGCAGTTGATGGACGCGCCCATCCCAGAGTCAACCCCGGCGACCGCCCCTGCCCTAAGCGGCGGGGTCAATGGCCATGGCAGCCTGCGCCCCGCGGCCCCCCAGGCCGCCGCGGTCGGGCTGGCCGGGCTGCGCTCGGTCTGGGCCAGGGTAATCCAGTCCCTGTCAGGCGGGCTGGCCGGCTGGGCGCCCCGTCTCGTCACGGGCGCGGCCCTGCTGTTCTTCCTGACGGTCTGGTTGTCCACGACGACCTTTGCCGCTGGCAGCCTGCCAGGTGAGCCTCTGTACTCGGTCAAACGCGCCGGCGAGCAGGTGCGGCTGGTACTGGCGCTCAATCCATTTGACCGCGCCCAACTCCACGCGCGCCTGGCCGCCCAACGTCTCCAGGAGGCCGAAGCCCTGGCCGCGCGCGGGCAGACCACCGAGGCCGAAGGGCTGATCCAGGAGGCGAAACGCGAGCAGGCGCAAGCCGTGGCGCTCGGTCTCCAGATCACCATTGTCGAGCCGACGGCCACCCCCGCTCCACCCACGCAGTTCAGCAGCGGCCTGTCCGCCTACCCCAGCCCGTCGGCCACCGCGCCGCGCCCCACGTTGACCCTGGCGCCCTCGGCCACCCTGACGCGGATCGCGCCTATTGGCGTCCCAACCCAGCGCTTCCTGGATGGACCAGCCAGCGTCGCCAGCGCGACCGCTGCGCCGCCATCGCCTGTGCCGCCGTCGCCTGTGCCGCTGGTAACAGCCACGGCTGTGCTGCCATTGCCGACACGAACCGCTGTAGTCGCCGTGGCGGCGGCCAGCTATCCGTCGCCGACCGCGCCGCCGCCGGCCTACCCTGTGCCGCCCAGCCCGACGGCCGCCCCGCCGACGGACACGCCCATCTCGCGTCCGCCCCAGCCGACCGCCCGCCCGCTGGCCTCCGCGACGAATACGCCTGGCTCGGTGATTAGCAACCCCGGCGCGTCGGCTACTCCGACACCGCCGCCCAGCGCGACGCCGACGCCCCAGCCGCGGCCGCAGCGCACGCCCGTCCCGCTGCCGACACGTACCTCGCCGCCGCCCACGGAGACTAGCGCCCCGGCGCCCACGTCCGCGCCGACGGCGACGAGCCGCCCGCCGGCCTCGCCTACGCCCGCACCACCCCAGGCCCCCAGCGCGACACCGGTCGCGTCGGAAGCAGCGACGGACACTCCTGCCCCGCCGCCCGCACCGACCCAGGGCGCGACGCCCCGGCCGACCGCCACCCCATAGATAGGCAACGCCCCCTGGTTCGAAGACCAGGGGGCGTCTTTTGGCCCTGCGCTGCGCCCTGAAGGGCGCGGGGTCTCACCGCCGCATCTGCGCGCCTTCGGCGGGGACAAAGCGGTAACCCCGGCCGCGTTCCGTGACAATATAGCGCGGGGCCGTGGGGTCCACCTCCAGCTTTTGCCGCAGCCGCCAGATGTACAGCTTCACATACTCGGGCCGGTCGGCATACTCCTTACCCCACACCTTCTCCAAAATAGTATCCGCGCTCAAGACGCTGCCGGTGTTCTCGACGAGCAGGAACAGCAGCTTGCGCTCCGTCGCCGTGAGGTCGACTGGCTGCCCCTCACGGGTGACATCCCAGCCCGAGGCGTCAATCGTCAGATAGCCATCCTGATACAGAGGCCCACTCCGCGCCATCTCGGCCAGACGCGCTCGCCGCAACACCGCCTCAATGCGCGCCTCGAGTTCACGCAGGCTGAAGGGTTTAGCGACATAATCATCCGCGCCCAGCTTCAGGCCCGTCACCCGGTCGTTCTCCTGGCCCCGCGCCGTCAACATGATGATCGGAACGTAGGACATCTCACGGAGCCGGCGGGCGGTATCCCAGCCATTGAGACGCGGCATCATCACGTCCAGCAGGACGAGATCGGGGCGGAAGGTTTGGAAGGCCTCTAAGCCCTGCACGCCATCATACGCGATGGCGACGTTGTAGCCAGTGCGCTTCAGGTAGAGCATGAGCGCATCGCCCAGCCGCTGGTCATCGTCCACAATCAAAATTTTGCCCCCGGCCTGGTTGGACTGCACTGTCTCCGGCAGAGTCAATGTGGTCATCTTTCCCTCTATATGGATGGCTGAACCGGCCTATCCGCCGGCTGACTGGTGGGCTGCGACGTCTCCGGTGACGTCACAGGTAAGAGTACGGTGAACTCCGAGCCGATCCCCTCCGCGCTGCTGACTGTGATCTGGCCCCGGTGGGCCTCCACAGCCGCCTTCGCCAGGGTCAACCCCAGCCCTGTGCCCTGGATGCCGGACTCGGTGGTCGAACGCACGCGGTAAAATTTGTTAAACAGGTGCGGTAGGGCATCGGGAGCCATACCGACGCCTGTATCATGAACCCGGACACGTGTATAGGGCCGCCCCTCGCTATCGGCCCATTCATCCAGGCTGATATGCACCGAGCCGTCCGGTCGATTGTACTTGATGGCGTTGATAATCAAATTACGCAGCAGCATCCCCAACAACTGGCGGTCCCCCCACACATGGGGGAGAGCGTGGGCCGCCTCGACCTCGATCTGGATGCCCCTGGCCTGCGCCTGGACATGAAGGACGCGCACAATTTCTTCGACGAGCGAGAGCAGGGGCACCTGAGAGTACTCCATCTCCAGGTGGCCCGCCTCCAGACGCGACAGGTCGAGAACCTCATTGACCAGTTCCGTCAGGCGGTCGGTCTCCTCATTGACAATGGCTAGGAACTGCTCTGGCAGATCGCCCTCGGTGCGATGGTAGTGCAGCAGTAGCTCGGTGTAGGCTTTGATGGAGGCGAGGGGCGCGCGTAGCTCATGCGAAAAATTCGCCACAATTTCGCTTTTCAGACGGTCCATCTCCTTGAGGGCCGTTACATCCAATAGGCTCACCAAAAAACCCGGTCGTAGATGAGCCACTCCCATCAACATGTCGCGCTTCTGGGGCGAAAGGTGGGCCTCGATCATCCGACGATCGTTGCCAGCCTCAGTCTGCGCCGCTAGGCGGGCTAACTCATCGGCGTGCGCCTGGCCCAACGCCGCGGCCAGGCCTTGCCCCGTCACCGCTTCGGGCGACCTATTCAGAATTGCCGCCGCGGCCGGGTTCAGGCCCGTGATACGCCACTGTTCATCGAGGACGACCAAGCCCGCCTGGGCTTCGTCCAGCCACTGGCGTGCGGCTGCGAGTTCAGCCTGACAGCGCCACGCAAGGAGGGCAAAGGCCAATCCGTCGGCCGCCAGGCGCAGCCGGCGCCGGCTGGCCCGGCGGCGCAGCGCCGCCGCCGGACGGACGGCCAGGACCAGCCAACCGACCAGCGTCGGTCCTCCCGTTAAGGGGAGACACAGCGCGTGAGTCAGATGTGGTGCGCCAGGGATGGGGAGATGACAGTAAAGACGTTGGCGGGGCGGAGATGAGGGGGTGGCTGGTGGAGGACTGATACGAGGCGGAACGCTGATCGAGCCTTGAACGGCCTGGAGATAGAGACCGCCTCTCTGGTCCACCGCGTAGAGCGCCAGACCGTCCGCCCCGCGATGCTGGGCGATACGCCAGACCGATGCCAGCGCTGTCTCCAGACCGTCGCGCTCTCCAGACGGCGCTACGAGGTCCGAAGCGGACAGTTTAGACGATATAACCGGGGACATGCTGTCGGTTCTCTATCTAGAGCTATTCTTAACAAAATTTCACAAATTCACAGAGTCAGGCGCTCATGGACGCCCACCAACGTCAAATTTTAGTACTGCTATCAGCCTATGTCAAATTACACTAGCCAGGTACTGATCATACAAAGACCTGACAGGTTCTCAAATCCTGTCAGGTCTACGTTTGCTCTCTGGGGGGCTAACTCTCGGGCGGGGTAGCTTCCTCGGTGGGGGCCGCCGGCTCGGCCTCGGCCTCGCCCTGGTCGGCAGCTACGGCCTCAATAAGCGCCCGATTAATCGGCACGCGACAACTGGGGCACGGGAACGAGACCTGACCCAGACCCAGTTTGGCCGGCACGCTCACGCGCTTGCCACAATGGGGGCAGACCACTCGTATCGTCCCCACGCTCCGTTTGGCTGTCGTCCCCGTCCGTCTACTTTGCTTCGCCATAGCTGACTCTGTCCTTTCCCAGGCTACTCGGTCATGCGACCCTTCGTAACCTTCCCACTCATCCTATCCCTATCTCCACCGATTATAGTCAGGTCCTGCCTAAACGCCTAACGCCTCCCGCAGCCCCGCCAGCGTAATGTTGGCGCCACTTTGAATCAAGGCCACCCGCTTGCCCGCCAGCCGGTCGCGGATGGTCAACGCCCCCGCCAGCGGCGACGCGCCAGCCGCTTCGGTCAGGCTGCGCGTGTGTTCGAGCATCAGAACGATGGCCTCGCGCAGCGCGTCGTCGGAGACCAGGAGAAAGTCGTCCAGGTGGTGGCGTAGAATCTGCTGCGGCAGGGCGAAGCTGGTGCGTGTTGCCAATCCCTCGGCGAAGGTCTGCATCGGCGCGGTCCGAGGTTCGCCCGCCTGCCACGATAGGTGCGCGGCCGGTGCGGCCGACGACTGGACGCCGATGACCTGGATGCGCGGGTCCACCGACTTGGCGACGATGCACGCCCCCGCCGCGCCGCTGCCGCCGCCAATGGGCACGATGACCACGTCCACGTCGGGTAGCTCCTCCACAATCTCCAGCGTATGCGTCCCCACCCCCGCGATTAGTAATGGCTCGTTGCCGGAGTGGACATAACGATAGCCGTGTTGCTGAGCCAGCCGTTCAACGTTCTCGCGGGCGTCGTCAAAGTCCCGCCCCTGGAGCAGGACATCCGCGCCGAGCGCGCGCATCGCCGCCACTTTAAGTGGGTTGGCCCCTGCGGGCGCGCCGACGATGACGGGCACGCCAAACAGGCGCCCCGCGTAGGCGATGGACTGGCCGTGATTGCCCGTCGAGGCGCAAATCAGGCCCGCCTGGCGCTCCGACGGACTCAACTGGGAGACCAGATTGACCCCGCCCCGCACCTTGAAGGCGCTGGTGGGCAGCATGCCGTCGTGCTTGACCCAGACCTCCGCGCCCAGCAACTCGCTGAGGCCGATGGAGTGGCGCAGCGGGGACGGGTTCAGGTAGGGGCGGATTTGCCGCCGGGCGCGATACACATCGCGTAGGGTTGGAATGTCGTACACGGAGGTCTCCTCCCTTTAGGAGACCTTTAGGGTCGGCCAGACGCTAAAGGTCTTGGGCGGTAACGTCGAACGAGCGTCAGAATAGAGGCTATTATACTCGTTTGTCGTCAAAAGCGGGCAGTGAGCGAGGCTATCTGTTCTGTCCGAATCACAAAGGCACGAGGACACGAAGGCACAAGAAAATAAAAACTTCCTTTGTGTCTTCGTGCCGTTGGCGCTTCTAATCAGAATATAACGCTCGATTACCTGGCACGGCTTAGCGATGGACGGTGCGGCCTTCGATGACCTGGCCTTGGCCGGGTGGGAGATGGGTCGCATCCTGCCAATAGTCTCCGACGCTCGCCGGTAGTTCGCCCAGGTTGAGGGCGCGGGCTGCGACCCAGAGAACGGTCATGGTAGGGATCAATTGCGTGCCGGGAATCAAGTCCTCGATAATGGCCGGCGCGCGGAGGCCGTCGAGGCGCAGCCAGCGCAGGACCAGCCACGCCACCGGCGCGGCGAAGCTGTCCAGCGCCAGGTCGAGCAGGTCAAGGAAGATTGCCACGCGCAGCGGGATGATGCGCAGCGTGCCGAAGAAACCGGCGTTGGCCGGTATCCGCAAGCGGCGGATATCACGATACGTCCACGCCAGCATAGCGGCCGCCAGCACACCGGCCACGAGCGACACCCAGATCAGTAGTTGGAATAAACTGCGCAGCGTCTGCGCCAGGTCACCACCCATCCCTATCTCCCTCCCACAACAGGGGTAGGGGCAGAGAAACCCTGCCCTGGGCGCGGCGACCGCGCTCCTACCACCTGTCGTTACCAAATGTAATTAGCTCAACCTTTACCAACATAAAGCAAGTGGGATGCCGTGCTCTACAGCGGTCCGTTACTTGCTTTCTACTTACTACCCCTGACATAACCGTCGGGGTAGGGGCGAACCTGCGCCTATGCCCTGTACTCAAGGTATGTTCGCCCAGGGCAGGCACGCAGGTTCGCCCCCACCTTCGGTCCTCTCGCCTATATCTTGACCGCCCCTCCGCTTCTGAGTATCCTTTTACATTACGCTGCAAAAGCTGGAGAGTTTCAGACGTGCTGTTTGATGAAGCTAAGATTCGGGTAAAGGCGGGCGACGGTGGTAATGGCATCGTCGCCTTTCGTCGTGAGAAGTTTGTGCCGCGCGGCGGTCCAGCCGGCGGCAACGGCGGGCGCGGCGGCGACGTGGTTCTGGTCGCCGACAAGCGCCTCCAGACCCTCATTGACTTTAAGCGCCGCGCCTACTTCCAGGCCGAGCGCGGCGGGCATGGCGGCGGGAGCGACCGCCAGGGCGCCACCGGCGAAACGCTGCGCATTGCCGTCCCCGTCGGCACGGTCGTGCGCGATGCGGAGGGCAACCTGCTGGCCGACTTAACTGAGCCGGGCCAGGAGTTGGTCGTGGCGGAGGGTGGCAAGGCGGGGCGCGGCAACGCCGCCTTCGCCTCGGCCTCCAACCAGGCCCCCCGCTTCGCGGAAAAGGGCGAGCCGGGCGAAGAGCGCTGGATTACCCTGGAACTCAAACTCATTGCCGACGTGGGCATCGTCGGCCTGCCCAACGCGGGTAAGTCCACCCTGCTGGCGGCCGTCAGCGCGGCGCGGCCCAAGATTGCCGACTACCCCTTCACCACCCTCGAACCCAACCTGGGCGTGGCCGAGATAGACGATCAAGTGATGGTGCTGGCGGACATCCCCGGTCTCATCGAGGGGGCGCACATGGGCGCCGGGCTGGGCATCAAGTTCCTGCGCCACATCGAGCGCACCCGCGTCCTGATCCACCTCCTCAACGGGCTGTCCGACAATCCTCTGGACGACTTCGAGACCATCAACCACGAACTGTACGCCTTTGATGAGCGCGTGGCCCGCAAACCACAGCTCGTGGCCCTGAACAAAATGGACATCCCGGACGTTAGGGATAAATGGGGAACGATTCAGGCGGCCATGCAGGCACGCGGCCTGCCGGTCTACGCCATCTCAGCCGCGACGGGCGAGGGCGTACGCGACCTGTTACGCGCCGTGGCCCAGGCCCTGGCGACCGCACCCGAACCGGAGCCGCTGGCGGAGACGCCAGTGCTGCGACCGCAGGTGGACGAGGACTTCTTCGAGGTCAAGCAGGTTAGCCCAGGCATGTACCGTGTGACCGGCCCGCGGATCGAGCGGGCGGCGCGGCGCACCGACTGGGATAACCCGGACGCGGTCGAACGGTTCCACCGCATCGCCACCGCCCTGGGCGTCGAGCAGGCCCTGGCCGAGGCCGGAGCGGGCGAGGGCGATACGGTCCACATCGCCGATATCATCGAACTGGAGTGGGAATAAGTGGCTCGGCAGCGCGTGGGCGTCTTTGGCGGCACGTTCGACCCCATCCACTACGGCCACCTGGTGGCGGCCGAGGAAGTACGGGTCGTGTGCAAGTTAGACAAGGTCGTGTTTATGCCGGCCGGCGCCCCGCCGCATAAGCTGGGCCAGACGGTGTCGTCGCCGGACCATCGCCTGATGATAGTAGACATAGCCGTGCGCTCGAACCCGTATTTTGAGTGTTCGGACATTGACATCCGCCGCGAGGGACCGTCCTACACCGTCCACCTACTGGAGCATCTGCACCAACAGTGGCCAGACACTGACCTCTACTTTATCATGGGCCGCGACTCCCTGGCTAACCTGCCCACCTGGTATCAGCCTCAGCGGCTGGGGGCCTTGGCGCGGCTGGTGGTGGTGGACCGCCCGCGTTATGAGGTGGACCTGGCCCAACTCGAAGCCGCCGTCCCCGGTCTGGGGGACGCGCTTCAATTTGTGCCCATCCCCGGCATCGCCTTCGCCTCGTCGGATATTCAGCGCCGCGTCCGCGAGGGTCGGCCGATTAAATACCAACTGCCCGAAGCGGTGGAGGCCTATATCTATGCGCAGGGTCTCTACACGCCGCCCGGTGCTGATCTTTAGACGAGCCACATGGCACGGCGGCCTAAACGCCGCCGCTTGTCTCCTCTCGCGCCGCGCCGTTCAGGGCGCGGTTCGCGCGACACGGTTGGTGGACCCAGGCTGTCCACCAACGCAGAGAAAGGTATACACGAGTGCCTCATTTTGACCTGAAAGAACTTCTGATTAGCGTGGGATACCTGGGTGTGTTCCTGATTGTGTTCGCCGAGTCGGGCCTGTTCTTCGGCTTCTTCCTGCCGGGTGATAGCTTGCTGTTTACAGCCGGCATTCTGGCCTCGCCAGCGGCCGAGAAGGTCATCGGCCACAAGGTCTTCGACCTGCCGCTGCTCATCCTGCTGGTCGTTGTCGCGGCCATCGCGGGCGACCAGGTGGGCTATGTGTTCGGTCGGCGGGTTGGCCCGCGCCTCTTCAACCGCGAGGACTCGCTGTTCTTCCACAAAAAGCATATCGTCCGCGCCCAACACTTCTACGATAAGCATGGCGGTAAGACGATTATCCTGGCCCGCTTTATGCCCATCGTCCGCACCTTCGCCCCCATCGTCGCGGGCGTCGGCCACATGAACTATGGCCGCTTCGTGTTCTTCAACGTTATCGGTGGTACCTTATGGGGCGCCGGCGTGACGGTGGCGGGCTACTTCCTGGGCGAGTGGATCCCCGACATTGACAAGTATCTGCTGCCTATCATCGTCCTGATTGTCCTGGTCTCGGTGGCGCCGCCCGCGTGGCATCTCTGGCAGGATAACAAGCAGGAGATCAAGGCGTTTGTCCGCGCCCGCCTGGGCCAGCGCGCCCCGGCCGCGCCCAAGCGCCAGACCGACGCCGAATAGACAAGGTCGCGCGGGACGTAGGGGTAGCTCTGCGTGGCTACCCTCGCCTTCGGCAGGCGAAGTAGAGACGTGACATGTCACGTCTCTACCATGTTAGCCCCTCAGGGCTTCGCCTAAGTAGCCGGATGGCGGCAGCCTCGGGCGGACAATTAAAAGACTTCAGCCGTCTAGCGCGGGCTGAAGTCTTTTGGTATTCACACCAACTTGCCCTACGTATCCAATCGTGTATAATCCAACCGCGCTTCTATTCCGTATTGGTATTCCGTATTTCTGGCCCCTGACCCCCGGTCCCTGGCCCCTAGCCCCTGTGATAGATTGAGAGCCGCCGCATGAGCCGCGTCTATGTTGCCCTCGATATTGAAGCCACCGGCCTGAGCGTTGACCGTGACGCCATTATTGAGATTGGCGCGGTGAAATTCCGCGACGACGAGGCGCTGGGTGAGTGGAGCACACTGGTCAACCCCGGCCGGCCGATCCCCTTCCGCATCCAGCAACTGACAGGTATCACGGACAATGACCTGCGGCGCGCCCCCAACCTCAATGCGGTGCGGGGCAACCTGGAACGCTTCGTCGGCCCCGCGACGGTGGTCGGCCACAGCATCGGGCAGGACCTGGGCTACCTGGCCCGCGCCGGCATCATGGTCGGCCACCCCTGCATTGACACATTCGAACTGGCGAGTATTTTGGTTCCCTATGCCTCGCGCTACAACCTGGCGACGCTCATGGCCGAACTGGGCATCGCCTTCCCCACCAAGCACCGCGCCGTGCACGACGCTCGCGCCGCCCGCGACCTCTTCCTGGCCCTCGTCCGCCGCGCCGAGAACCTGGACCTGGACAGCCTGCGCGAGATCAACCGCCTGACGCAGCGCATTGACTGGCCCCTCAAAGGCGTCTTCCAGGATGCCGAGCGGGCCAAGACGCGCAACGCCTTCAGCGGCAGCATTGGCGCCCAACTCCGCGCCAAGGGGCTGCTCCGCACAGGCAGCGTCGGCCTCCTGTCGGGCGATACCGAGTACGAGCCGTTGGAAAAGGCGTCGAAGCGCACCATGCTCGATGTGGACACGCTGGCCGCCCTGCTCGGCCCCGAAGGGGTATTCGCCCGCCGCTTTCCCCAGTACGAGCACCGTCCGCAGCAGGTCCAGATGCTCCAGGATGTCGCCCAAGCCTTCAACGACGGCGGCTACCTGCTGGTCGAAGCGGGGACAGGCACGGGCAAGAGTGTGGCCTACCTCATTCCGGCCATTTACTGGGCGGTACGCAACGGCGAGCGCGTTGTGGTCTCGACCAATACCATCAACCTCCAGGACCAACTCTTCGGCAAAGACCTGCCTGATCTCCAGAAGATACTGCCCGTCGCCTTCCGCTGCGCAGTGCTCAAGGGCCGCAGCAACTACCTGTGCAAGACACGCCTGGCCGCCTTCCGCCGCCGTGACGACCTCTCGACCACCGAAGTGCGGGTCCTGGCGAAGATTCTGGCCTGGCTGCCCTCGACGCTGACAGGCGACGTAGGCGAGTTGGCCCTCATGGGCGACGAGATGGGTGTCTGGAGCAAAGTCGCGTCTGATCAGGACGTGTGCCACCCCGACGTGTGCGGCGACGATTGTTTCTACTGGCGGGCGCGGACCAAAGCCGAGTCGGCCCATGTGGTTATCGTCAACCATGCCCTGCTGCTGTCCGACCTGATGGTAGACAACCGCCTGCTGCCCAGCTACGATCACGTCATCATTGACGAGGCCCACCACCTGGAAGCGCGGGCGACGGAGCAGTTCGGCCTGACACTGACGCAGAACAAGGCCGCCGATGCCCTGCACGACCTCAGCCACCAGCTTGCCATTGGCAAGTGGGGCGGCTTTCTGGGCAACCTGGGGGCCATCCTGCGCACCAGCAAGGCCAGCCCCGAGGAGAAGGCTGCCTACGAGCGCGTCCTGACCAGCCTGCACAACGACATTGACCGCGCCAGCCAGCGCCTGATTACCATCTTCAACCTGCTCCAGCGGTTCCTGGAGGAGCAATTGGCCGAGCGGCGCGGCCAGACACCCTACGATGTCCAGATTCGGCTCACTCACGGCGGCCGCGTCTCGCCCGACTGGGAACCCATCGAAACGGAGGCGCGGGATCTGTCGGCCCTGCTCAAGCGCATCAACGAAGGGCTGGGCAAGGTCTGGTCGGGGCTAGACGACGCCAAATTCCAACTGCCGGACCACCAGCAGTGGACCGGCGAGTTGGCGGCCCGAAAACGGCTCATTAGCGACATGGCCCAGGCCGTCCACGACATCCTGGTGCAGCCCCGCCAGGATACGATTTACTGGCTGAGCGTCCAGCCGCGCGGCGACACGGTGGAACTCAACAGCGCGCCCCTCCATGTGGGGGACATGCTGGGCAAACACCTCTTCGGCACGAAGGAGACGGTGGTGCTGGCGTCGGCGACGCTGCGCACGGGCGAGGACTTTGGCTATATCCGCGAACGGCTGGGGCTGGAGGACGGCTGCATCGAGGACGTGGTCGGCTCGCCCTTTGACTATGAAGCCTCGACCCTGCTCTATCTGCCCACCGATATGCCCGAGCCGACCCAGCCGTACTATCAGAAGAAGCTAGAACAAACGCTGGTCGAGCTGTGCAAGGCGACTGAGGGCCGCACCCTCGTCCTGTTCACCTCCCACAGCCAGTTGCGCCAGACCTACCGCGCTATCGGCCAGCCGCTCGGCGAGGAAGGTATCCTCGTCCTGGGCCAGGGCCTCGACGGCGGCCGGCGCGGCCTCCTGGAAGCGTTCAAGGCCAACGAACGGGCCGTGCTGCTCGGCACGCGCAGCTTCTGGGAAGGCGTGGACGTCGTGGGGGAGGCCCTCAGTTGCCTGGTGGTGACGCGGCTGCCCTTCGACGTGCCGAGCGACCCCGTCTTCGCCGCCCGCGCCGAGACGTTCGAT
Organism: Anaerolineae bacterium; assembly: GCA_026129165.1. Classification (GTDB taxonomy): domain Bacteria; phylum Chloroflexota; class Anaerolineae; order Epilineales; family JAHCIE01; genus JAHCIE01. Next base: position 14,509 of record JAHCIP010000066.1, read on the forward strand.
GACCCGTTCAACCAGTTCGCCACACCTCAGGCCATTTTGAGATTTCGCCAGGGCTTTGGCCGCCTCATTCGGTCCAAGACGGACCGGGGCATTGTCGTCGTCCTCGACCGCCGCGTCCTGACCAAGACCTACGGCCAAAACTTCATCCACGCGCTGCCGCCGACGACGCTGAAGAAAGGCGTGCTCGCTGACCTGCCACGCCACGCCGCCCAGTGGATCGGGCCGTCGGCGCGGCGGACGGCGCTGGCGCCGTCGGAGCCTTCAACAGCCCCGGCGCCCTCGACGGCGCCGACCCAATCGAAGTTGGGGTTCTAGACCGCGTGTAGAACCTGGAGGGCGACTATGCGTCGCTCGCTACCCTCCCGCTGGCTACCATACGCTGTCGCCGTTATATCCGTGGCCCTCGCCCTGCTGGTGACGAGCCTACTGCAGCCTCTCCTGGCGCGCACGCCGCTCCAACTGTTTTTCGCCGCTGTGACCATCAGCGCGTGGTATGGCGGGCTAGGGCCGGGGTTGACCGCCACGGTGCTCGCGACGGTAGCAGGGAACTACTTCCTGTCCTCACCCACCTATCCTTTCTCCTTTGGACTGGAACAACTCCTCCAGCTGGGTGTCTTCGCCTTTGTCGCGGTCTTGATCAGCACATTGACCTCAGCCCGCAGGCAGGCCGAGGAGGAGCAGCGCTTCCTGGCCGAGGCGGGCGCGCTCCTGGCGACGCCGCTCGACTACGCAACCCGCCTCGACCGTCTCGTGCATCTCGTCGTCCCTTACCTGGCCGACTGGTGCGTGGTGGATATTCTCCAGGAAGACGGCGTCATCCGGCGGTTGGCGGTGGCCCATGTCGAGCCTGACAAGGAAGACCTGGCCCTCGACCTGCGCCGCCGCTACCCCTTGCTCCGCCTCAACACCACCCACACCATTACAAAGGTGCTCCACTCCGGCCACTCGTGGTTCGACCCCCATATCTCGGACACGCGGCTCGCCGCCGAGGCCCGCGATACCCAGCACCTCGACTTCCTGCGCCAGTTGGGCTTCAAGTCGGAGATGGTCGTCCCCCTGGTGGCGCGCGACCGACCCATTGGAACCCTCACGTTTGTGATGGGACGGTCTGGCCGGCGCCACACGCCGCGTCATCTCAAGCTGGCCGAGGAATTGGCCCGCCGGGCGGCGCTGGCGGTTGACAATGCCTGGCTCTATCAGCAGGCCCAGGCCGCCATCCAGGTGCGCGACGAATTCCTGTCCATCGCCTCCCACGAACTCAAAAGCCCCCTGACCGCGCTGCTGCTCCAACTCCAGCTATTGTTGCGCCATGCCCGCCGGGGGTCGCTGACGGGCCTACCCGCTGACCAGTTGGTGCGGCTGCTGGAGACGGGACAGGGGCAGGTGCAGCGGCTCAGCAAGCTGGTAGACAACCTGCTCGATGTGTCACGCATCTCGGCTGGCCGGCTGCAACTCGAACTAGAGACGCTAGACCTGGCGCTGGTGGCCCGCGATGTCGTGGCTCGCTTCGCCGAGGAAGCGCAGGCCGCGGGCAGCGAGCTAACTCTCCACGCCGACCAGCCGGTGGTCGGCCGCTGGGACCGCCTGCGGATGGACCAGGTCGTGACCAATCTTGTCACCAACGCCATTAAGTACGGCGAGGGCCAGCCCATTGAGGTCAGGGTGGAGCCGACGCCCACCACGGCGCGCCTGGCGGTGCGCGACCACGGCCTGGGCATCCCGCCGGAACACCTGACGACCATCTTCGAACGATTTGAGCGGGCGGGCCGCGAACGCAGCCACAGTGGCCTCGGATTGGGCCTCTACATCACTCGCCAGATCATCCAGGCGCATGGCGGCGTCATCCAGGTGAGTAGCACACTGGGGGCTGGCTCGACCTTTACGGTGGAGTTGCCACGGGAATAGATTGAAGATTAGGTGATGGATGACGGAAGCGGGGCTACTCGCGGCGGTCGCCGGCGGCGCGGAACTTGAGGACTGTCTCGCGGGTCTGGACCTGGGGCGCGGTGTCGAGGGCGATGGTGACGGCGAGGACGCCGAGCGCGACCGGCCACTCGGTGAGCGCCTCGTCAGCGTGCTGCGTCAGGACAGCCGAGGCGGCTGAAGGGTCGGTGAGAAGACGGCTCGACTGCCAGACGTCCTGGGTGATCAGTTCGCCCGTGAGCCGCAGGCGAGCGCACCGCAGTCCCCGCCGGCGCAGGCGGTCGGCCAGGTCGCGGACCTGGATGGCGCCCAGGGCGCGCAGGCGTAGCGTGTCGTAGACGGGGGTCTCGAAGGTCTGGCGGGAGCTTTCGCGCAGGATGACCTGGCGGGGACGCAGGGGGCGCAAGGACTCACCACGCGCCAGCCGTTGCGCGCGCCACAGCGTCGGCCCAAAGGTACTGGCGATGACGGTGGCAGGCAGCCGCCCTACCTCGTCCAGCGTGCGCAGGCCGGCCCGCCACAAACTGTCCAACGTCTCGTCGTCCAGAGGCAGCCGCCGCACGGACAGCGAAGCCAGCCGTTCGCGTTCGGCCCCGACCGGCCAGACGGCCACCTCGCCTGGGGATAGCCCCTCAGCGGCGATGCGGGCGGCGAAGGCGCTGGCCGCTACCCCAACCGAGGGCAGGGTCTTGGCCGCGGCGTAGCTCGTGCGAACCAGCACCTGGGCCAGGGTTTCGACGTCGGGATAGTGCGGCGCGAGGGACGTGATGTCCACATAAGCCACGCCAGGCGCTTCGGCCTCGACAATGGACGAGAAGCCCTCCAGGGCGTCGAGACACGCTTCCCAGGCGCGCAGCCTCCGCACGGCCTCGGCTCGATCCGGCCACACCACACATGCTATCTGCACGCCCATTGCTCCTTGAGACGAGTATCTCTGTCTTCATTATATCGAACGTTTGTTCGTATGTCAAGGGGTTGTTTGCCGCTGTCAGCCTCTAATCCGTCCTTCCTCCCCATCCGTATTCTGTCAGGGGTGACCTTGCATCTGTCCTGGTTAATCAATAGAGGACGACCATTTTTCGCGCGAGCGAGGCATGGGTCACCAACGGGACGCAGTCGGAGACCTGGTCAATGCCGCCAAGGAGGGGCCAGCCGCGCACCTCCTCATCCACGATGGCGGCGCGAGTGGCGTCGGCAAAGCGTTCCGCGAACAGCGTCAGGTAGGGGCGGCCGTAGTAGGGGCGGACCGTCGGGTCCAGTGGAGCGGTGATGCCCAGGCCGTTGTGGAGGCGAGCGGCCATCTCGTACGCCGCGCTCAGATACCCTTCGCGCTCGCCCCACCCCTCGGCCGCCAGCGCGCCCTCCAGGGGAGGCGTGAGGGCCGGGGCGCAGGCCAGGCGGGCAAAGGCCGAGCCGAACCACTTGCTGTAGGGCGCGTACTGGCGCTCCAACAGGAAGGCCAGCTTCATCAGCGCCTGGACCAGCCGGCCCGCGATCACCCGCGAGCCTAGTTCGTCGCCCACATCCCCTGTCCGTCCCACAAACGCCTCTTCCTCCACGATGCGTCCCCACTGCGCCGCCAGCAGGTAGAGCCACACGTCGGCCGGGTAGTAGGCCAGGGCGGCGCGGACAGCCGTCAACTCGCCCGGTCCGTCGTGGTAGACGCGCCCGGCGGTGAGGCTGAGCAGCTTGTGTTCAGGCAGCGTCAGCCAGTCGCGGGCGGTTAGGCCGGCGAGGGGGTCCAGGCCGAGGTAGTCGAGGCAAAACTGCTGAGGGGTCTGAATCCAGATCAGCGGGTCCACCGGGCCACGTTCGACCGGCTGGAGGAGGCGGACGCCAATGCCGTCGGGCGAGCCGAAGTGAGTGGAGTAGCCGCGAAAGCTTACGGGCAACTGCTGGCGTAGCGTCTGGAAGACCGCGTCGCGGCGGGGCAGGTCGGCCTCGGTGACGAATAGGTAGAGGCGCGGCCCCCACATGTGATCGGTCGAAATGGGCGTGTCGAAGCCGATGACGTCCGAGCCGTAGCCAATGAGGGCAGCGGCGTAGTCCAGGTCGGGGTAAGCGGCAGCCAGGATGGGCCGCACGGCTTCCTGGTAGAACAGGCCGCCCAGCTCCAACCCTGGCAAGAAGTCTGTCACTCCAACGCCCTCAGACGCGGCGCGCGGACGACGACGAACAGGGCGAAGGCCAGCGTTACCGCCGCGCCGAGAATGATTGCAGTGGGCGGGCTGAACCGTTCGGCCACGAAACCGGCCACCAGGCTCCCCAGCGGCATAAAACCAAAGAACGTCAGCAGGAAAATGGACAACACCCGGCCGCGCAACTCATCCGGTACTGTAGACTGGATGAGGGTGTTGGTCAGCGCGCCCTGGCTGACCGTTCCCCAACCTACTATGACCAGGGCGAGGAGAGTGAGGGGTAGCCAGCGGGAGAAGGCCATCACCAGCAGCGACAGCGGGAAGACAAGGCTGCCAATGGTCAACAAGGCGCCTTTGGCCCGAAAGTTTCCCAGCGAGGCCAGCGCGAGGCCGGCAATGACGGCTCCCACGCCGATGGCTGTCATCAGCCAACCGTAGCCCGTCACCCCAATCTTGAGCACATCCCCTGCCCAGACTGGCATGAGGGTATTGTACGACATGCCGAACAGGCTGGACACCCCCATCAGGCTAATCATCGCCAGGATGGTGGGGTGGGTACGGATATAGCCGAGACCCTCCAGCGCTGTGTGCCACATCGAGGCGCGGCTCGGATTGGGCTGGAACGGCGGAAAGCGCATCAAGAACAGCGCGCCGATCATAGCCAGGAAGGAGATACCGTTGATCAAGAAGGCCGAGGCGGTGCCGGTAATCGCCACGGCGGCGGCGGCGATGGAGGGGCCGACAACACGCGCTAGATTGTTCATCGTCGAGTTGAGGGCGATGGCGTTCATCAGGTCTTCGCGCGACGTCATATCCTGGATGGACGCCTGGCGGGCGGGCGCATCTATCGCGTTGACGAAACCCAATATCCCTGACAGGACGACGATATGCCAGACCTCTACGATTTTGAGCCAGGTGAGCAGGGCCAGCGCGAAGGCCAGGAGCATCTGGACCGTCTGGGTCGCCATCAGAATCGTGCGGCGGTTATAGCGGTCCACCCAGACACCGGCGGGGATGGAAAAGAAGAAGGTGGGCATGGAGCCGACGAAGCTGACGACGCCTAGCAAGAGCGAGGAGCCAGTCAACTCATAGACCAGCCAGCCCTGCGCCACAATTTGCATCCACGTCCCGATGACGGAGATCAGACCGCCGAACCAGAACAGGCGGAAGTTGCGGTGGCGCAGCGCGCTGAAGGTGCGCGGCGGCCGCATCCCCAGCCCGGCCCGCATGGAGGTGCGGCGGCTCCAGGCCACTGCGCTGTTGGGGCCATTGGGGCCGAATACCGCCTTTTCGTCTTGGCTTTCGTCGCGGGTCGAGGTGTCGGGTAAGGTGGTCACAATAAGTCCTTTTTCTGACATGACACGAATGCGGAGTTGGCGTACAATAGATGGCAGTCACAGCCGCCATTGACCCCTAACCGGGATGAGGAGACAGGTATGGATGCCAAAGGCAAAGTCGCGTTGGTGACCGGGGGCAGTATGGGCGTGGGCCGCGCCACCTGCCTGGCCCTGGCCCGCGCCGAGGCGGTCGTCGCCATTAACTACCGTCAAAGCCAGGCCGACGCCGAAGCGACCCTCGCCGCCGTCGAAGACCTGGGGGGCCGTGGGCTGCTCGTCCAGGCCGATGTGGTGGATGACGCGGCGGTGCGCGCTATGGTCGCCAGGGTGGAGCGCGAGCTAGGCGGCCTGCACATCCTGGTCAACAACGCGGCCATCACCAGGCACGTCCCACTGGCCGACCTGGAGGGGCTGACCGACGACCGCTGGCTGCCTATCTTTGACACAAATGTGCGGGGAACCTTTTTCTGCGCCCGGGCGGCGGCGCCGGTCATGCGCCGCGCCGGGGGTGGGGTCATGGTCAACCTTGGGTCGGTGGCCGGTATCAGCGGCGGCGGCAGCAGCCTGGCCTACTCGGCCAGCAAGGCCGCTGTGCATACCATGACCCTGTCGCTGGCCCGCGCCCTGGCCCCGGATATTCGCGTGAACTGCGTCGCGCCCGGCTTCATTGATACCGACTGGCACGCGCGCGGGCTGGGGGAGGAACGCGCGGTCCAACTCAAGGCGCAAACTGTCGCCCGCACCCCGCTAGGCCGCTATTGCACGCCCGATGACGTGGCCCAGGCGATTTTGAGCGTCATTGCCACCGATTTTATGACCGGCCAGATCATCGTCGTGGATGGTGGCGCTTCGATGTAGCCAGGATTATAGTCCCGCTATGGGGAGCAGGGCAAGTTGATTCGGCTTGGTCCTTGCTCCTTCGTCCTCCGTCTGCCTATAATTTAGAAAAATCACAATCTTCTAAACTTTGTCCAGGCCTGGCTAGAGGTGAGGCATTCGATGAATGTCATTACACGCATGCGCCCGATTGAAACCATCGAGCGGCTGCGATGGGGCTTGCCGGTCCTCATTTTCCTCTTCGTCGTCGTCCACCAACTCTGGGAAGCGGGGCTGATCGAGCCGCGCGGCCCCACGATCCGCTTTGTCGAGGGCGTGCTCGTCTATGGGCTGATTGGTCCCTTCGTCACCTGGTGGGTGCTGACGTGGATTGGCCGTAACCTGCGCCAGCAGGAGAGCATTGAACAGCAGATGCGTCAGCGCGAGCAATACCTTGCTAGCATCACCACCGCCTCCGCCGACGCCATCATCAGTGTGGATAATTCGGGCTGCATTCAGTCGTGGAACCAGGGCGCGGAGAGAATGTTTGGCTGGTCAGCCGAGGAGATTGTGGGCCAGCCCGTCAACAGCCTCGTCCCACCCGAACGACTGGCCGAGGGCGAGCCAACGACTCTCATGCAGACCGTGGCCGAAGCTGGCTTCGTCAACCACTTTGAGACGGAGCGCGTCACGCGCGACGGGCAGCGGCTGGTGGTCGAAGTCACGAGCCACCGCCTGACCGACAGCGCCGGCCGTATGATTGGCAGCGCGACGATCATCCGCGACATCACGGCGCGCAAGCGGGCCGAGGAGCAGATCCTCAACCTCAACCGCGCGCTGGAGGAACGGGTGGCGCTGCGGACGAGCGAGTTGCAGGACGCGCTGCAACAACTCCGCGACCGCGCCGACGAGCTGGAACGGGCCAACCAGGAACTTACCGCCCTGGACCACCTCAAGTCCGAGTTCGTCTCCATGGTTAGCCACGAACTGCGCGCCCCACTGACCAATATCAACGGCTCGGTGGAATTGCTGATGAGCGAGGGCGGCTTCGAGCCGAGCCAGCGCACCATGCTCCAGATCATCGGCGACCAGACGCAGCGGCTCACCCGCCTTGTCCAGGGCATCCTGAACGTATCACGCATCGAGGCCGGGCGGCTGCACCTACGCCAGGAACGGCTCGACCTCCGCCCGCTCATCCAACGCGTCGCGCAAAACGTGCGCGCGGCGACGGCTCGCTGCCTGGATGTCTCGCTGCCAGCCGAGCCGGTGATCGCCTGGGCCGACGCCGACCGCGTCGAAGAAATCCTGACCAACCTGATTGACAACGCCTTTAAGTACTCCGCGCCGGAGACCACGGTGCGGGTGAGCAGCCAGGTAAGTCCGGACGGCATTGTCATCGCGGTCAGCGACACCGGGGTCGGCATCCCCCCCGATCAGTTGGACCATATTTTCGAGAAGTTTCACCGCGTCGAGCAGGGCGATAACCGTGAGACCTACGGCTACGGCCTGGGCCTCTACATCGCGCGCGGCCTGGTCGAGGCATTAGGAGGCCGTATCTGGGCCGAAAGCACGCCGGGCGAAGGGTCCACCTTCTACTTCACGCTGCCCCTCGCGCCCCAGACGGAAGAAGGACCATGGACGAACGACGAACAGTCACACAAGTTAGCCGAGCCGGTCAGCCCATCCCCCTGGGTGTTGGAGCGCGTTGGGGGAGCGCCATGAACCAGCGCGACCAGGCTAAAGTTCTGATTATTGATGATGATACGACGCTACTGCTTCTCTTGCGCCAGTCGCTAGAGAAGGCCGGTTACACGGTGCTGACGGCGGCGCACGGCCTGGCCGGGTTGCAGCAGATGTACGAGCACCGGCCCGACTTGATCATCCTCGACGTGATGATGCCCCGCATGGACGGTTGGGAGACCGTGTCGCGCATTCGCGAGATGTCGCAGGTACCGGTCATCATGCTGTCGGCTAAGGACGCCGAGGCCGACAAGATACGCGGCTTCGCGGCGGGGGTGGACGACTACGTGACCAAGCCCTTTAGCTTCGCCGAGTTGACGGCGCGCGTGGGGGCGGTGCTGCACCGCACGCGACAGACCGTACCGGCGCGGCCCAGCCACCTCTACCAGGTCGGTGACGTAACCATTGACCTGGAAGAACGGCGGGTCACCAAACGCGGCGAGACCGTCAGCCTGACACCCACCGAGTACAAACTGATGGCCGTCCTGGTGGAGAACGCCGGGCGGGTGCTGTCGCGCGAACAACTGCTGTCCCAGGTGTGGGGCGACGCCTATCTGGGCGACACGGACTACATCAAACGCTACGTGTGGTACTTGCGCCAGAAGCTGGAGGACGACCCCAGCACCCCGGAGTACGTGCTGACCGACCGGGGGTTTGGGTACAGCTTCCGCAAGGATTAACGACGGGAGTTACCTCCTACCCTCGTCTGTCATGCTGAACGAAGT
>JAHCIP010000067.1 GCA_026129165.1 Anaerolineae bacterium
TAGTAGACCGAGGCGGAGTAGAAGTCCACGTTGGGGTAGAGCTTCTTCTCGGCCATGACCGTGTCCTCGACATTCTGCGAGATGTCGTACCACTGGCGGTTGCCCGTGTCATCGGCCAAGTCCTGGGCGATGTTCTTGAGCCACAGAGCGCGCGGGTCCCAGGTCTTGTAGACGCGGTGGCCGAAGCCCATGATGCGCTGCTTGTTCGCCAGGGCGTCGCGCACCCAACCGGCGGCCAGGTTCGGGTCCTGGATCTTGAGCAGCATCCCCATGACCTGCTCGTTGGCCCCGCCGTGCAGCGGCCCCTTGAGCGCGCCGAGCGCGCCGATGACCGCCGAGTGCAGGTCGGCCAGGGTCGAGGCGACGACACGCGCCGCGAAGGTCGAGGCGTTAAACTCGTGGTCGGCGTGGAGAATGAGTGCGATGTCCATGACCCGCGCCTCGGTGGCCGACGGCTTCTCCCCGCGCAGCATGTAGAGGAAGTTGGCCGCGTGGCTCAGCGACGGATCCGGCGCGACTGGCTCCAGGCCCTGGCGGATGCGCTGGTAGCCGGCCACAACGGTCGCCATCTGCGCCGTCACGCGCAGCGCCTTGCGTACTTCGGCCTCTGGTGAGTTGTCGCTCGCCTCGGGGTCGTAGGTCGCCAGCAGGCCCAGCGCCGCCATCAAGACGTGCATGGGGACGGCGTTCTTCGGCGCGGTCTTGAGGGCCGTAAAGACTTGAGGGTCAACGCCGCGCTCCTGCGCCATCTGTCGGCTGACCTGGTCCAGTTCGGTCTGGGTTGGCAGCCGGCCAAACCACAGGAGATAGGCGGTTTCCTCGAACGTGGAGTGCTCCGCCAGGGCACGAATATCAATGCCGCGAAAGACCAGCACGCCTCGCTGGCCGTCTAACCAACTGATAGCGGACTCGTCCGCGATGATGTTCTCCAGTCCATGATGGACGACTTCTGCTTCAGCCATGCTCGCCTCCTCGAGACTCAACGGGCGACGCTGCCCGCCTGGTAATAGCACATTGTTTCAACCTCCCGAAGGTTCTGAACCTTCGGGAGGTTAACCTTCAGTGGGGTATGCAGTAATTATAGACCACCGTCAAGGTTTCTCATAACACCGACCGTGAGCATGTAGATGAAGGCCAGGTCCACCAGGAACAGCGAGTTGTCAATCAGCCCGTGGGCCAGGAAGTTGACCATGCTGGCGCTCAGCGCCAGGACTAGCAGGCGGCGGTCGCCGCTCAGCCGATGCCACAGCCGCCAGGCCGCGCGGAAGAAGGCAGCCTCGCCGACGACCAGAGCAACGACGGCGAAGACGCCCAGCCGCGTCCAGAAGTCCAGGACCAGGTTGTGCGGGTGGGACAGGTTGCGGTCGGCCAGCGCCTGGGGCAGGATGTAGACCTCGCGGTACTCATAGAGGAAGTTGTCCAGGCCCACGCCGAACCAGGGGTGGTCGCGGATCATGTTCAGCGCCGACTGCCACAGCGAGCGCCGCCACTCCAGCGTCTGCGCGTCGCCGAGGCGTGCCAGCCGCCCCACGCGCTCCGTGGTGGCAAAGGGCAGGAGCGCCACGAGGCCAGCGGCCAGCACGACTAAAGCGCCGACTAGCGCCCGCCGTCCCTGGACCAGGCCCAGGAAGAGCAAGGCGGCGGGGACGCCCAGCAGCCAGGCGCCCGTCGAGAACGTCAAAAACAGGGCGACGACGATGGGCGCGAGCGCCAGGCCGTAGCCGACCCGCCGCCAGCGCGACTGCCCCCAGACCAGGAAGACCAGCAGGATGGGGAGGATGCGCCCCAGCGCCAGGGCCAGGTTGTTGGGCGAGCCGTAGACGCTGCGCAGCCGGCGCACGCCCTCGGCCGCGATACCGCCGTCGCCCTGGTAGGTCAGAAAGCCCCCCAGGGCCAGCCCCACGCCCGCCAGGACCAGCGCATCCACCAGGCGCAGGAGTTCGCGTTCGCCCAACCGCGCCCGCCGCAGGACGAGGTAGAACAGGACCGGCTCGAGGATGACGACGCGGAACTCGCGCGCCGCCACGCCGTTCATAAGCGCGACAAAGGGTGAAACCGCGCCCAGGACCAGGAGTAGCAGGACGGAGACGTCGAGGGCGGTTAGGGGCAGTTGGCGGCGGAGGAAGGTCCGACCCATCCCAACGAGCAGACTGTCAACCCATAGGGAGGCTGCGCACTGCTGAGCGAAGCGAAGCATCTCCTCTGGGGCAGTTCTCGGAGCAGATCCCTCACTGCGTCCGGGATGACCGTCGAAGGTTCTGAATAGCTCGGAGGGAGGGTTGCAATTGGTCCAGGCAATGATTAACTCCCGCGCCAGCCACACGCCGAATGTCAACACAGTCAAAATCTCAACCAGGGCCAACGAGCCGCCGACAACCCGTATCGGTTGCAGGAAGAACGGGGCGGTCAGGACAATACCGGCCAGCGCCAGGTCGAGGCGACGGGCCAGGAGGAGGGGCAGCGCGGCCAGCGGGACCAGGTTCAGCGGCGAAGGCAGCAGGGCCACCAGGCTCACCACGCCGGCCAGTAGGGCGAGGTTGCCGCCTTCGCCCAGCCGCGCCAGCGCCGTATCCCACGCGTGCCAGGCCGCGCCCCACGGCACGCGCCAGGCCACCCGCGCCCCTTGCCACCCAGCCAGCCCCGCACTTGCCACCAGCGCGAGCCACAGGCCGAGCGTTGGCCAGGGGAGGCTGGGCCTGACCGGCAGGGGCGGCGGCGTGGCGGCGGCGGCCTGGACAGTGCGAAGGACAGGGCCGGGTTGGTTCGCGGCGTCGAGGAGGGTGAAGCCCCAGACCGGGTCGTCGGGGGGCGCGGCGGGACGGAGGCTCATCAGGGTCATAGTGGGGAGCCAGGGCCACTCGGCGCGGGCGCGGGTCAGCGCCCCAGCCGTGCGGTCGGCCTGCGTCTCGGCGCTGTCTGTCCCCCACGGCGAGGGTCGCCCGGCCCAGTCCGGCGGCAAGGTATTCCAGCCCCACTCGACGGCCCACGTGGGCGTCGCGCCGTCGCCGTAGCGGGTCATCGTCTCGCGGAGCAGAACGGCTCGTGAGAAGTTGAGGATCGTGGGGGACACGCGGCGGTCGTCGGGGCCACTCCAGAAGCCGTAGGGTTTAATGGCGAGAGCGTCGAAGAGGCCCCGCGCCCCGGCGCGGTAGAGCCATTCCAGGTATTGCGTATCGGTCTGGTTGCGCGTGCTGTTCTCGGTCGTCGCGGCCAGGCCGCCACCGAGCACGATCACGCTGGAATCGGCGGCTTTGGCGGCCGGGTAGGCCGCCTGAAGGAGCGCGATATACTGCCGCGCCGGGATGAACTCGCCATGAGACCGCGCCGCCAGGTTCGGGCTGTCCCAGAGTTGGACGGCCAGCAATCGGCCTCGGTAGCGACTCACCAGGACGCCCACAAAACGGGCGAACGTGGCGGGGTCGGCGGGTGGGGCGAGAGGGGCGGCCTGCTCCTCTGGGGAGCGTGCCCAGGCCGGCGCGCCGACCAGGGTCAGGACGAGGCCCAGCCCGTGCGCCTGCGCCGCGTCCACCAGGCGGTCGCTGGCGGCCCACTGGTACTCACCTGGCGTCGGCTCCATGTTGCCCCACTCTAGCCGCTGACGGACATGAGTGAGGTCGGCGGTCCGGGCCGCTTCAGCCTGACGGCCCAGTTCGGCGTCGTCCACAGTGAGCCAGTCTACATTCGCCCCTAGCCGGGGCGTATGCGGGGCCAAGGCGGTTTCGATGCCGCGATTTTGAGTCCAGGTGGTGAGGACGCTACGGACGAGAAGGCCCAGGCAGAGGGCGGCGGCAGCGAGAGCGAGGGCCAGGCCGAGGAGGGGACGGAACCAACCGCCCTTCGCTACCCCCCCGCTGGCATTCAGGGCATCGGATTTGACTAGCCAAGCCCTGCGGGCTAGAAGACCAGCCCCAGCGGGGCTTGGTATGCCTAGTGCGGGGGCTTTAGCCCCGCGCGATCTAAGAAACAGTCGCATGGCTACATCTTAGCACAGGTAGGGCAGGTTCACGAATGTTTGCCATTTCCCCCTGCCAATAGTATAATAAAGCGTTGCATTCTTACCAGGAGAGTTTTTCGATGGCACAACAGATTGATCTTCCCGCCCAGCAGCGCACCATCACCGGCAAGAAGGTGAGCCAGTTGCGCCGCACCGGCATCATTCCAGCCGTGGTGTACGGTCACCATAAAGCGGCCACCAATATTCAGGTTGACGAGCGAGCGTTGCACCAGACGCTCATGCGGGCTGGCATGAACCGCCTGATTAACATTCAATTAGGCGCCGAGGGCGTGATGGCGCTGGTGCGCGACATTCAGCGCGAACCCATCAGCCAGCGCGTCGTGCATGTAGATTTCCTGGCCGTCGCCATGGACGAGCCGATTACGGCCAACGTGCCGATCCACCTGGAAGGGGTTGCGCCAGCCCTCGACCAGGGCGGTACCCTGCTCCAGGCATTGGCCGAGATCGAGATTCGCGCCCTGCCAGCCGACCTGATTGCCGGGGTGACGGTAGATGTCAGCAAACTGGCCGACTATGACGCTGTCATCCATGTCCGTGATATCCAGGTTCCGGAGCGCGTCGAGGTACTAACAGACGGCGATGAACTGGTGGCGAAGGTCGCGCCGCCGGCCGTCGAGGAAGAGGAAGTCGCGGCTGAAGAGGCGCCCGCGACGCCCGAGGTCATCACCGAGACTGAGACGCAGCGCCGCCGTACCGAGCGCGACGACTAGGTTTCGGCCCGGCGCCCATGACCCCCGAAGAGCCGAGGACGGAAGACCAGGCGTCGCCCGACGCCGGACTTCCGTCTTTTGTGTTTCACACACCCTTCACATACCTTCTGCGTTTGCGCCGCGTATATATACTATGCACGTCCAAGTTATGCTATAATAGCGGCGCTCGTGGACTTGAACCGAATCGTTAGCAGGCAGGAGGCCCGCAGCCTGTGATCAGCCTCATCAACGCCTTTCTGGGCATGTTTTCCCGCGACGTAGGTATCGACCTGGGGACGGCCAATACCCTGGTCATGGTGCGCGGCCAGGGCATCGTTATCAACGAACCATCTGTCGTCGCCATTGATAAAAAGACACGCAAGGTGCTCGCCATTGGCGCGGAGGCGAAGGAGATGGTGGGGCGCACGCCTGCCAATATCATCGCCATTCGCCCCCTGCGCGACGGCGTCATCTCCGACTTCGACATTACCCAGCGCATGCTAGAGTACTTTATCCACAAAGTCCACGACCGCTTCCGCCCTGTGCCCAAGCCGCGTGTGGTGGTCGGCATCCCGTCGGGCGTCACCGAGGTCGAAAAGCGCGCCGTCCACGACGCGGCGATTGCGGCTGGGGCGCGGGAGGCCTACCTCATCGAGGAGCCGATGGCGGCGGCCATTGGGGCCGGGCTGCCCGTCACCGAGTCCATGGGTAGCATGATTGTGGATATCGGCGGCGGCACGACTGAGGTCGCCGTCATCGCCCTGGGCGGCATCGTCGTCAGCAACTCCATCCGCATCGCCGGTGACGAGATGGACGAGGCCATTATCGCCTATGCCCGCCAGAAGTATAACCTGTTCATTGGCGAGCGCATGGCTGAGTGGGTCAAGATGGCGATTGGCTCCGCGTACCCATTGGAAAAGGAAGAAACGCGCGTGCTGCGCGGCCGCAACCTGATTACCGGCCTGCCGCAGCAGGTGGAAGTCAGCTCGGTCGAGATTCGTGAGGCACTGAGCGGCCCGGTCAACGCCATTGTGGAGGTCGTGCGCGATACGCTAGACGACACACCGCCCGAACCCATCGCCGACTTGCTGGAGCACGGTATCGCCCTGGCCGGCGGCGGCGCGTTGCTCAAGGGGCTGGCCCAACGCCTATCCGACGAGACGAAGATGCGCGTCTATGTCGCCGAGGACCCGCTCGCCTGCGTCGCCAAGGGCGCCGGCCGCGTCCTCGAAGACCTGGACGCCCTCCAGAAGGTGCTGGCGACGACACAGCGCAGCAGCATCACACGCTGAGCCCCCCTGGGCTACTGACCACTGTTCATGATTCGTCTTCTCGAACGCTCCTGGTTGTTTCTGGCCCTCCTCGGCCTCGTCCTGGCTGGCTACGGCCTCCAGCAAGCGGGCCGGCTGGAGCCGCTCCAGCGCGCGCTGACCGACGTGTTCAGCGCGGTGTCCGAGCCGCTTACCACCGCGGCCACGCGCGTCAACTCCGTGGTCGAGGGCGTGCGCCGCTTCGATGCCCTCCAGGCGGAAAATGCTGAACTACGCCAGGAGGTCGCGCGGCTGTCCGTGGACAATGTGCGGCTGAGCGAGGCGGCCTCCGAAAACGAACGGCTGCGTGCCGCCTTGGGCTACAAGCAGGCCAACCCGTCGCTCCAGATTCTGGGGGCGGATGTGATTCAGCGGGGCGCCGAAGGCTTCGCGGCGGGGCGAGTGGTGAGCCGCGATCCCAGTAGCTATCTGGCCGTCCTAACCATTAACCTGGGCAAACGGGACGGGATGCGTGACGGCCTGCCCGTCGTAACACCGGAGGGGCTGGTCGGACGGCTCAAGGGCGTCGGCGAGCGCACGGCCCAGGTCCTTCTGATCACGGATGCCTCCAGCTCGGTCAACGCCCTCATCACCCGCACCCGTGTCACGGGCGTCGTCCAGGGAACGGGCGAGGGCAAGCTGTTGCTTCGCTATGTCGAGCAAGGCGCGGACCTCAAGCCGGGCGACCTCGTCTACACCTCAGGTCTGGGCGGCGCGTTCCCGCCCTTGCAGTTGATCGGCCAGGTGGTGGCCGTACGGCAGAAAGACATCGAGCTATTCCAGGAAGCCGATGTCCGGCCCATTGTTGACTTTAGCCGCCTGGAGCAGATCCTGGTTATCACCCAGTTTGAGCCGGTCAAGGGCGATGGGTAAAGGGCAGCCCCCCTTGCATCCCCCCGTTTACGGGGGGATGCAAGGGGGACGTGAGGACCGATGAGCCTGCCACGCCGTCCGCGCAGCCTGTTTGCCACGTCGGCCAATATCTACCTGATGCTGGCGCTGACGCTGCTGATGACCGTGCTGCACATCACCTGGCTGCCGCTGCTGTCGGCTCCGCCTGACCTGATGCTGGTCCTCATGGTGGCCTGGAGCCTGCTGCGCGGCCTGGAGGAAGGCTTGCTGTGGGCCTTCGCCGGGGGCGCCCTGCTTGACTTGCTCTCTGGGGGACCGTTTGGCGCCTTTACCCTGGCCCTCCTGCTGGCCGCGCTGCTGGCGGGGGCCGTCCACCGCGCCGCCTTCAGCGCCACCCTGTTGCAGGTCGCCGTCATGGCCCTGGCGACGTTTATGTATCACATCGTCTATGCCCTGGTGTTGGCGACGGCCACCCGTCCCGCCTGGGGTTTTGTGTCGAGCCTCATTGGCCCGGCATTGGCCTGGAATGTGGCGCTGCTCTTTCTGAGCTATCGCCCGCTGGTCTGGGTCAGCCGCCGCACCGGGGGCGAGGTCATGCGGATGCCGTAGCGTTCATCGTTGGTCTATAGTTAGCCCTTACTATGTTTGATTTTATCCCTGAGAACCCGAAAACCCAGCACTGGGGCCAGCGGCCACCGCCCCCACCCCCGCCTCCCCCCTCGCCCCAAGGCCGCTTCCTCGTCCTCCAGTTTGGCATCGTCCTCGTCTTCGCCGTCCTTCTCGCCCAACTCTGGAAGCTGCAAATCCTCGACTCGGCCGTCTACCGCCAGCAGGCCGATGTCAACCGCCTGCGCCCCCGCACCGTGGACGCGGCGCGGGGTATCTTCTACGACCGCAACGGCCGTATCCTCGCCCGCAACCAGCCCAGCTTCTCGGCCTTCATCACCTATGCCGACCTGCCCGAAGACGAAGACCAGCAGGCGCAGGTGCTCGAACGGCTGGCAAAGCTGCTGGCGATTCCGGCTAGTGGCGAGCCGGGCGGGGAACGCCCGCCGGACGCGGCCTGGATCAAGACCGTCCACGCCGATGTCTGCAATATCGCCTCAAAGTACATCCCCCCCGGCCCGACCACGCCCCATGGGGTCAAAGAGTACATCGCCGAAGCCTGCCGTGCGTCGTACACACCTATTCGTGTCAAGTCGGGGGTGGCCCGCGACCTGGCGTTTATGATTGAGCAGGACCGCATCAACCTGCCGGGTGTGACGGTAGATGTGACGCCGGTCCGCCAGTATCTGGCTGGCGCGGATGTCGCGCATATCCTGGGCTTCATGGGCAATATTCCCGCCGAGCAGCGCGACCTCTATATCACGCGCGACAGCGACTACGAGCTAACCGATAAGATCGGCCTGGCTGGCGCGGAGTACGCCTTCGAGCGGGCGCTGCGCGGCAAGAAGGGCCGGAAACTCATCGAGGTGGACGCCGCAGGCCGCGCGGTGAAAACCGTCGGCACGCCTACCGAGCCGACGCCCGGCCACAACATCGTCTTGACGCTGGACCTGGACCTGCAACGCACGGTGGAAAGCATTCTCAAGCAGGGGCTGGCGCGGGTCAAGGCGACGCGGGGAGTCGCCCTGGTGATGAACCCGCAGACGGGCGAAATGCTGGCCATGGTGTCGGTGCCCAGCTATGACAACAACCTCTTCGCCGACGGCATCAACGCCGACAACGTAGACAAATATGTCGAGCTAAGCCAGAACCCGGAACGGCCGCTGATGAACCGCGCCATCGAAGCCATCTACCCGACCGGGTCGGTGTTCAAGATTGTGCCCGCTTCCGCCGCGCTGCAAGAGGGCGTTATTGACCAGACGACCCGTATCAACTGCCAGGGTATTCTCTATCTGCCCAACAAGTACTTCCCTGACGACAAGAGTAAGGCCACCCCCTTTTATTGCTGGAAAAAGGAGGGGCACGGCTCCATTACCGTCTATGAAGGTCTCTCGCAGTCGTCCGACACCTTCTTCTATATTGTCGCGGGCGGCTACGAGCCAACGAAGTTCATCGGCCTGGGCCTGGACCGCTTCACGCGCTACGCCCGCGCCTTTGGCTTCGGCCAGCCGACGGGCATCGGCCTGCCGGGCGAGGCCAAGGGGTTGATGGCGCAGGACGGCGACGCCTGGGACCGCTGGAAGCGCCTCAACTACGCCGACTCGTGGTACGTCGGTGACACCTACAACATGGCGATTGGGCAGGGCTTCTTCAACGCGACCCCGCTCCAGATGCTCAACGCCACGGCGGCCATCGCCAACGGCGGTACGCTCTACAAGCCTCAGATCCTCTACCAGGAAGCGACCGCCGACGGCCAGATCGTCCGCGCCTTCGAGCCGCAGGTCATCCGCCAGTTGCCCGTCAGTGCGGCCAATATCAACATCGTCCGCGAGGCGCTGCGCCGCACCGTGATCCCCCCGCTGGGCACCGCCTCCGGCGCGGGATTGCCGACCCAGATTACGATGGGCGCCAAGACGGGCACAGCGGAGTTCTGCCTGTGGGATGACGTCAAGAAGGAGTGCCGCCTGGACAAGGACGGCCACCTGCCCACCCATGCCTGGTTTACCGCTTTCGCCCCCTTTGACAATCCCCAGGTGGCGCTCCTCGTCATGGTGGACGGCTCCTCCATCCAGGGTCCGCCGACGGTCATCCAGGGGTCCGAGGTCGCCGCGCCCATCGCGGCCGACATCCTGCGCGCTATCTTCCACCTGCCGCCGCCCGACAAGCCGGTGCAACCGAAGGCCGGCGGCGATTAATGCCCGTGTTTATGTTCATCGGTCAGGCCGCCGCACAGTGGGTACCCGTTGAGGGTCCAGAAAGGAATACCATGTGCGATTGTGCTCAGCGTCACCCGATCCTGTGTATCATCCCGCCCGACATCCTGGAGAATATCGCCCGCAACGGCACGCCGGAGCAGCGCGCCGAGGCCATGAACACGCTCGCGGTGGACAACACGATGCGCGCCATGCGCCTGGCCCAACGGCGGCGCGCGCCTCGTGGTGGCGACCGCCGGTTGACCCTGGCGACGCCGACCAAGACCCGCCTGATCTATGACGCTCACAACGATACCAACCTGCCAGGGGAACTCGTGCGGAGCGAAGGCCAGGCGGCGACCGCGGACCAGACGGCTACTGAGGCCTACGATGGCCTGGGCCATGTCTGGGACTTCTACTACGATATCTTCGAGCGCAACTCCATTGACGATGCCGGCCTGACCCTCAAGGGCGTCGTCCACTTCAATCGGGGCTATGATAACGCCTTCTGGGACTCGCAGTACATGGTCTTTGGCGACGGCAAGCTGTTTGGCCGCTTCACGGCGTCCCTCGATGTCATCGGCCATGAACTGACCCACGGCGTGACCGAACACGAGGCCGGGCTGGCCTACCTCATGCAGCCGGGCGCCCTCAACGAGTCGATGTCGGATGTGTTTGGCATCATGATCAAACAGCGCGTCCTCAACCAGAAGGCGACGGAAGCCAACTGGATCATCGGCGAGGAACTCTTCCACGGCACCCACCTCCAAGGCATTGGCCTGCGCTCGATGAAAGCGCCGGGCACGGCCTTCGATGACCCGGTGTTGGGCAAGGACAACCAGCCGGCTCACATGAGCAAGTACGTCCGCACGCTCAAGGACAACGGCGGCGTCCACATCAACTCAGGCATCCCCAACCACGCCTTCTACCTCGTCGCCACCGCTCTCGGCGGCTATGCCTGGGAGAAGGCGGGGCGCATCTGGTACGAGACGCTGCGCGACTCGCAGTTGCGGTCTACGGCCGGCTTTACCCGCTTCGCGCGGCGGACGCTCGCTCAGGCGAGTACGTTATACGGGGCGAAGAGCGCCGAATTAAAGGCGGTCCAGGATGCCTGGAGCCAGGTCGGCGTGAAGGTGTAGGGTCTGTTGAGACCCCCCTCCCATCCCCCCGCAAGCGAGGGGACAAGAGGGAGGATTGCCCTCCCATCCCCCCGCAAGCGGGGGGACAAGGGGGGATCTAGCCCTTGCGGTGTGGCTGAGGGGGGCATGACCAGAGGAGGTTCGTCATGCGCATAGTTCTGTCCACGGAGAGTACGGGGTTGGCCTATTTTCCAGGGCTGGCCCAGGATGTGACCATTGACAGCCAGCAGTTACCGGAAGACGCGGCGGATACGCTGCAACGCCTGGTCCAAGAGGCCAACTTCTTCGAGCAGCCCGACGACGTGTGTGGCTCGACCCGCGCCTTCGACATTCGGCAGTACAGCCTGACCATCCAGGATGGCCGTCGCCGCCACACGGTAACGCTGACCGACCAGGTCGAGGACCCGGCGCTGCGGGCCTTGCTAGCCGAGGTGCAGGAAGTGGCGCAGGAGAAGCGGCAGACCCCGGCCAAAGGCCGGCGTGGGTCGAAAACCGGCAAACCCCAGGACAACAACTCTCGAGGGTCGAATACAGGCCAAGGTAAGCCGTCACAGGAGCCGTGAGCAAGACGTTAAAGCTGTCAACGGATTGGGCCACGAATTGAACGGATGAAGCCATTCGCAGTGAGATAATCCGTTCAATCCGCGACTAAAATCCGTTGACAGCGTAATCTTTAACCTGCCCTTACAGCTTTGAAAACGGCCTGCAAGTTCACATCAGCCCATTGACATAGTCTCATTTTGACAGTATACTAGATACAAGCAAGATCAGGTCTATTCATCCTATATCTTGTGGTGGAGCGATTGTGAGCGTCGCCATCAAGGGCACAACCGAAGGGCTGGTCGTCACGCTGGGCGAAGGGGAGTGGGATGACGTCATCGCGACGTTGACCGAGCGCTTGGCCGCGTCGGCGGGGTTCTTCGCCGGAGCGGAAGCCACCTTGCGGGTGGATGGCCGCACGCTCGACGCGGCCCAACTGGCCTATATCCGCGACCTATTCTCGACCCACGGCGGCAGCCTGCGCTCGGTCGTTGCCGACGACTCGGCCACCCGCGCGGCGGCGCGCGCCCTCGGCGTCTCGGCCAGCGCCTCCCGCCTGCGCTTCGCCCGCCCGACCACCCGCCCAGAAACGGATACGACCAGCGGGCTGGTCATTCGCCGCACGCTGCGCTCCGGCCAGTCGGTGCGTCATGGGGGGCATGTCGTGGTCATCGGGGATGTCAACCCCGGCGCGGAGATTGTGGCCGGGGGAGATGTGGTCGTCTGGGGGCGTCTGCGCGGCCTGGTCCACGCCGGGGCCAGCGGCGATACAGGCGCCTGGGTATGCGCCCTCCAACTAGCGCCCACCCAATTGCGCATCGCCGACCTGTTTACGCGACCGCCAGACGCGCCAAGTCGAGGTCAGACGCGTGTCGTGCCAGAAGTCGCCCGTATCCAGGACGAGATGATTGTGGTCGAAGCGTGGGAACCGGCCTGATTCTGTAGCGAGCGCGGTAATTTAGTAAGGAGAATCACATGGGGGCGAGAGTTATTACTGTTACATCGGGGAAGGGGGGCGTCGGCAAGACGACGACCACGGCTAACCTGGGCGTCGCCCTGGCGGCGAACGAGCAGCGGGTGGCCTGTATTGACGCCGACATTGGCTTGCGCAACCTGGACGTGGTCATGGGCCTGGAGAACCGCATTGTCTATGACATTGTCGACGTCGTGGAGGGCCGCGCTCGCCTCCGCCAGGCACTCATCCGCGACAAACGGCTGCCCGAACTCTGCCTCCTCCCCGCCGCCCAGACGCGCGACAAGAGCGCCATCTCCCCCTCTGAGATGGTCCAGCTCGTCAACGACATGCGCAACGACTTCGACTTCATCCTCATCGACTCGCCGGCTGGCAT
The DNA here is from genome assembly GCA_026129165.1 of Anaerolineae bacterium. Classification (GTDB taxonomy): domain Bacteria; phylum Chloroflexota; class Anaerolineae; order Epilineales; family JAHCIE01; genus JAHCIE01. Next base: position 12,693 of record JAHCIP010000067.1, read on the forward strand.
CGAGCAGGGCTTTAAGAACGCCGTCGCGCCCGCCGACGAGGTCATCATCGTGACCACGCCCGAAGTCTCAGCCGTGCGCGATGCCGACCGCATCATCGGGCTGGTCGAGGCCGAGGAGAAGGGGCCGGCGCGGCTCATTATCAACCGCCTGCGGCCAGCCATGGTCCAGCGTGGCGATATGCTTAGCCGTGAAGATGTGTTGGATATCCTGGCGATTGACCTGATTGGCATCGTGCCGGATGACGAAGCCATTATTGTGTCCACCAACCGGGGGACACCGGCGGCGATGCATAATCACTCGCCAGCGGGAACGGCGTACCGCCAGATCGCCCGCCGGATCCTGGGTGAGGATGTGCCGCTTCTGACGCCAGAACCCCAGACGGGCTTGATGGCCCGGTTTAGCCGCTGGCTGCGCGGCGAGTGAGGGACCGATGGGTTTTCTAGACCGCCTTCTGGGTCGGGCCGAGCCGAGTAGCCGCGACATCGCCAAGGAACGCCTCCAACTGGTGTTGACGACCGATCGCACCAATATCAGCCCGGCCTTGCTGGAGCAGATGAAGGACGACCTCATCAACACCCTCTCACAGCATGTGGAGATTGACCGCACGGGGATTGAGTTGAGTGTGTCGCAGGGGCGCGGCTACCACCGCGTCGTAGCCGATATTCCGGTCCTGCGCGCCCGCGAGGTTCCGCCCCCCAAACCACCGCGCCGCACTCGCCGCACGACGACAAGCGAGGAATGAGACCACCGAATCACAGAGGGTAGCTATTTCAGCTACCCTCTGTGCTCTATGTTCAGTTATAGGGGCTGGCTGGCCTTAGCGCAGAGGCTCGCGTCGAATCAGCCGCCCGATGGCGATGACGATCACCGCGCCGATGAGGGCGGTGATGATGCTGGTGATGTTAATGCCGGTCATGAAGTTGACCTGGAACAGCAACTGCGACAGGAAGCCGCCGACGAAGCCTCCGATGATGCCGAGGATGATGTTCCCCACCAGGCCCATCGGGCTGCGCATGACCTGCTCCGCCAAGAAGCCGGCGAGGGCGCCCACGATAATAGTAGCGATGATACCCATAGGTGTGTGCTCCTTTCGAGATGAAAAAAGAGTGAACGGACGTTGTCGCAATAGGCCAGAGCCTACTGTTACACCAATGCCTGTAGCTTGTCAAGCGTATGCTTGACCCGCAGCTGGTCGGCCGGGTTGCCCGAGGCGAGAAAGTCTCCAATCGGCCCGCGGCGCATGAGGGTGTCGAGGGCGTACTCGACCTCGGTACCGTGGGCGCCCCCCAGCCCTAAGAAGCCGCGATGGGGACGCACGGTGATGGTGTGGCGGTCCTGGTCGTTGCCTACCTGCGTCAGCAGAGTCAGCACATGGTTAGGCTCCACATGTTCGACCGTCACGGTTCCTGAATGATTCTCCACCTGCCACTGGTACGTCGCGCCGCTCTCCAGCCCGGTGCCCCCGGTCACGGGGCCAACGCCTTCCAGCCACTGGGTCCAGCGATTGGGGTCGCTGACCACAGCCCAGACATTCTCCACCGGCGCTTCCACGTTGATACTGCGTTCAAACTTGGGCATAAGAATCTCCTGTCGATTCTTGCATGGCACTGCTGCGTCAAAAGGCAGTGTCTGACCCTAGTGTACATCCATCAGGCTACGAATTCAATTACGCCAACGTGACTGCCTGATGCAAGAACTATGCCAATGACAGTTCTCATTCTAGTAAAACACTCGGCGGTAACAATAGATACGGCGCGGGCCGCCTCGGCGTGGCGCCTCTCGGACGAGGGGCGGCGGCGCTGCGACGCGCTGGCCGAACGGCTGGCCGCCTACCAGCCGCAGCGCGTTGTCGCCAGCCAGGAGCCGAAGGCGGCGGAAACGGGCCGGCTCGTCGCGGAGCGCCTGGCTCTCCCCTTCACGACGGCCCCCGACCTGCACGAGCACGACCGGCGCGGCGTCCCCTTCCTGGGCGCGGACGAGTTCCAGGCGGCCGTCGCCCGCTTCTTCGCGGAATCTGACGGGTTGGTGTTGGGGCGGGAGACGGCGGCGGCGGCCCTAGCGCGGTTTGACGCCGCCGTGCGGCGTGTCCTGGCCCAATTCCCTGGCGAGGCCCTGGTCGTCGTGGCGCATGGCACGGTGATCTCGCTCTTCGTCGCCCGCCATGCCGGCGTGGAGGCTTTCGACCTGTGGCGGCGCCTGGACCTGCCGTCGGTTGTCGTCCTGGACTGGCCGACGGCGACTGTATTGGAGGTCGTGGCGAGTGTGGTGTGATAAGCGCCAGCCGCGCTCCTGGCGTGTCAAAATCCGCGAAAATCCGTCCTAGAGTGCGACGGATTTTCGCGGATTGGGGTGTATATATAGTAAGGCCGATGCCGCACGGCCTCAACTGTGTTAAGAATAAGTCGTCCATGGGGGGCCGAGCGGGGGCGATATGGCAGTCAAGCCAGCCTTAGAGGATACGCTCTTGTTGCGCCGATTGAAAACTGGCGAGGCCGAGGCGCACGCTGCCTTTGTGGAGCAGTTTCGCCCGCTCCTCGAAAGGAATCTACGCTCGCTGGCCGCCAGCCAACCCCCTCATATTCCCCAAGATGTGTGCGCCGCCATCATAGACGATGCCATTGCTCACGCCTTTACCCAATTCTTTAAACACCTTGACCACATCGACGAGGCCAATAACTTCCTGGGATTTCTCGCTGTCACCGCTGTTCGATATGCTAAGGATGCTTTCCAGCAGGCCCAGCAGCGCTATAGCCGCGAGAAACCGTGGCCTTCTTTCTGGGAGGCAGACCGTGAGGATGCCGACCGCTACCTGGCTCCCTCTCACGAGCTGCCTGAGAACCGCCTCCTCTACTTCGAAGCCATGGCCGAGCTCGAAAGAGCCGTAGATGTGCTTCCGCCCACTCAGCGTATGGCGATTCGCCTCTTGACGCAAGGATTGAGCACCGCCCAGATCGCGCGAGCGTTGGACTTGAGTGAGGACGCGACGGAAAGCCGCATCCGTCGCGCGCGCACCAAGATTGTCGAGCACATCATCCACAAGCTGGAACTCGAAGGCTTATCGCCACCGGGGGTTACCCGCGCGATAGGCCTGAGCCAAACTCAGTCCAAGAGTCCTCTCCGTCGTGTCGTGGATAAACTCTTGGGCCGACGCCGCTCCTCGTCTTACTCCACCGGGAGACGAAACCTGGACGGCCAACGGGGAGGAATTCAGCATGAAAGAGCTATTTACAGCCCTCTTGAGAGAACCAGGCGCATGGGATGATCTGGCGGAGATCCTGCGCATGTTGCGCCAGGCGGGGCAGGAGCGGGAGGCCAACCAGTGGTTAGCCGAAGCCATCCGAGAGGCGCCTGATCTTAAAGCTCGCTTTATCCTGTGGATGCGTGAGGAGATCAGCGCGCAATGGCCGATGGAGCAGGCACAGTATTATGAGGCTGCCCTCACTCAGCTTTTTCCCCTCCCCACCGCGATTAACGATTGGGACCTCTCGCCCCAGGATGCGCGAGCAGCGATTATGGCCGACCTGGCCCGCTGCCTGCTCGCCGAGACCCCGAACCCGCATGAGATGCGCTTTCACTTGCAGCGACTGGCTCTGCATCGCTACCTACGCGAGGGCGATAGCATGGGCCTGTCTCAACTCCGCGAACTCCTGCCCTTGGAACCGGCGATTGAGAAATCCCTACGCGAGTTACAAGCGACCATGCGCGCGCCCCTGGCGGGCCTGGCGGAGTTGCTCGATTCGTCAGAGACTTAGCCCTGGGGAGGGGGAATGACCCAGCACATTGTCTGGCTGGATAAGGACCACGATTTTCTAGCGCCTTTGATGCGTCCATTACAGTTCGACGGTTATCGTATTCTACCCCTGCGCACTGTGGCCGACGCCCTGATCCATCTCTCAGACCTCCAAACCTGTAACCTGGTCATCCTGGACCTGTTGTTGCCGACGGGCGGCGCTCAATTGGGAGGGCAGGACCCCTATATGGGCCGCGCTCTGTTGCGTCATTTGAGGACAGTCTATCGGTTTGAACGCCCTGTAATTGTTTGCTCAGTGGTCACCCAGCCGGCAGTGCTGGTCTCGCTGAAAGAGCTGAGGGTAGATCGGGTTTTGAATAAACTGGAGATGACGGCTGGCCGGCTCAAACAAGAAGCCGATGCCGTGTGGGACGAGCGAGCCAGGCGAAAGTAGTCAGCGGGGGGCGGAAATAATCCGCCCCCCGCCCCTTTTAGCGACGGATTCACACTTCCTTCACCGTATGATATTTAGGAAACAAACAAATCCTCCCCGCGCACGCTGGCGGCCAACCTTAGGCGCGGGGAGGACTCAGGCGGAACGCTCGAGGCATTCCCTTACCCCACATTATACCACACCCCTGGCGTTCCTACAACCCCATAGCTAACCGTGGGCAGACACGGGGAACAGGCTAACCGCCTGTCCTCAGCGTCGGGTTGTCGCGCACCCTGACGCCGTCCCTACACCCACGATCACGCGACTCCCAGGCATCGCGAAAGGAGGCGAGCATGGGCAGCATCGTGTTCGGGCTGGGAGTGCTGGTGGGTCTCGTGTTTATGGTCTGCTATACCCTCGTGAGTCGGATTGATGGCGAACGGGAGCACGTGGACTTGTTTGCTCGATTTGTCCTCTTTCTGATGTTCATGCTCACCATCTGCCTCATGGCGACGGGCGGAGCGAGTGTATGGGCCAGTCTGTTTGCGCGCTGAAGGAGGATCAGACCCTTGCCTCCCGGCGCTTTCTTTGCTATTCTTCTGCAAGTGTTGAGCACACCAGGGCGGCGGAGGGAGGTTTAGATGGAGGAGACGAAGTACGACCTGCTGGTGATTGGGTCGGGGCCGGCGGGGCAGCGGGCAGCTATCCAGGCGGCCAAATTGGGCAAGCGCGTCGCGATTGTGGAGCGCAAGGCGGTCGTCGGCGGCGTGTGCATCAACACCGGCACGATTCCCAGCAAGACCCTCCGTGAGGCCGTCCTCTACCTGACGGGCTACCGCGAGCGCGGGCTGTACGGCGCGGCCTACACCGTCAAGCAGGACATCACCATCTCCGACCTTCTCTTCCGCGCCAACCACGTCATGACCCACGAGATAAACGTCATCCGCGCCCAACTCATGCGCAACCGTGTGGAGGTCATCTCGGCGGAGGCGACCTTTCTCGACCCCCACACGGTGCGGCTCGCCTACGTGGGGGGCGGCGGCTACCGCGACGTGACGGCTGACTATATCGTCATCGCCGTCGGCACCATCGCCACCCAGGACCCGCACATTCCCTTTGACGGCCACTGCATCCTCATCAGCGACGATATTCTGAACCTCGACCACCTTCCCCGCACCCTGGCCGTCATCGGTGCGGGGGTCATCGGCCTGGAGTACGCCAGTCTCTTCGCGGCGCTGGGGGTCCGGGTAACGCTGGTGGACAAGCGCGACCGCCTCCTATCGTTTGTAGACGGCGAGATCATGGATACGTTGGCCTACCATCTGCGCGAGAACCGCGTGACACTGCGTCTGGGTGAGGAAGTCCAGAGCATCGAACCGATCAAGGATGAGCGCGGCGAGCGGGTCAGGATCCACCTGGAAAGCGGCAAGAAGATTATCACCGAGAAGGCGCTGTACAGTATTGGCCGCACCGGCGCGACGGAGTCGCTGAACCTGCCAGCAGCTGGCCTGGAGGCCGACGACCGGGGCAGAATTAAGGTCAACGCGACGTATCAAACGGCTGTGCCGCACATCTACGCCGTGGGCGACGTTATTGGCTTCCCCAGCCTGGCCTCGACCTCGATGGAGCAGGGGCGCATGGCCGCCGCCCATGCCTTTGGCCTCGACGTTCGCTTTCAGCCTGAGCTATATCCGTATGGGATTTACACGATTCCGGAGATTTCGACGGTGGGCAAGAGCGAGGAGGAGTTGACCAAACAGGACATTCCCTACGAGGTGGGCAAGGCGTGGTACCGGGAAATCGCGCGCGGGCAGATTCTCGGTGATACCAACGGCCTGCTGAAGCTGCTCTTCCACATGGAGACGCGGGAACTGCTAGGCGTCCATATCATCGGCGAGGGGGCGACGGAACTGGTCCATATCGGCCAGGCCGCCCTCACCTTCAAGGGGACGATTGACTATTTCGTGAACACCGTATTCAACTATCCGACCCTGGCCGAGTGCTACAAGACCGCCGCCTTTGACGGCATCAACCGCCTGGGTCTGTAGCCATAAGATTTTGCTGTTTAGACCCATGATAGCCCCCCAACCCCATTATACCTCAGTTTCCTGGCGTGAACGTCGCGTAGTTCTCTCCGTTGGGTGAACCGCAGACGGCTGAACGTTCAAAGGGGCCGCGCGGCCCTGGCGGGCGCGGACGATCCAGCGGCGGATGGGGGGAAGACGCACGACGAGCAGGGCGATGAACACCGCGCCATAGATCAGCGGCTCGGGGCGTTCGGGCACTTTGGCCTGCCAGAAGAAGTGGAGCGCCGCCAGCAGCGCGGCGAGGTAGACCAGACGGTGCAAATTGGTCCAGCCGCGCTTGAGCCGCCGTTTCCAGCCCTGGGTTGACGTCACAGCCAGCGCCAGCAGAATGAGCAGGGCGAGCAGGCCGACGATGATATAGGGCTTATTGAGGATCGCGTCCTGGAGGACCAGGTTCAGGTCAAAGCCGTAGTCCAGGCCGATGAAGTTGGTGAAGTGGAGGGCGGCGAACAGGAAGGCGTACAGTCCCAGTGGCCGCCGCACTAGCAGAGCTTTGGGGTAGCCAAAGATAAAGCTGACCGGAGTGGCGGTGAGACTCAGCGCCAACAGAATCAGGGCGATGCGGCCGGTGTAGTAGTACAGGCCGTTGACGATGTCGACGCCGAGCCGGTTCGTCAGATAGAGCCAGGCCAGGACGGCCAGCGTGGTCAACGCCCCGCCATGCACAAGGAGCGTCAGCCACCTATCCCTCAGGGTGGCGGGCCAGGCGCGCGGCGGGCGGGTGGCGCGGGGGCGGCGAGCCGGCATCAGTAATTCTTCACCAAGTCGAGGCCGGTGTAGAGTGACGCGACCTCTTTCTCATAGCCGTTGTACATGAGGGTCGGGCGGCGGCCCGTCGTACCGATGCGCCGTTCGGTGGCCTGCGACCAGCGCGGGTGGTCTACCTTGGGGTTGACATTGGCGTAGAAGCCATACTCCTCGGAATTGGCCTTGACCCAGGTGGTCGCCGGCATCGTGGTGGTCAGGTCAATCTGAGTGATGGCCTTGATGCTCTTGAAGCCATACTTCCAGGGCACGACTAGGCGGATGGGAGCGCCATCCTGGACCGGCAGTGGCTTGCCGTACATGCCGGTGGCGAGGATAGCCAGGGGGTGCATAGCCTCGTCCACGCGCAGCCCCTCGACATAGGGCCAGTCCAGCATGGGGAAGCGCTGGCCGGGCATCTCGTCGGGCCGCACGACGCCGACGAACTTGACGAACTTGGCCTCGGGCTTCGGCTCGACCAGCTTGAGCAGGCTCGCCAGGGGGAAGCCCACCCACGGGATGACAAACGACCAGGCTTCGACGCAGCGCAGGCGGTAGACCCTCTCCTCCTGGGGGAACAGGGAGAGAATCTCGTCCATCTTGAAGACGCGCGGCTTATTGACCAGCCCCGTCACTTCGACCTGCCAGGGCAGTGGCTTGAAGTTTGCCGCCAGCTTGGCCGGGCCGTCCTTGTCCAGCGAGAACTCGTAGTAGTTGTTATAGTTAGTGACCTGGTCGTAGGTGGCAATCGCGTCGCCTAGCTCGTCGGTCTTGACGCTGACAAACGGCTCCGGGTGGGCCAGGCTGGCGGGTAAATTTAGACTCGGCGCACTCGACGCGCCCCCTGTGGGCGACGCAGGCGCGGTGGAGGTCGTCGGGCTGCTGGCCGCTGGCCCGCCGCACGCCGCGAGTAGCGCCGCGCCGGTCAGGGTAAGCGCGCCCTTGATGAACTGCCGTCGGTTCAGGTAGACATATTCCGGCGTAATCTCCGAGCGTGGAACGTCGGTCATCGCAAGCCCTCCTCACTTCATCCCCAGCCCAACCGGGGTGGTCGCGTGGCGTTTTAACTATAGTCTCCAAAGTATAGTCGAAAATTACAGTTCGCGCCGACACTAGACAGTCAGAACGACTGAGAGTATACTAGGCCCACTCTGACTCCTATGATCCGCACCAGCCGCGCGCCAGCGCACCAGGAGGCTCCATGGATTTTATTGAGCAGTTGTTCGGTCTCTCTCCCGACGGCGGCAATGGCTCACTCGAAATGCTCTACATCGCTGTCTTTGTCGCCATCGTCCTTATGATCGTGTTCCGCACCAATATCCGCGCCATGCTCAGCCACTACTTTGGACGGCGCGACCGCAAGCAGTAAACGCCAATCGGGCAGACGAGAGTTCGTCTGCCCGATTGCTTTGTCAGTCGTCTAGGCTCAGCTTGCCAGCCTGATGGCTAGTTACCCCCCAACCGATTCCCCCGCGACCCGCCGAAGGGCGTCCTCGGCTGACCGCCCTGGCCCCGCACGCGGCCCTGGCCTGGGAAAGTCCCCTGGCCGGCCGCCGGTTGCGTCCCCGTGGCCGGGGTGCTGTACGTCACGCTGAAACTGCCGCCGTCAGCGGCCAGGGCCGAGGGGGTGGCGAGGGCGCCGCCATAGCTGCTAATCATGGTGATGGGCCGGCCGCCCACCTGGGCGATACTCTCCGTCTGACCATCTTTGACGGCGCTGCCGGCGCTGAACGTCACCGTCCCGAAATTGTCCAGGGGCACGATGCCGCGTCCGGCGCTGGGCGCCTCCTGGACCCACTCCGCCGAGGAGTGCGACGAGGAGTAGGTCACGGTCGTCTGATAGGTTGCACTGGTCGTATTATTGGTGAAAGAGATGAGCCAGTGATTCGTCGTCGCCTCGGTGATGGAGACCGTAACCGAGTCGCCTGGGCTGACGGCGAACGCCACGCGGTGCGACGCCTGGGGCAAGGTCTCGATCCAGGCCTGATACTGAACGGACCCATTGCCGACGCTGGTCTCCTGCGTGCCGGCCTGGATCAAGTCGCGGCTCGACATGCCGCCGATGCCAATCCAGGTCGCGGCGCTCCCGAAGCGCACCGTGCCATCCGACTGCGGTACGGTCCATGTCCCGCTGACGCTGGTGTACGTCCCGCCGGTCGCGGCGTAGCCAGACCAGTTGCGTGAGACATCCGTGCTGTTCGGGTTAACGCGGCTCGTGGGGGGGACCTGACCGGAGGGCGCGGTCGGCGCCTGGCCGGCGCCCGGCGCTGGCTGGCCCGATGAACCCGCCCCATTGAGGTCGGGGTGGTCGTCGGCTTGAATCTTCCAGGCCCCCTGATCGAGCACCAGGGTGTAGAGATTCGGGTCGCGGCTCACGTCCGTCGTGCCGTCGGCGTAGGTCGTCTGCCACGTCTCGTAGGTCGTCGCGCTGGCCGTCGTCGCGTTGGTCAGGGTCACCGGCCCCCACTCCAATTTAAGGAGCTTGATGGCCGCGACGCCACCTCGGACCAGGTCCTGGTTCGTCTGAACCATCTCATTGTAGTAGCCACTCGTGGCGGTGTCCTTCATCACGGAAGGGTCTTGGGCGGCAAAGGCTTGTTGCTGCGCGTCGTTGGCCTGCTGGATTACGGCCTGGATGGTGGCGGTGGTCGCGTCGTCCGACGCGGGGGACGCCCAGGCGATGGGGGCCGACTGGCCGAGGACGGCCGACAGCAGGGGCTGGGCCGGCGTTACTGTTCCCCTGACGTCCACGAAGATGGCGCCTACCACCACCAGGAGCGCCACGGCGAACCAGCGCCAGGGGTGGGCCTTTAGCCCACGCAAGCGTGAAGTTTTCTCTTGAGTCATACATCCTCTCTCGCTTGAAAGGTTCCAAACTTCTACTTATCTATAGATTATGACGAATAGCTGAGAACCAGCGTAAAACAGGCTAAGAAGACCCTAAGAGCAGGCATTTGACAGCTATTTCTGGCTGTGGTATCTTCACATGGCTTCGCCGTTTCTCAGGCTGAGGGATAGTATGATACCATCGTCCGACGAGATCCTGGATGTCGCCATTGTGGGTGGTGGCGCGGCCGGGACCTATTGCGCCTGGCGGCTGGCCGTGGATGCCCCAACAAACTACACCATAGCCCTGTTTGAAGGCAGCGACCGCATCGGCGGCCGCCTTCTATCGCTGACACCCCCAGGCATGCCGCACCTTGTCGCTGAGATGGGCGGCATGCGCTATCTGTCCATCCACCCCCTGGTGTCCTCCCTGGTTGAAAAAAGGTTGGCCCTCGACTACCAGCCCGTCCTCCGCGTCGGGACGCCGGACCCGACGGCCGGGCAGGGGTTTGCCTATCTGCGTGATACCCGCCTCCAGATGAAGGACTTGACCAACCCCGCCCAGGTGCCCTATCGCCTCGCCGACGCAGAGAAAGGCCAGCCGCCCAGCCAAC
>JAHCIP010000068.1 GCA_026129165.1 Anaerolineae bacterium
GCGGAGCGGGGTGGGGATGGAACTGACCGACCTCGGCATGGTCATGGTTCTACAGGGCGATTATGCCAGCGCGGCGGCGTACCTAGCCGAGGCCGTGCCGCTATTAGAGGCCATCAAGGCGCGGGTCGGCATCAGCCATGCGTATCTGTGTCAGGGGATGCTGTGCCACCGGCGGGGCGACCTCGACGCGGCGCATGACTGGCTGCGGCGGTCGCTGGAATTGGCCGAGGGTCAGGCGGACCGCCGCATGCAAGCGGATGCGCTGAGTGTCCTGGGCGACGTCCTGGCCGACTTGGGGGAGTGGACGGCAGCGCGAGAAGCATATGAGGATGCGTTGAACAAGCGCCTGTCCATGCGCCAGTCGCATCTGGGCATCGAGCCGCTGGCGGGGCTGGCTCGCGTGGCGCTGGGCCGGCGACGGCTCACCGAGAGCCAGGACTGGCTGGCGCGTATCTGGCCGGGTCACGTCGGCCCGCTCCCCGACGGCCTCTGGGATCCGATCCAGGTCTATCTGACCGGCTACCGCGCCTGGCGCGCCGCCCGTGACCCCCGCGCCGAGCGGGTTCTGAGGACAGGCGCCGAGGTGTTACAGCAGCGGGCCAGCCAGTACACCTCGGATGTGCGCCGCCGCGCCTTTCTGGACAACGTCCCCTCCCACCGCGCCCTAGTCGCGCTGAGCCGCGATTTAGTCAGGCTCTAAAGCCGGCTGACCTGTCACAGTCCGACCTGGCTCCTGTCATGGGGCCTCAGCCTCAGGGCCGTCGGTAGTCTGGCGGTCGGTAGCCCCCCCCTTGCGGCCGATGGCGGCCATGTGCTCGCGGTCACGGCTGACGCTTTCGCCCCCCTTGCGGCCAATAGACGCCATATGCTCGCGGTTCTGGCTCACACTTTGGCCGCCCTTACGGCCAATATCCGACATATGCTCGCGGTCCTGGCTGACGCTCTGGCCGCCCTTGCGGCCAATCGTCGCCATGTGCTCGCGGTTCTGGCTGATACTCTGGCCACCCTTGCGGCCCATATCCGCCATAGACGCCCGGTGATGCCCCGTTTCAACCCCGTTGCCTGCCACCCCCCGCTCCCTGTCGGCCATGATGGCACTCCTTTCGTGTGTAGGCATGAGACTCATGCCCCACATGGTCCAGGAATTGCTAGACTTCACACCATCGCTGCAAGATAAGTGCCATTCCAGAGTCAAGATGACGGCGTTGAGAGGCTTGCGGCTGGAGACACCGGGCATGAGGCAGCATAAGGTTCTGATCGTCGAGGACGACGGGGGCATCCGGGGGACGCTCCGCGCCTACCTGGAAGACGAGGGGCTGGTGGTGCGGGAGGCTGGCACGGGCCAACGGGGGCTGGACCTGTTGCAGGCGGAGGGGCCGTTTGACCTAGTGCTGCTGGACATTGGTTTGCCCGATGTGGATGGTCTGGCGGTGCTGGAACGGATGCAGTCTGACAGGGCGGATGTACCCGTCATTATTGCGACGGCCAGTCGCAGCTCGACCCAGGCCATCCAGGCGATGCAACTCGGCGCGTTCGAGTACCTGACCAAGCCCTTTGAGCTAGACGAGGTGGGCCAACTCTTGCGCCGGCTATTTGACCATCGCCCGTTGGCGGACGCTGTCGAACAGATGCAGGACGAGCTAAACGAGCGAGAGGTGCGGGACCGCATTATCGGCACGAGCGAGGCGATGCAAAGCGTGTTTAAGACGATTGGGCGAGTGGCGCGGAGCGCGGCGACCGTCCTGATTATCGGAGAGACCGGCACCGGGAAAGAACTGGTAGCCGACACGGTCCACCAGAACTCGCCGCGCCGGCGCGGGCCGTTGATCAAGGTCAACTGCGCGGCCCTGCCGGAAACGCTGCTGGAGAGTGAGCTATTTGGGCATGAAAAAGGCGCCTTCACCAGCGCTATCGCCCAACGCAAGGGGGTCTTTGAACAGGCGTCGGGCGGCTCGATCTTCCTGGACGAGATTGGCGAATTGACCCTCAGCACGCAGAAGAAGCTGCTGCGTGTGCTCCAGGAAGGTGAGTTCCAGCGCGTGGGCGGCAGTCTCCCGCTGCACGTGGACGTGCGGGTGATTGCAGCTACCAACAAGGACCTAGAAGCCGAGGTCCAGCGGGGGCGCTTCCGCGAAGACCTGTTCTATCGCCTGAACGTCATACGGATTGACCTGCCGCCCCTCCGCGTCCGCAAGGACGATATTCCCCTGCTCGTGGCCCATTTTCTCGACAAATACCGCGCTACGCCTGACGGGCCGCCGAACAAAATCTCCGAGGATGCTCTGACGGCCTTGCTGGCCTATGACTGGCCGGGCAATGTGCGCGAACTGGAGAATACCGTCCAGCGGGCGGTGGTGCTCTCGCAAGGGCGGCCCATTACCCCGGAAGACTTGCTGTGGGGCCGGTCCGTGACGCAGGGGGTAGGTCATCGCCTGGGACTGGATTATGACGCCGCCGTGCGGCAAGGCGCGTCTCTGCGCGAGGTGCTGACCGAGGTGGAACGGGGCATGGTGCAGGCGGCGCTACGGCGGGAGGCGGGCGACCGGGTCGCGGCGGCCCGCTGTCTGGGGCTGAACCTGCGCCAGCTAAGTCGCATGTTACGGGCGCACGGTTTATCGGCCGACGACTAATGAGCGTAAGATGAATCACATTCTTGGCATAGAAGTTGCCGAGATTGGGCCGTGGCCAGGCTCAGAGGGCTACCTGACTGTACATTGAGACCAGGTAGCCCTCTGCCTGTCTTTTGCCAAGCATCCTTACCCTAAAACGACCCGACTGTTAAGACGATTTACATGATACCATCAGGGGGTTAGAGAGGAGCGGAGGTCATGCAGTTCGACATGGAGATGGCTCAAACCCAGGAGATGCGCCCATCGCCGATGCTCGTGATGCGGATGAATATGCTTCTCCTGTCCAGCCTGGAACTGCAACAGGTGATTGAGCAGGAGTTGGAGGAGAATCCGGCCCTGGAAGCGGATGAGGTGGATGTATGTCCGCTGTGTTCCCGGCCCTGGGCCGACTGCCGCTGTTGGTCGAGTATTAACACGCCAGATGTGTCGGCTGGTCAGACCAACGGAGAAGATGATGAACTGGATATGTGGGCCATGCTGCCTCGGCCCATTAGCCTGAGTGAGTATCTCTACCGCGAGCTGAGTCCGCAGATTGACAGAGAGGACAACTTTATCGCGGAATACTTGATTGGAAGCCTGGATGAACATGGCTTTCTGGGTGTGACAGTGGAGGACCTGGCGCGGGGGGTGCGCGTCGAAGTGGAGCGCGTGGCGGCGGTGCTGAAGCAGTTACAGATGGTAGGCCCCGTCGGGATCGGGGCGCGCGACGCGCGGGAGTGCCTGCTGCTCCAACTGCGGCGCTGGGAAGAACGCGGGCAGGCGCATGGCCTGGCGCGTCCGCTAGTGGAGGAGTATTTTGAGGCGTTGGGCGAAGGACGCTATGGCTACATCGCTCGCTGTTTGAAGGTCAGTACCGAGGACATCCTCGCCGGGCGTGACTTTATCCGCAACCACTTGCGCCCCTACCCTGTGCCTGATCTCTCCGAGTTAGGCGCGTCGGGCGCAGCAGCGGATACGCCGTATGTGGCGCCGGATGTGATTATCCGCGAACGAGTAGGAGCGCCGAGCGAGTTTGACGTTGAGGTGGTTGAGTCGCGGCACTTTGTGCTCAAAGTCGCCCCTTACTACCAGGAGCTGGCGCATACCCTGGCCGCTGTGTCCCATCCCTCGGTCACGCGCGAGGACCAGGAGGTCGTCAAGGGGTATGTGACGCGGGCGCGGATGTTTATCCGCCACCTGCGCGAGCGGCGGGAGACGTTGCGCTGCGTAGCAGAATATGTGGTCGAGCAGCAAAAGGACTACCTGTGTCACGGCTCGCGGCATCTCAAGCCGCTCACTCGGGCGGAGGTCGCCGCCGCACTTGGCTTCCACGAGTCGACCATCAGCCGCGCCACCGCCAACAAGTTCGTCCTCCTGCCATCGTATCACGTCGTCCCGTTCAGCCAGTTCTTCCAGGCCTCACTCCCTGTCCAGGAAGCGCTCAAGGAGATCATCGCCAGCGAGCCGAACCCGATGACCGACGCGCAGTTGGTCGAGGCCCTGGGTCGGCGCGGCTACCAACTCGCCCGCCGTACCGTCGCCAAGTACCGCGCCCAGCTGGGTATTCTGCCCTCAGTCATGCGGTAACGTCTGTAACATACGGATTCACACGGCTCAATAAGAATCAGGACTTACGCAGGGGTCGCGTAAGTCCTGTAAGAAACAGACCGTTAGGCTTTCCATAAACCCTAACGGTCTGTCCATAGACTCTGTCGCTAGGGGCTTAATGGCTGCTGGAGGAGCCGCTGCCCGTCCGACCGCTGCTGGTCTGGCTGCTGCCCATCTGGCTGCTCTGGCCGCTGGTCGCCTTGACCTGCGAGCCGTGGATCTCGCCGCGCCACGCGCCGCTCTCCTGGCCGCGCGACTCGATGAACTCCTTGAACCGCTTCAGGTCGCCTTCGACACGCCGACCGACGAAGCCGAGCTTGTCGCCGACGTTCTCCACGATGCCTTCTGGATCGTAGTCCAACTGGAGGGACACACGGGTCTGGTTGCCGCCTAGCGACTGGAAGGTGACGATACCGGCGTTCTCCGCGCCCGTCGTGCTGTGCCAGGCGATGCGCTGGTCAGGCGTCTGCTCGGTGATCACGGCATCCCACTCCTCCTCCTTGCCCGCGATGTTGGCGACCCAGTGGAGGCGCTTATTGTCAAGCTGCTTTACTGATTTCACGCCTTCCATGAACTGTGGAAAGTGTTCAAACTGGGTCCACTGGTTGTAAACGGTTCGAACCGGCACATTCACCTCGATAGACTTGGTCACACTCGCCATACTGATCCTCCTTGTCGTTACACTAGTCGTTAGTCGCTTACATGCCAGAATTGTTCGCACGTTTGAGGCCTTTGGGTTGCCTGATGGACCTCAGAATGGACACTGGCCGTCTCATTCACTTCTTGAGCGTGCAAGTTCTGTGCCCCCGTCCTCCGCGCCACAGTCGGGGGTGGCTGGATGGCATAGGAATTGCAGCGAGAAGATAGCAGGTACGCGGGTTTTATCGATCAATATCATTGAGGATGAGGCAGGGGGTACGGTATGGGCACGGTATTGAGGATGGTGCGCTGGCTGTCTATCGCCATCTTAGGCTTGAGCGGCTTAGGCTTGATGGTCGCGCCAGCGCTGGCTCAACGTGAAATGTATATGACACGGACTCATAGTTCTAACTCGGTCGGCCTCCTCGAAGCACAGACGACAACCGCCGCGGCGACCGCATCTCAAACGAGCACATACCCGACGGAGCCTGGGATGAAGGCGGGGAGCAAGGCAGCCGCGCCGGCTGTAGGTCAGACGACGCAGGCCGGGCGAAGCAGCCAGACCCGACTCCAGGACGCAGGGGAAGGGAGCGTGGGGGACTTGCTCGGTCTGGCTTTGCTGATTCTCGGGTTCGCGGTGGCTATCCACAGCTGGCCGCGCCCGCGGATCGAATACACACCCCATCAAGGACGATGAGGAAAGGAGTAGTGGATGGACAACTACGGTAATCAGTACGGACGCAACGGTGAGCGCCAGGGCCGCGAGCGCGGGATGCAGGGCCGCCAGGCAGGCTGGGAGCGCGAGGCGGATATGTACGGGCGTTTCGGCTCACAGGGTGGCTCCGGCGGCTCCTACGGGCAGGGCGAGTATGGCGGCCAGGGCGGCTACGGCTCGCAAGGCTACGGCTCCTATGGCTCTCAAGGCCAGAGCTATGGTCGTGGTGAGCCAGGCTGGCAGGGCGGCTATGGCTCGCAGGGCTATGGCTCCCAGGTGGGCTACGGCCCACAGGGGTATGGTTCCCAGGGCTACCAGGGCCAGGGGTATGGCCGCGAAGGTTACGGCGCCGAGAGCCGAGGGTGGGAGACCCAGGGCGGCTACGGCGGCTCGTATGGGCGTGGGGAGTATGGCTCGCAGGGCTATCAGGGCCAAGGCTATAGTTCGCAGGGCTACGGCTCCCAGGGCTATCGGTCGCAAAGCGGCTACGGCTCGCAGGGATACGGTTCCCAGCAGGGCCAATACGGCAGTCCGATGACGTGGTCCTACACCGAGGTGTGGCTCGTTCCAGGGCCACACACGGGTCGCGGTCCCAAGAACTACCAGCGCTCGGACGAGCGTATCCGCGAAGAGGTGTGTGAACGTCTGACGCAACACGGCCAGTTGGACGCCAGTGATGTGGACATCCAGGTGAACAACGGCGATGTGACCCTCACGGGGTCGGTGGACAGCCGCCAGGCCAAGCGCATGGCCGAGGAAACCATCGAGTCGGTCTCCGGTGTCAAGGAAGTCCACAACAACTTACGTGTTCAGCATATGCAGTATAGTCAGGGCAGCCAGAGCGGACAGGGCAGCCCATCTAGCACGATGGGTGACCAGGGCAATCAGAGTGGTATAAGCCGCATGAGTGGTCAGAGCAGTATGCCCAGCCAGAGCGGCCAAACTACGATGAGCGGCCAGTCCGGCAGCCAGAGCAGTGGCCAAACCGGCCAAAGCCAGACAGGGACAACGCGGCAGCGCGCAACCCCCTCCACCACTTCTCGTGAGTAAGCTACCCTTGCCTCGTATCTTGTAGACACTAAGTAACGACATGGCCCGCTACAAAAACCTGTAGCAGGCCGTGTTATTGTTCTATCAGGATAACGGGCCATGTCTTTAGGACAGGGCAGTTTCCCTGTCTGGGGTCAGGATGCCTGTCTCGGCTGCGTGGGCCTCGGTTTCCTTGACCATGACGCCGACTTCACGCCGCGCGGCCTGTCCAAACCAACTCATCGCTTCCACCGAGGCGTTCAGCCACTCGGCTGCGCCCGTCGCGGCCAGGATGGTCATCAGCAGGCGGGTCGGGGCAGGGAGGATGCGCAGGCCGTAGGTGAGGCCAGCCGCGACCCAGGTGCCGGCGCAGATGGGGCAGGCGAGGAGTTCGCCCAGCGCTCGTTGTGCGCCGTGGCCCTCCGGTTCGACGGTATCCCCCGCGCCACTGGCGTCGGGGACGGTTTCGGTGAACGGCTCACGCAGAGGCGCGATCACGTGGTCATAGGCGATGAGGCGCCCGCCGCGAAAGACGGCCAGGCCGAGCAGGGCAAAGTCGAACGGGGTAAGGGGCGGCTGGTCCTGGCGGCGCTGCTCCCGACTGGCGAACAGGCCAAAGAGGGTGAGAAACGTCCCCATGAGGGTCAGATAGGTGGCGTGGCGCCGCTGTTCAGTGGGTTCGTGGGCAGACATCTTGCGTATCCTTGTATTCTTACAATGGGTAGACATACCGCGAGTAGAGCGCCCTCGGCTCAAGTCAGACCAACCGGGCGCCCACCCGTGCGTCTCTATCGCAAGACGTATGCCAGCCTCGTATTAGACTTCGACCTGGCGCCGGCGCTGGATCAACAGCGCGAGCAGACCGATGAGGATGACCTCGACGGCGCGGGTGAGCAGGTCGAGGGGGCGGATAATGTGGAACGCTTGGGCGCTGGAGCCTACGAAGGGCAGCCCGGTGGTTCGAGTGGCGATGTAGAGCGCAATCGTTACCCCCAGACCCAGGATGCCCAATACGTAAAAGACCAGCCCCTGCGACTCCAGGGCGGGGCGCTGGGCGCCCGTGTCGTCGTACTGCCAGGGGGCGAACAGCAAAATGAAC
This sequence comes from Anaerolineae bacterium, assembly GCA_026129165.1. Classification (GTDB taxonomy): domain Bacteria; phylum Chloroflexota; class Anaerolineae; order Epilineales; family JAHCIE01; genus JAHCIE01. Next base: position 7,700 of record JAHCIP010000068.1, read on the forward strand.
ATGTAGAACGCCTCGAACCCGGCGATCAGGAAGAAAAGCGCGCCGTACAGCCACCACTCGTTCATAATGTCGGTGGCGGTTACGACATTGAGCAGCGACGCCACCAGGGACAGAATGGCGACCCACGAACGGAGGGGCAGGCCGCCCGGCCTTGTCAACGGTTTCGACTGCATACAGGGTCCTCACTTCATCATGCGCGGCAAGCACACCGCCGCCCGCTAGAGTTTACTTCCCCAATTATAGTCCATCTGACCGCGAACTGGCCTATCCAGGGCTGGCACAGGCCATGCTCCTGGGATCGGAAGGCGACTATTCTGGACGTTAGGCCGTAATAGACGGGTAAACTATGAGGAGAGGAAGGCTATGAGCGAACACAGGCAGCCTAACTTGCCGCCCACCGACCGTCCGGCGTATACTGAGGACGACAAGACGGAGGCGCAGGACGCGGGCGGGGCGAACCTGGACGACACGCCGGCGGCGCAAGAGAACGAGACGCGCGAGGAGACGATTGCCGAGTTAAAGGGGGAGTTCTCGTCATTCCAACCTGCTGTTTTGCCGCGTGATGTCGAGGACAACGACCCGGAGTGGCAGCGCACTGGCGGCGCGCCGGTGAAGTCCACCAGGGGCTGACCCCCCATGCAGGGGGGCAGGGCCACCTGGCTAAAGGATGGAAGCCTAAGAGGCTGAGAGCCAGCCCCCGAAAGGCTTCCATCGATAGCCTGCCCGCCCTGCCCCCCTGCATAGTGGTTAGTGGCAGACGGGAGCGACCACCGCGTAACTCGTGTTTGAAAGGGGATTTAGCCTATGGGTCGAGGCAGAGGTGGGGGGCTGGCGCTGGCGCTGCTGATAGTCTTGAGCGGTTGCCTTGGGCAACCGAGTGCGGGGACATCTGCCCAAGTCAGCGTGGTGGTCAAGCGCGAGGAACTGGGCGGGCTGCCCAATCTGACCATCGACCTGCGCGACAAGAGCCTGTTGACGGCCACCTCGAAAGGCGTCTACCGCAGCACGGACAGCGGGCAGACGTGGCATGTCTGGCTGTCGCCGTGACCCGGCCGTCTTGGAGAGAACCTATATGCACGACTTGATCCCACTGCGGCGGCGGCTCGGTTGGTGGGCGCACGCCCTGCTGTCTATGGCGCGGCGCGGGCAGCGCTTCAGCCCCGACCCACACGACCAGGCGAACTATGCCCGCCTGTGGCAACTGGGGCTGGCAATGCGCGCCGAGGCCGATCAGGCGCCGGTGGAGGTTACGGAGGAGGTCTACCGCGAGGCGCTCGGCCTGGTCGGACCGATCCCCGTCGCCGACGCAGCCGTGTTCAACAGCGAGGGTCAGATTCTGCTGATCCAACGCGCCGACGACGGGCTGTGGGCCATGCCAGGCGGCGCGTTGGACGTGGGGGAGACGGCGGCCGAAGGGGCCTGCCGCGAGGCGTGGGAGGAGACCGGGCTGCGCGTGCGCGCCACGGCCCTGATTGGCGTCTACGACTCGCGGTTCTGCGGCACGCGGTCTAGCTGGCACCTCTACCAGTTCGTCTTTCTGTGCGAGCCGGTCGAAGGGGAGTTGACGCCGTCGCACGAGACGCCCGACGTGCGCTGGTTCGACCCCGATGCCCTGCCGCCCCTCTCGCCTGGCCACCCCCGCCGCGTCGCCGATGCCATCGCCTTCTACCGAAGGGAGCGCCCTCAAGTGTACTTCGACCAGTAAGCTATCTGGCATCCCCGATTCTGCCTCAACCTGGCTTCCGTGTTATACTGTGGGCCGATCAGACCTTGTCCGGAGTAACCAGCCCATGCCGATTCAACGCCCCCATATTCTACTCTTTGGCCCACCGGGGGCCGGTAAGAGCACGCAGAGCGCGCTCCTGGTGCGCAAGTGGCCGCTGGTCGCCCTCTCGACCGGCAAACTGCTGCGCGAGGAAGTCGCGCAAGGCACGGCCATTGGCGCGCAGGTGCGCGACACCCTGGCGCGGGGCCAACTCGTCCCCGACGATATGATGATTGACATTATCCGCATCTGGCTGGCCCAGTTGCCGCCGGACAAGGGCTTTCTGTTGGACGGCTTCCCGCGGACGGTGCGCCAGGCCCAGGCCCTGGACGGACTGCTCGCCGAGGCGAAGCGTCCCCTCACCGCCGTCATCAAGCTCAACCTGTCCGTTTCGGAGGCCGTCGCTCGCCTGGGCGGACGGCGCATCTGCTACGGCGCGGGGCCAGAGGAAATCATCCACATCAATGATGAGGCAGCGGTGGCGCGGTGCATCCAACGCGGCGGGCTGCTCGTCCAGCGGCCCGACGATCTGCCCAATGCCATCGTCAACCGCCTGGCCGTCCACGACGCGGAGACCGAGCCGCTGATGGACTTCTACCGGCCGGCCGGGCTGACGCATGTGGTAGACGCCGTCGGCGCGCCGGAGGATATCGCAAGGCGTATCATCGCAGCGGTGGAAGGGATGGTTCCGAGACCCTAAAGGTCCTATGGCCTTTAGGGTCTCAGGAGTAAAGCTATGGAAGTGGAAGTCAAATTCAGCCTGGATGAGACCGCCGCGCAGTCGCTGCAGGCGCTGGACGAACTGGCGGGCTACCGCCTGGGCGAGACCCGCGTCATCGCTGATGTGGACCAGTATCTCGACACCACCGACTACCGCATCCTGCGGGGGGGGTACGCTTGCCGCATCCGCGAGCGCAACGGCCAACTCATCGCCACGCTCAAGTCGTTGTCGCCGACCGACAGCGAGATGCACGTACGCGAGGAGTTCGAGACAGCGCTCCAGCCCGACGCGGGCGACCCGCCCTCCTGGCCGCCCGGCGCGGCGCGCGACCTGGCCCTGCGCCTGACCAATGGCGCGCCGCTTCAACCCCTGTGTATGATCTGGCAGCAGCGCCACGTCCGTCCCGTGCTAGACGGCGAGCGATTGGCCGGGGAGTGGAGCCTGGACCAGGTGGAGACGACGGCAGGCGACAAGACGGACCGCGCCACTGAACTCGAAATCGAGCTAAAGGGCGACGGGACACCCGACGACCTGGGCCGCCTGGCCGAAGCCCTTATCGCGCAGCCCGGTGTCCAGCCGCAGCCGCGTTCCAAGTTCGAGCGAGCGATGGGCATGCTAGACCTGGCCAAGATTCAGGCGGCGCTGGATGCCCCGGCCGACAAGCGGAAGGCCGGGCCGGGCGTTCGCGCCGGCGACAGCATGGCCGAGGCTGGCCGCAAAGTGTTGCGCTTCCACTTCAAGCGGATGCAGAAAGAGGAAAAAGGGGCACGAGCGGGCGAAGACATCGAGGCCGTCCATGCGATGCGTGTCGCCACACGGCGGATGCGCTCGGCGCTCACCCTGTTTGAGCCGTATTACCGCCGCCGCGCGATCAAAGTCCTCAATCGAGGTTTTAAGCGCACGGCGCGGGCGCTGGGCGCGGTACGGGACCTGGATGTGTTTGTGGAACGCGCCGAGGTGTATCGACAGCGGCTGCCGGAGGCGCGTCAGATGGAACTGGACGCCATGCTGCGCCACTGGCAGCGCCAGCGCGACGGCGCTCGCGACGACCTCATCGAGTGGCTAGACAGCCAGGACTTCGAGAAGTTTGAAACGGAGGCGGCCGCATTTTTGGACGCGGGTGATGGGGTGGCGGCCAAACCGAAGGGCGACGGAATCCAGCCGATACTGGTGCGCCACCTTGCCCCGACCGTCATCTGGGAGGCGTATGCCCGCGTGCGCGCCTACGATACGGTCGTAGCGGACGCGCCCATTGAGACGTTGCACCTGCTGCGCATCGAGGGCAAGCGGCTGCGCTATACCCTGGAGTTCTTCGCGGAAGACCTGGGACCGCATGCGGGCTGGCTGGTGGGCCAGGTCGTCCAGATGCAGGACCATCTCGGCGCGCTCCACGACGCTGACGTAGACGCGCAGGCGCTGACCGAGTTCCTGGAGGAGCGCGACGGGAAGCCCGTCGAGTTGCCGGGCGTCCGCGCCTACCTGAGCAGTCGTCTGGCCGACCGCGCCCGGCTCCGCGCCCGCTTTGGCCGCGTCTGGACCATCGTCAACGGCCCCCGCTTCCGGCGGCTGCTGGCGCAGGCGGTAGCGCATTTATAGAAGACTGAAGACTGATGATTGGATGATTGAAGGCAGAAGGCAGAAAGCTGATAGCTGACGGCTGACAGCTTCTTTAAGAGAGGATAGGCATCGTGGCAAAGACAGCCTTGATGGTCTGGGGCGGCTGGGAAGGCCACCAGCCCAAACTGTGTGTGGATATTTTCGCGCCGCTCCTCGAAGCGCAGGGCTACCAGGTCGACATTTCGCACTCGCTGGATAGCTACCTCGCCCCCAGTCTAGGTGACTTGGACCTGATTGTGCAGTGCTGGACGATGGACAGCATCACGCGCGAGCAGGAGAAAGGGCTGCTAGACGCCATCCACAGCGGCGTCGGCTTCGCCGGCTGGCACGGCGGGATGGCCGACGCCTTCCGCCAGTCCACCAACTATCAGTTTATGGTCGGCGGCCAGTGGGTCGCCCACCCCGGCAACATCATCGAGTACACCGTCAATATCACGAACCACGCCGACCCCATCACGGCGGGCCTGTCCGATTTTCGCATGGAGTCCGAGCAATACTATATGCACGTGGACCCGTCCAACGAGGTCCTGGCGACGACGACGTTTAGCGGGCAATACTGCGAGTGGATTGACGGGGTGGTGATGCCCGTCGTCTGGAAGCGGCGCTGGGGTCAGGGCCGCGTGTTCTACTCCTCGTTGGGGCACCAGGCGCATGACTTCAACGTGCCCGAAGCGCGCGAGATTCAGCGGCGCGGTATGCTCTGGGCGAGCCGGTAAAGAAGAGGAAACGATGGATAAGGTCAAAGTAGGCGTGGTTGGCTGCGGCGTGATTAGCGCGAGCTACCTCAAGAATATGACCCAGGCCGAGGGGCTGGCGGTGGCGGCCTGCGCCGATGTGCTGGTGGACCGCGCCCAGGCGCGCGCCGCCGAGTTTGGCGTGCCGTGGGCCGGGACGGTCGAGGATCTGCTGGCCGACCCCAGCATCGCCATCGTCGTCAACCTGACCATCCCGGCCGCGCACTACGCCGTGGCGCGGGCCGCGTTGGAGGCCGGCAAGTCGGTCTACAATGAGAAGCCGCTGGCGCTGACCCGCGAGGAGGGGCAAACGTTGGTCCGGCTGGCGCGGGAGAAGGGCGTTTTGCTGGGCGGCGCGCCGGACACCTTCCTGGGCGCCGGCTTGCAGACGTGCCGCGCCGTGATTGACGAGGGCGTGATTGGTCGCCCGGTCGCGGCGACGGCCTTTTTGCTCAACCACGGCCACGAGAGCTGGCACCCCGACCCGGCGTTCTACTACCAGCCCGGCGGCGGGCCGCTGTTCGACATGGGGCCGTACTATCTAACCGCCCTGGTCAGCCTCATGGGGCCGGTGCGCCGCGTGGCCGCCTCGGCTCAGACCACCTTCGCCGAACGGACCATTACCAGCAAGGCGCGTCGCGGCGAGACAATCCAGGTCAACACGCCGACGCATATCGCGGCGACGCTGGACTTCGCGGACGGCGCGGTAGGGACGCTGATTACCAGCTTCGATGTCTGGGCGCACAGCCTGCCTCGCATCGAGATCTACGGGACCGAGGGCAGCCTGAGCGTGCCGGACCCGAACAACTTTGGTGGCGAAGTGAAGGTGCGGCGCATGGGCGAGACCGACTGGCGCGACGTGCCGCTGGACGAGGGCCGGGTCGACAACGCGCGTGGCCTGGGCGTGGCCGACATGGCCGAGGCGCTCCGCACAGGGCGGACGCCGCGCGCGAGCGGCGACCTGACCTTCCACGTCCTAGACATCATGCAGGCCTGCCTGGAGTCGTCCGCCAGCGGCCAGCATATCGAACTACAGAGTGCGTGCGAGCGCCCCGCGCCGCTGCCTCAAACGACGGCGTGACCTGCCCGCCCTGGCCTGTTGCGCCTCCTGGGGAACAAGGCTACCATCAAACTATTCTGTCTGGAACGACTAAGGGGGTTATGAGCCAACTTTCCCTGCCGCTGGCCCACCTACAGACTGAACCACACCACGCCCACCTGGCTACGCGGGACCGTCTACAGGCGTTGCTCCAGGAGGACTTCGACTTTCAGGGACAGTACGCGGCCCACGCGACCCATAATCTCCATCCCTTCCCGGCCAAATTCCCGCCGCAACTCCCGCGCCGGTTTATCCAGGCGTTGACCCAGCCAGGCGACGTAGTGCTGGACCCCATGATGGGGTCTGGCACCACCGTCCTGGAAGCCTACCTGGCGCAGCGCACGGCGGTGGGCTTCGACATTGACCCCCTGGCGCGGCTGCTAGCCCAGGTCAAGGTGACGCCCTTGCCCCTGGACCAGACGGCGCGAACCGCCGCCGAGGTGGTGGTTGAGGCGCGGACCGCGCTGGCCCAGCCAGACGCCGTGGCTCAAAGCCTGGACCAACGGTTTAACCCCAAGAGCCGTGACTTCATCCACTACTGGTTTCCGGTCCAGTCCCAACTGGAACTGGCGGCGTTGATACAGGCGATTGAGAGGGTCGAGTCTTCTACCATCCGCGCCTGTCTGCAACTGGCCTTCTCCGCCACCATCATCACCAAATCCGCGGGTGTCTCCCTCGCGCGTGACCTCGCCCATACCCGCCCGCATAAGGTGAAGGAAGCCGAGTGGCGCTCCCCCATTGGCCTGTTCGAGAAGCGAGTGGGCCAAAACCTGGCCGCCTTTGCGGCGATGGGCTGGACGAGCGCGCCGACTCAGCTTGAAGCCGGCGACGCTCAGCAGCTTCCCCTGCCCGATGCCTCGGTGGACCTCATCGTCACCTCGCCGCCCTATGCGTCTAACGCCATTGACTATATGCGGGCGCACAAGTTCTCCCTGGTCTGGCTTGGCTACCCGATTGAAGACCTGTCCCAACGCCGGCGCGAGTATGTCGGTGGTGAGGCGCTGGACGACTTCAGCTTTGAGCCGCTCCCCGATTACACGGCCGAGGTCGTGGCCGCCGTCGAAAAGGCTGACCCGCGCAAAGGTCGTGTTCTCCACCGCTACTACTCCGAAATGACGCGGGTGTTACGGGAGATGCGGCGGGTGCTCAAGCCCGGCACATGTGCGATCCTCGTGGTCGGCACGTCTACCTTCAAGGGGCAAGCGACGCACGTGCAACATTGTCTAGGGGACGTGGGGCAAGCGCTCGGGTTGGACCTGGTGGGCATTGCCGAGCGGCGGATTGACCGCAACCGCCGCATGATGCCCGCGCGCCATGGTGGCAAGACCGGCTCCCAAATCGAAGAGCGCATGCACGAAGAATACCTCATCGGCTTCCAGAAACCAGCCTATGTGCGCTGCCTGAACTAATACCAATTCGTCTTGGCAGTAGTGCATGCTGTCATGCTGAGCGAAGCGAAGCATCTCGCTAAAGTGAGGCGAGACCCTTCGCCTTCGGCTCAGGGGGACAGCTACCCTCATGCCACTTTTCCAACGCTAATTGGTAAAACGTTTAGTTCGCCGGGATGTCTAGCGGGGTCAAGCTTTCGTCCCCGTAGCCGGACCAGGGGCGGAGGCGGGCGCGGGCGGTTTCCGCGCTCTGACTCCGCCGTACCTCTGGGAGGCGGGCGATGAACTCATCGAGCGAGCCAGGGGGGAGATAGCGGATGGCGGAGACAGGGGTATCGGGCTGGACCGCGAAGCCGCGTGTCGGGCTGGGCCGCAGCAGCGAGCTGCGCCCAGTGCGGAGCAGGATACTCAGCCCGCGCTCCGGGTAGAGGAAGGTGACGGCGTACAGGATGCGCTCGCTGCCCTGGCGCTGGAGGCCCAACTGGGCTGGCGGCGGGCCGTACTGGGCCAGCACATCCGCCGCTGTCATCCCATCCACATTGATGGACACCAGCCGAACCACACCGTCCGCCGCGCCGACGGCGTTCAGCCCCTGATTGGGGGCGTACCAGTTGAGTTCGACGCTCTCATCCATAAACGTCGACTCGTTGAGGTAGTCCGGCGGCTGGAGGTACTGGCGCAGCCGGGCGCGCGCCTCGTCCAGCGTCGTCACACCGGGCGTGATGCCGTTCCAGCAGGGCGGGTCACACGACGTGAGCGGGCCGGTCTTGGGGATAGGGACCGCCGTGCAGGCGGTGAGGACCAGGGCCAGCGCGAGCCAGATAAAACGCAACATAAGACTTCTTCTTGGGAACAAGAGTCACCTCGAATGACGCAAAAATTCGGGATGACGGATGTAAATATCAGTGAAGAGGGGTGGCTGAATCAGCCACCCCTCGGTTTATAACACACTTCTGATTGTAACACAAGCCCGTCACACTGGCAGACCACCGCCCTAGCCTCAAGTCACACGTTCAAGAGACAGTCGGGACAATCCGCAGTGTTCCGCCCACCTGGGCGGCGCGGCGAGGTAGACCCAGCCCGCGCGGTCGAGCCTCCCCGCCGCGACTACGTTCGGGCGGGTTGTCGGCGTCGCCGTTGAGGGCCTGAGACACGGCGGCGCTGGCATCGGCCGGGGCGTGCGGGTACACGCGCTGGACCCGATAGGAGCCACTGGGGGCGCGCAAGGCCACGAAGTAGTAGGGCTTACGGTGTCCGTCCAGGCGGAACACGCCCGTGCAGGCGCGCGCATCACGCGAGAGGACAGTCATATCGCGCAGCATTCTGGTCTACCTCCTTTCGTCTAGAGTCGGTCCGGGCATCTACAACGTTCAGAGGTGGGTAAGCAGGAAGCGTACCCGCAGTCTATAACGCGCCAGGAGGCCGGTTTGATACGGGCCTCCTGGCAACTACAGCTATGCGATGGTACGACGAGGGTAAATCTTACGGTTCACTCAGCGCCGACAGGAAACTGACCCGCAGGATGGGCTTGAAGTCCGGGCCGAGGCCGCTGCCATAGCCCGAGTCCCAGTCGGCCAGCGAGTAGGTCGAGCCGTCGGGCGGCGGGCCGTCCACGCGGAAACTGATTCGGCCGGTCGAGGCGGCGCGCGCCTGGAGGTCGGCCACGCGGCCAGGCTGGAACGTCAGGACGTTAGCGCGGCCTGGGCTGGCGATGGCCGTATCAGGGATAGCATCCCCAATGACGCCAAGGACCGGCGCGTGGGACGCGGCGGGGAAGGTCAGGCTGGGGAAGTCGGCATCCACATCGGGGCCGAGGAGTTTGACGGACCACGTCCCGCCTGCCACATACTCGCGGGTCTGGCTGTAAAGAATTAACTCCGCGCCCTGAATCTCCGCATCCGTCGGCAGGCGCGCCAGGTCGAATTGGAGCAGGCCATAGTACGTCCAGTCGCCCCACTTGCCGGCGAAGATGTCGTCGTCACCCAGGTGGTTACTGTCCGTATCGAGGGTGATAACCCAACCGACGGCGTTACTGGCCGGCGTTAGGTCGGCGCGGCGGCTGAGCGGCGGCGGGGTGGCCGTCGGGGCCGGCGTCAGGGTCGGCTCGGGCGTCCAGGTGGCCGTCGGCGGCATGGGCGTCGCCGAGGGGATGGGGGTAGGGGGCGGTGTATCTGTCGGCGTCCACGTCGCTGTCGGCGGTACAGCCGTCTGGGTGGGTGGGATAGGTGTCTCGGTGGGCGGGACCGGCGTGTCTGGCGATTTCGTGGTCGGCGTCACTGTAGGTGGAACCGACGTAGCCGTCGGCGGTATAATCGTCGCGGTGGGGGGCGCGGGTGTCGCCGTCGGTGGCTGCGGCAGCGGCCCCTGGACATAGCTGAGGCGTAGGACGGGCTTGGTGTCCGGCCCGGCGCTGCCCCGACTATAGCCCGTCTCCCACGCCATCGTGTTGATGGTGGACCCGTCGTCCGGGCCGTCCAGGCGGAACGAGATGCGGCCAGAGGAACGGAGTTGGTCGTTCAGGGCGGCCACCTGGGCGGCGTTGAAGATGAAGATATTGGTGCGGCCGCGGGCCAGGTCAGCCGACGACAGGCTGGGCGACAGCGTGTCCTTGACAGCGGCAGACTTCAATTGCTGGTAGCCATTGCCCGGGAAGACGCCGTCAATGGCCTGGTCCAGCCAGCGGGCATACCAGACCGCCTGCGTCCCACCAGTGATGTAATCGGTGGTGCGGCCCATCAGTTCGAGTTGGGCCGACAGCAGCGTGGCGTCACGCGGCACCTGCGCCAGCGGGAACTGGACGCCGCCCACGTACAGTTGGGCGTAGTAGAGGCCCGCGTAGATGTCGGCTTCGCCCCAGTGCGGCAGACCGGTATTCCCTACCCAGCCCACCAGGTTGCTAGGGGGTGTCAGCACAATCTCGACCTCGCCGGGAATAATGGTCGCCGTCGGCAGTGGTTCGGGCAGGTCAGGCGTCGAGGTCGGGGGCAGCGTGGGCTGGCCGGTCTTAGTTGGCCCCGGCGTTAGCGTGGCGGGCGGCGGCACGAGAGTCGCCGTCGGTGTGAGGGTAGCCGTTGGCGGCAGCGGGGTCCAGGTGGCGGTCGGCGTCAGGGCCGGCAGGGCCGTCGGTGTCGCTGTGGCGTTGACCACGCGATAGCCCGCTTCACAGGTGGCGAAGAAGAGTTGATCATCCCAACCACAACCAAGCTCCAATTGCTGGCCGTCTCGCTGGTCCATGATAATGTCGCGGTGGGCGGTGCTATTCATCCAGCCGTTGACTGCCCCTTCGGGCGTGTCAAATGACTTGGCGATGACCTCGCTGAAGGCCTCCGCGTCGTAGCCAGCCTCGCGGATACGCGCCCAGGGGTTGCTGTAGCAGTAGTGGCTAAAGCAGTTATTGTCCAGCATGTACTGGCTATAGGTCTGGGCCAACTGCCCCAGACTCGGATGGAAGACGGCTGGGGGCAGGCCGCGCTCGGCGCGGATGCGGTTGATCTCGGCCAGGGTGCGTCGCGCCCATTCCGCCTGCGAGGGCGGCGTGCTGGAGGTGGGCGTGCGGGTCGAGGTGGGCGCGCCAGGGGTGTTCGTACGCGCCGGGTCGGTGGGAGCCGTCGTCGGCGTGAGCGTCGGAACGACACCGGAGGGATTGGCAAAGTTACACGTCCAATAGCGCTGCGTGTAGGAGCCGGAGGGGCCTTGCAGGAAGCCGCAGCCGATATGCGTCCAGTTGCCCAGGATGTTGGCGCGGTGGCCGGACGATCCCATCCAGCCGGTGACCATGTCGCTCGGCGTGCGGTAGCCCTGGCCGATGTTCTCGGAGCCGCTGAGCAGCGGGTAGCCCGCGTTGCGCATGCGCGCGAAAGGGTCCGGCTCGCCCGAACACTGATGGGCAAAACAGCCGTTGTCGAGCATCCAGCGGTTGTGGAAGTCGGTCGCGTTCATCAGGCGCGGGTCTATCTCCAGCGGGGGCAGACCCGCCGCCACGCGCTGCTGGTTGATGAGTTGGATGAGCTGTAGCTCGTAGTCGTCCGGCGGCGCGGTCGGGACAGGCGTGTTGGTGGGCCGGGCGGTGGGCTGCGGTGTCGCAGTAGGCTGGCCCGGCTGCGGAGTGGTGGTGGGCTGGCCGGGCTGCGGTGTTGAGATCGGGCCGCTGCTCACGGCGCGGTAGGCATTGAGGCGGCCGTGGCCGAACTCATTCGCCGAACCGACGTTGTCAGCCGTATTCTCCAGCGCGGCGCGCACCTGGGCGTTGGTCCAGTCGGGGTGGGCGGCCCACACCAACGCGGCGACGCCGGCCGCGTTGGGCGAAGCCATGCTCGTCCCACTCCACGCCTCGTACTTGCCGCCGCGCACGGTACTGAGAATCCCAGCCCCTGGCGCGCTCACGTCCACCGTGCTGCCATAGTTACTGAAGCTCGCGCGGCGGTCGCTCGAGTCGGTGGCGACGACAGAGATACAGTTCTCGTAAGCCGCCGGATAGGAAGGCGAGGGTGAGGCGTCATTGCCCGCCGCGCACACGACCACCACGCCCTTACTCCAGGCGTAGTTAATGGCGCTTTCCATGCTGGCCGCGCCATAGCGCCCGCCCAGGCTCATGTTGATGACCTTGACGCCCTGGTCGGCGGCCCAGGTAATGCCGCTGGCGATGGCGCCAAAGTCGCCCGACCCGCTGGCGGCCAGAACCTTGCCGGGCAAGACTTTGGCGTTGTAGCCGACGCCAGCAATGCCAACGCCATTGTTGGTCGCGCCAGCGGCAATGCCCGACACATGCGTGCCGTGGCCGTGGTCATCCGTGGCGTCGTCGTCGCGGTTGATAAAATCCTTGCCCCGCGACACGAACTTCCCCTGAAGGTCGGGATGGGTGAAGTCGGCCCCCGTGTCCAGCACGGCAATGACGACGCTATCTCCCTTCGACAGATCCCAGGCATCGTAGACCTGCATCTTGGTCAGGCTATACTGTTGATTGGCGTTGGGGTCGTTGACGCTGGCCGCGCTCGGCTTCAGGTCATCGGGAGCTGTGGCGGATACGACCGGCGCGTCCGGGAAGGCATGGGCGATGAAGTTCGGCTCGGCGTACTCGACCTCGGGCAGCGAGTTGTACGCCGCCATCAGGCCCACTGTCATGTCAGGCGCGACCTGTAGAATCTGAACGCCGATGCCCTGGATATGGCCGACCGACCGGACGTTGAACCCGGCATTGATGCGGGCGATACTCTCGACGCCCACACCGTCGCGCCATTTGACGAGCATTTGCCCCGGCACGGCCTCGCTGGGGTCGTAGTACTGCCAGGGCTTGTCAATGCGCCCCACAACAGGCGCCGCGAGTTGGCCGCGTGAAGGAGCATTGGCGATGTGGGGGAGATACACGTGGGAGAGGGAGGTGGCCGCGGCGGGGGCCGGCTCAAACGAGCCAGGGCACTGGCTGAGGGCCAGGGCGGCCAGACAGAACCAGGCGAGCCGGGCGGCGGCTTGCCAGACGCGATGAGACATGCTATCCTCCAGATAAGACGCCAGGGTGGGATGGACGAGCGGATGCGCGTGGCGTCCCTGGAACGGCGCAACCCTGGCGCTGAGAGCTTGCAGGGCGAAGCTCTCCACAAATGTCGTTCCCACGCCAACATCGGTCCAGCCAGACGAGCTAGCCCGACGTTGCGGTATCCGGAGGCGGCCGGCATATCTGTATGACCAGGTCAGAATCAACCAGTCGCGGGGCAGGCGACTCGCGGTCGGACACGACCTCCCCCCGGCGTGTCCGCGATTCTTCACTTTTTTAGACTACACCTATTTTAGCGTAGAGAAAGCGTGAATGCGAACTACATCTGTGAATATTGTGTGAAATTCATACTTTCTCCACGCGTGACTCTAGCATACCGCCAAAGTATTACAGTTTTCATGACGTTTAGCCCACGTCTCCAATCCGGACCAGAGCGTGAGTAACTTGGCAGTGGCCTGGCGGTAAGCGTAAGCCAGAAAATTCCGCCTGGAGTTTGCGTGTCGGTTTCGACGGTGGTATAATGAAGGGCTATGGGCAGCGCCTCTGATATCGCACAGACGACCCGCCACCGCTACACGACCACCCCGCGTACCCTCATCTTTGTCACCCACGGGGACGATGTCCTGTTAGTGCGCGGCGCGCCTCACAAGGGCTGGTGGGCCGGCCGGCTCAATGGGGTCGGCGGGCATATCGAGCGTGACGAGGACGTGTTGACGTCGGCGTGGCGTGAGTTGCACGAAGAAACCGGGCTGAGTGGGGTGGAAGGCGTGCGCCTGGCGGCCATCGTCAATGCCGCGCTGGGCGATGGGCCGAACGGCCTCCTGCTCTTCGTGTTCACCGCGCGCGCGACGAGCCGCGACGTAGTGGCCTCTGACGAGGGAACGCTGGAGTGGATCCCCTGCGCCGACCTGGACGCTCACCCCGTCATCCCCGACCTGCGGGTGCTGCTGCCGCGTATTCTTGCCTTACCCCCCCACGCGCCTCCGCTATTCGGTCACTATTGGATCAACGAGGGGGGCATGCTGACCGTCCAATTTGCGGGCGAATTGCCCGCGCAAATGGAATTTCCAACGGTTTCATAGATTCTGGCGCCATGCCGCGCCAACAATGAAAGGACAGACTGATGGAACACGAGACCGTACACGCCCTCGTCCACGACCTGGCGCCCGCCGCGCGTATCGAAGGTGGGGCGCTCCACATGGTAGACGAAGCGAAGCTCCGCCTGGCGATGGACTGGCTCATCCGCGATGCCGTGTTCGGCGCGGGTCCGGTCCAGGCGCTCGCCCGCTGGGTCATCTGGGAAGCCGGGCAGACGCTGGGCGCGATGCCGGCGTCCATCAACGACTTCTACATGGCGCGGGGCAAGGGTGCGTACAGCGACCTGACCGTGCCGGCGATGAACATTCGCGGCCTGGCCTATGACTCGATGCGCGCCGCCTTCCGCGCGGCCAATGCCCGCCATGTGGGCGCGATGATCTTCGAGATCGCGCGCTCGGAGATGGGCTACTGCAACCTGCGCCCCGCCGAGTACACGTCGAATGCCATCGCCGCCGCCTTGCGCGAGGGCTTCGCTGGCCCCTTGTTTATCCAGGGCGACCATTTCCAGTTGAGTCTCAAGGCGTATGGCAAGGACGCGGCCAAGGAGATGCAGGCGGTCAAGGACCTGATTGATGAGGCCCTGGACGGCGGCTTCTTCAACATTGACATCGACTCCTCGACCCTGGTGGACATCAACCGTGCCACCTACCCGGAGCAGCAGGAGCAAAACTATCTGCTGTGCGCCGAGTTGTCGGCCTATGTCCGCGCCCATGAGCCGCAGGGGATTACGGTGTCGCTGGGCGGGGAGATTGGCGAGGTCGGCGGCCACAACTCCAACGTGGACGAGCTGCGCGCCTTCATGGACGGCTACAACCGCACGCTGGCCCAGAAAGCGCCGGGCGCGGCGGGCATCTCCAAGATCAGCATCCAGACCGGCACGAGCCACGGCGGCGTGGTCATGGCAGACGGCTCATTGGCGCAGATCAAGATTGACTTCGATGTGCTCAGGGAATTGTCTAACATCGCCCGCGCGGAGTACGGCATGGCGGGCGCGGTCCAGCACGGCGCGTCCACGCTGCCGGCGGAGATGTTCCGCAAGTTCGCCGACGAGGGCGCGTGCGAGGTGCACCTGGCGACTGGCTTCCAGATGACGGTCTTTAACCACCCGGCCGTCCCCGCGGCGATGATGGACAAGACGCGCGCCTACCTGAATGCCAACCTGATTGGCGAGCGCGGCCCCAAGGACTCCGACGAGCAGTTCTTCCACAAGTCGAGCAAGAAGACCTGGGGGCCGCTGAAGCGCGACTGGTGGGACCAGCCTCGCTCTGTCCTCGACCCGATCTGCGCGGCCCTCGAAGCCCAGTTTGGCTTCCTGTTCGAGCAGTTGAACGTCGTCAACACCCGCGACCTGGTCGCGCAGCACACGCGCCTCGTCCCCATCCACAAGCCCCTGCCCGCCAGCGACGCCGAACTGGCTGAAGTGGTCGAGATGGCGACGGACCTGGCGGACTAACCTCGTTCTCTACCACGACTGGACACGAGGCACGCTTTGTGTCCAGT
>JAHCIP010000069.1 GCA_026129165.1 Anaerolineae bacterium
AGCTCGCGCACGCCGACAAAAGATCGCGAGCGCAGCCACAGAATTTCACCAGGCGTGTGGGGGTCATCAATGAAGGTGACATCGGTATCAGGCTGGCCGTCGGCATTGCTGTCGAACAAGAAGGTGTCGAGGACGGCCTGCCAGAGCCGCGACGCATAGGGCTGGCTGGGTGCGGACGGGTCAGCGATGGAAGGGAAGGTCAACCTGAAATCAGTCGCCCCGGTCGAGAAAGGCTTGCCGACCATCAGAGGTAGGGTAGCGCCTGTTGCGTCGCGGCCCGGGTAATGACCCGCGTAGCGGCCCCAGGTGATGGGTTGCGTCGTGTAGTCGGGCTGCGGCACATTGGCTGGCTTTAGCAGGGCCTCAATGGCGCAGTAGGGAACGTCCGCGAGGTTATCGGGGAAGGTATTATTGAGGGTGGCGACGGCAAAACGCAGTTCAGGGATCCACACCAGCATGGCTCCCCAGCCGGGGATATTACCGCCATGCGAGCGGAGGGTCAGCCCTTTGTACTGGCTCAGGAATACGCCAAAGCCATAGAGGTCGGACGGCGTGTAGTCCATCCCCACCTGACCGGTCTGCATGGTCTGGACCGAGGCGGGCGACAGAACGCCCTCGCCGCCGTTCATGAGCAGGATGGCCCACTTCGCCAGGTCGCCTGTGGTGGAGAAGGCGTAGCCCGCCGGGGCGACAGGCCAGTTGTCGTAATCGTCGGGCTGTGACTCCATAGGCTGGCCGGTGAATGGATTGATCCAATAGCCCCAGGTATAGTCGCCCCGCGCCATTACGGCGGAGGGCAGCAGAGTAGTGTCGGTCATCTGGGCACGTGCCCAGATCTGCTCGGCCATCAAGTGGTGGTAGGGGACGCCGCTGGCGCGTTCAGCCACCAGACCGGCGAGCATAAAGTTGGGGTTACTATAGTTCCAGAAAGAACCGGGCGGGGCGTGCAGGCGAACCGCGCCGGTCGAAGTGGCCCACTCGCCCAGCGCGGCGTCGGTCGTCGGGCCAACCAGCGGATTGTCCGACCCATAGAACGCATTGTCTGGGTAGCCGGTGGAATGGGTCAGGGTGTGGAAGACCTGGATCTGGTCCTGCTGGCCGTCCGCCAGGCGAAATTCGGGGATGTAGCGGGTGACAGGCGCACGCAGGTCTACGCGGCCGGCTTCGACTTGCAGCATCACAGCCGCCGCCGTCATCATCTTCGTGACCGAACCAATACGAAACTGAGTGCTGGAATTGACGGGGGCGGTCTCGCCGCGCTTCTTGACGCCAAAGCCCTTGTTATAGACGATACGTCCATCTACCACAATGGCCACCGCGCCGCCGGGAATACCCTTCTGCGTCATTTCGTCCGCAACGCACTGGTCAATGGCGGCGTAGGGGTCCTGGCCCAGGGCGACGCGTTTGGCCGCTTTGTCGGCCAGGGGATGCTGAAGGCTAATGGCTGGGATAGGGCCAGGATTGAGAAGGGACGGCGATAGGGGGGGCGGCGTGGCCTGCGCTGCCGTGCTCTTCGAACCTAACAACAGAGGCAACAGAGCAATGACCGCGAGCATCACACTCCATTTGAGGTGAACGAGGGAGGTGAGAGAAGTAGGTAATCGCATGGTCCATTTCCTCCAGAAGGGGACTGATCACGATACCAAAATTCTCTACGCTTGAGAGGCAGGGTTGGTTGCGAGGATATGACTGGGGCCGTCTCAAACCTTTTGTACACCGCAGACAACAAGAGCGGCCCGCATGAAAGCGGGCCGCTCACAGGCCAGGCTTCGTCATCCAAGGGCGGGTGGGCTTACTGTGGGGGCGGGAACGCGACACTGTGGGCGCGCGTCATAGCCTCCTTCGCCTCTTCCGGCGTCAGCAATAGGCGCGTATCCGTCGTATCGAGATGCCCCGCCGCCATGGCCGCCATCATGAGCGCGGCCGCCGTAATCGCATCCGGCGCCTCGAAGATAAGGACCGCGTCCTGATCCCCAAAGGTAAAATAGAGCGAGACCAGACGGCATCCCTGTTCCTCAATTAACTTGCGGAGAGGCGCGGCCCGGTCCTGCGGGTGCTCGATAAATTTCGCGAAGCTGGGAGCCGTGTAGTTGGCTAAGGTCATGAACAGGGGCATGGGGAAGTCCTTTCTGCGGCCAGAAGTCCATATCGCGCCAGGCCGGCGCAAGCGTAACCCGTTTTGGGCGGGCGGCCTACTTCATGGTGATGAAGTCGGTGATGTTGACGAAGACGTTGTTCTTGGCCTGCTGGAAGTAGGCCGCCTTGACGCCCTGGTGATCGGTGGCGGTGTAGGTGAGGCTGGGCGCGACGCTGCCCTTCCAGTCCTGGAAGCTCTCCAGCGCCTTGATCAGCCCGTCGCGCGTCAGGTCCTTGCCCGCCCGCTTGAGCGCTTCGGTCGCCAGTTGGCCCTGCGTGTAGCCGACCAGGCTGAAGCTGCCGATTTGCTCGTTGGCCGCGTACTTCTTCATAAACTCCTGGTACTCGGCGATCTTCGGGTTGCTGGTGTCCTTGTAGTCCGGCAGCCAGGCGGCGATGATCAGACCTTCCGCGCCTGGCCCGGCCAACTGGAACAGCGACGGGTCGTTGATGACGGCCGAGGACAGCATCTTGGGCTTGAAGCCGATCTTGGTCATCTCGGCGATGATGCTCGCGCCCGGCTTCGGCACGGCATAGATGATAACCGTGTCGGCCCCGGTCGTCTGGAGCTTGAGCGCCTGCGCGCTGAAGTTGGTGTCCGTCGGCTCATACGAAACCAGCGTGGCTTCGGGCAGGTTGCGCTTCTTCAGTTCGGCGTTGATGCCGTCCAGCCCTTCCTTCCCAAACTGGTCGTTCTGGTAGAAGACGGCGATCTTCTGGCCCTTGAGGGTGTCCAGGGCGTACTGGGTCAGCAGCGTGGCCTCGGTGGTGTAGTCCAACTGAAGGCCAAAGACGCCCTTCTTGAGGGGCTTGACCACCGAGGTCGAGCCAGTGTTGGGCGAGAGGTGGGGGACATTGTTCTGGACCAGGTACTCCGTCACGGCCAGGTTGTTGGCCGTGCCCAGGCCGCCGACGAGGGCGAAGACCTTGTCCTCCTCGACTAGCTTCTTGACTGCCGCGACGGTCTTGGCCGGGGCGTAGCTATCGTTCTCATAGACAAAGCGAACCTTGCGGCCGTTGATGCCGCCCTCATCGTTGACCTTCTTGAAGTAGGCGGCAATGGCGCGGTCAATCACGCCATACGCGCCGGCCGGGCCGTCCTGCGGCCCCCAACTGCCGATGACGATCTCGCTGTCGGTGACGCCGGGGCTGGCCGCGCCGGAGGTCGTCGTCTTGGGCGCTTCCGTCGCTTTGGGAGCTTCCGTGGCCTTCGGAGCCTCGGTCGCCTTGGGGGCAGGGGCCTGGGTCGGGGCGGTGGTTGGGGCGGGTTTCGGGGCTTCAGTGGCCTTGGGGGCGGGGGCCTGGGTTGGCGCTGGCGCCTGAGACGGAGCGGCGGCCTGCGGCTGGCCGCCGCCACACGCGGTCACGGCCACGAGCACGGCCAGCAGAGCGAGAACGAGCCATAGAACACGGGGCTGCCTGGACATCGGTGTCTCCTCCTGAGTTATGGATTAGGGGATACGGAATAGGGACAAAAGGGGGAGGCCCCTTGTCGAACCCGGTCACGCGCCTAGATAAGAGCGTTGGACCTCGGCGTTGGCGCGGAGTTGGTCGGGTGCGCCGCTCAGCATCACGCGCCCGGTTTCGAGGACATAGCCGTAGTCGGCGATGGACAGCGCCATATGGACGTTTTGTTCAACCAATAGGACCGTCGCCCCCTGGCCGCGCACCTCCTGGATGACGCGGAAGATTTCCTGGATGAGCAGGGGGGCGAGGCCCAGCGACGGCTCGTCGAGCAGCAGGAGCCGTGGATGGGTCATCAGGGCGCGGCCAATGGCAAGCATCTGCTGCTCGCCGCCGCTCAGCGTGCCGCCGTGTTGGAGAGCGCGCTCGCGCAGGCGGGGGAACAGGGCGAAGACGCGCTGCAAATCCTGTTCCATGCCGGCCCGGTCGCGCCGCGTGTACGCGCCCAGCCGCAGGTTCTCGCCGACGGTCAACTCTGGGAAAATCTGGCGGCCTTCGGGGACATGGGCGATGCCCAGCCGCACCAGCGCCTCCGCGCTCAGCCGTTCGACCCGCTGCCCGGCGTACTTCACCGCGCCGGCCGTCGGCCGCAGTAAGCCAGAGATGACGCGGAGGGTCGTCGTCTTGCCCGCGCCGTTCGCGCCGAGCAGGGCGACAATGCTGCCCTCGGCCGCCTCCAGGCTCACGTCCTTGAGCGCTCGGATGCGGCCATAGTGAGCTTCGACATTCTCTAGCTGTAGCAGGGGCGGCATCACACCTTCTCCCCCAGGTACGCCTCAATCACGGCGGGATGGCTGCGTACCTCAGCCGGTGTGCCTTCCGCGATCTTGCGGCCAAAGTCCAGCACGGCGATGCGCTGGCACAGCCCCATGACCACCGCCATGTCATGCTCGACCAGCAGGATGCTGACATCGAACTGCTCGCGTAGACGGCGGATCAGCCCCGTCAACTCGGCCGTCTCGTGGGTGTCAGCGCCGGCGGCCGGCTCGTCCAGCAGGAGCAGGCGCGGCCTGGAGACGAGAGCGCGGGCCAGTTCCACCCGCTTCTGGACCCCGAAGGGCAGCCCGGCCACGACGCGGTCGCGGTACGGCGTCAGATCGAGCAGGGCCAGGATCTCCTCGGCCCAGGCGACGGCCTTGGCTTCGCGCCGGCGCGCGCCCGGCAGGCGCAGCCCATCCCCCAGCAGCCCGCCCGGTTTCGTCGCGTGCTGGCCGACGAGCAGGTTATCGAGCGTCGTCATGCTGCGGCAGAGTTCGACGTTCTGGAAGGTGCGGGCGATGCCGCGCCGGACCACCTGGTAGGCCGGGATGCGCGTCATGGGCTGGCCGTCGAAGAGGATTTCGCCGCCGACGGGCGTGTAGAAGCGGCTGATGCAGTTGAACACCGTTGTCTTGCCCGCGCCGTTCGGGCCAATCAGCCCGACAATCTCGCCGGGGTAGACGGCCAGGTCCAGGTCGAGGACGGCAACCAGCCCGCCAAAGCGCATGGTCAGGCCGCGCAGTTCGAGCAGCGGCGCCGAGGGTGCGCTCATACCGCCTCCTGCGGGCGCGCGGCGGGCTCGGCGGGCGGCGGGATGGGGCGGGTTCGAGTGCTCCACGCGCCAGCCAACCCACGCGGGAAGAACAGGATGGTCAGGATGAGCACCGCGCCGAAGACGACGATAAACAGGTTCTTGAAGTCCTTGAGCACGGGCAGGCGGGCAAAGACTTCGGGCAGCGCGGTCAGGAACAGCGCACCGACGATGGAGCCAGACACCGAGCCGAGGCCGCCAACGACAATCATGGTCAGGAACTCGACCGAGAGAATGACGGTGAAGCTCTCCGGGCTGATAAAGCGAATGAGATGGGCATAGAGGCTGCCGGCGACGCCAGCGTAAAAGGCGCTGAGGGCGAAGGCCGTCGTCTTGTAGCGCGTCAGGTTGACGCCCATCGCCTGCGCGGCGATTTCGCTGTCGCGGATGGCGATGAAGGCGCGACCCGTGTGGCTCTGGACGACGTTGCGGGCGAACAGGGTCAAGGCGACGATGACGAGGAAGACCAGATAGTAGTAGGCCGACTCGCTGCGCAGTTCCAGGCCCAGTACGGAGGCCGGGGGCAGGTCACGCAACCCACCCGCGCCGCCCGTCAACTCTCCCCTCCACAGGACAAGCTGCGGGATGGACAGGCCGAAGCCCAGCGTAACCAGGGCCAGGTAGGGGCCGCTGAGGCGCAGGGCAGGCAGGCCGAGCAGGAAGCCGACAGCAGCGGTCAACAGGCCGGCCATCGGCAGGGCCAGCAGGAACGGCCAGCCGAAGCGTTGGGTCAGCACGGCGGAGGCGTAAGCGCCGATGGCGAGGAAGCCGGCGTGGCCGAGGGAGAACTGGCCGGCATAGCCGATGAGCAGGTTCAGGCCGAGAGCGACAATCGCGTAGATGAGCGCCAGACAGACGAGGTAGAGGACGTAGCCGACCGGTATGCCGGGGATGACGCCCAACAGCGGCGGCAGCAGGGCGGCGGCCAGGACGAGGAGGAGGGATTTGGGATGAGGGAATAGGGATTGACGCAAGATAGCTAAACCTTCTTGATCTCGCGGCGGCCGAGCAGCCCGGCCGGCCGAATGACCAGGACGATGACGAGCAGGGTAAAGGCGATGGTCGTGCGCAGTTCGGGCGCCTGGAAGCCGGCGACGCTGTCAATGATGCCCAGCAGCAGGCCGCCCACCACCGCGCCCGGCAGGCTGGTGATGCCGCCGAGGACCGCGCCCGCGTAGGCTTTGATGGCAACGTCGCCCATCATATTGGGAAAGAGCGAGTTGGTGGGCGCGATGAGCATGCCCGTCACCGCGCCGAGGGCCGCGCCGACGCCCCAACCGAGGGCGTTGATGCGGTCCACCGGGATGCCCATCAGCCGCGCGGCCACCCGGTTCTGGGCGACGGCGCGCATGGCGATGCCGACCAGGCTGAAGCGGAAGAAGGCGAACAGCAGCAGCATCAGGACCAGGGTGACGGCCAGGATGACGGCGCTGAGTTGCGTCAGGACGAGGTTTTGAGTGGGTGAGACGCGGAACAGGAACGGCGGGCCCGTCACCGGGTCGGGGAAGGGCCGCACTTCGTAGCCCCAGATAAAGCCGGCCATGCCCACCAGGACGAGGGCCAGCCCGATGGTGACGATGATGGAGTTGAGGATGGAGCCTTGCTGGGCGCGGCGCATCAGGACCCGTTCGACCACCGCGCCCAGGCCGAGCGCGAAGACCAGGGTGAGGACGAAGGCGACCGGGAAGGGCAGCTTGAGGCGGTCGAGCAGGGTAAAGGCGATAAAGGCGCTGAACATCGCCAGTTCGCCCTGGCCGAAGGTGAGCACGTCCGTCGTCTTGTAGATGAGGACGATGCCAAACGCGGTCAGGGCGTACAGGCTGCCCAGCGCGATGCCGTTGATGATTAACTGCCCCCACGGCAGTGTGGTGAGCCAGGCCATTGGAACTCCAGTAGTCAGTAGTCGGTAGTCAGTAGTCGGTAGCTGGTAGTCGGTTTACTGGTTACTGGTTACTGACTACTGACTACTGTTCGTCAGTTCACCCTCTTCTCCATGCCCGCCCACTCGCGCTCGCGCAGGCGGAACTTCTGAATCTTGCCCGTCGAGGTCTTGGGCAGGTCGCCAAACTCAATCGTCTTGGGAACCTTGAAGCGGGCGATGCGCTCGCGGCAGAAGGCCAGAATCTCCTCGGCCGTCGCCTGCGTCCCAGGCTTGAGCGTCACAAACGCCTTAGGTACTTCTCCCCACTGCGCGTCCGGCACGGCGATGACGGCCACTTCCATCACCGCCGGGTGTTGCGCCACCGTCTGCTCCACCTCGATGGTCGAGATATTCTCGCCGCCGCTGATGATGATGTCCTTCTTGCGGTCGCGCAACTCGATGTAGCCATCGGGGTGCATCACGCCCAGGTCGCCGCTGTGGAACCAGCCGCCCGCGAAGGCCCGCGCGGTGGCCTCCGGATCGTTGAAGTAGCCCTTCATCATATTGTTGCCGCGCATGATGACTTCGCCCAGCGTCTGACCATCGGCGGGGACATCGTTCATGCTGTCGTCCACGACACGCAGGTCCACGGCGTGGACATAGGCGACGCCCTGCCGCGCTTTCAGCCGCGCCCGCTGCGCCGGCTCCAGACGGTCCCACTGGCTCTGCCACTCGCAGATGGTGTGCGGACCGTAGGTTTCGGTCAGGCCGTAGACGTGGGTGATCTGCGCGCCCAGTTCCTCGACCGTCTGGATGATGGTGGGCGAGGGCGGCGCGCCGGCGGTGACGATGCGCAGCGGGCGCGTCAGGCGCAAGTCCTGGCTGGCCGGGTGGTTGACGAGCATAATGAGGACGGTGGGCGCGGCGCAGAAGTGGCTGACGCCCTCGGCGTGGATGAGGTTCACGACCAGGGGCGGCTCGATGCGGCGCAGGCAGAGGTGCGTCCCGCCCATGGCCGTGACGGCCCAGGGGAAACACCAGCCATTACAGTGGAACATGGGGAGCGTCCACAGGTAGACCGACTCGCTCGTCAGCCCGACCTCCAATGCCTCGCCCAGCGCGTTGAGGTACGCCCCTCGGTGGCTGTACATCACGCCTTTGGGTCGGCCCGTCGTGCCGCTGGTGTAGTTGATGGTGATGGTGTCTTTGTCCGAGCCAAGCCACGACGGCGCGGGGTCGGGGCTGCCTGTGTCGAGGAAGGTTTCGTAGTCGGGGCCGGGCAGGCGCAAGCCCGGCGCACCAGCCTGGTCATCCACGATGGGGATGGCCTGCCGCAAGTGGGGCAGGTCATTGACATAGGGCGCGACCAGGGGAGCCAACTCGGTGTCCACAAATAGTAGCTTCGCGCTGGAATGCTCCAGGATATAGCGTATCTCATCGCTGCTCAGGCGCGTGTTGATGGCGACGAGGACGCCGCCGGCCAGCGGTACGCCGAAGTGGGCTTCGAGCAGGGGCGGGGTATTAGGGCACAGGACGGCCACGCGGTCGCCCGCCTCGATACCCGCCGCTCGCAACGCGCTCGCCAGGCGGTTGACCCGCGCCGCGAACTCGGCATAGGTACGCCGCTGCGCCCCGTAGACGACAGCGGTCTTGTCGCGGAAGACATACGCGCTGCGGTCGAGGAAGCTTTGGGGCGTCAACGGCGCGACCCAGACGTTTTCAAAGTTGTGCGTATCCATGCTCATGTTCTCTCGACTAAGAGCCTATCCGGAAAACCCTTCGCGGCTCCAACCTCCCGAAGGTTTCCGAACCTTCGGGAGGTTATTCGGATAGGCACTAATCCAGATCCACTGGTGGATGCTCCCCTAGCTTGACTAGAACGCGACGCAGGTTGACAAGCCCTGGGCGATTGAGATGTAGCTCCCTGACAGTCGCCCGTCCTATCGAAGTCACGCCTATGACTTGCGTGAAATCTTCATCCCACATAAAGTGGTCTTGCCAACGTTGGAGGCGTGGATGAAAAATGGGCGCCTGTTTATTAGTCATGGGGTCATAGCCGGTGATCTTAGCAGCTTTGTAACTATTGCACCCCTGGCAGGCCAAGGCGAGGTTTTCTAACGTATTTGGCCCGCCAAGCTGGCGTGGGATGATGTGTTCAATGGAGAACGTGTCGGGGCTATAGCGCTCCTGACTACGACAGTACTCACAGCAATCTCTAGCTCGTTTTGCGACTGCCTGCCGTTGCCGCTTAGTGATGCGATCTTTAGCCATGATTGATGGGATGGATGCCCAGATCGCTCATGAGCTTGTCTAGAGAGACGCCGCGCAGCCGGGCGAGTTCCACCAGGTAGCCAATTCGTTGGGCATTATACTCCTCGACTTGGTCCGATAGCGTGAGGAGTTCGGCATACTCATCTGGCCCTAGCGTTTCGTCGTCCCGCTTCAGGATGAGCGTGTGGTAACGGTCCCACAGGTCTTTTGGTATTCCTTCGTTGATCTTGAGCAACAGATCACTCTCTGCCTTTGAGAGGGCTGGCGCCCGTCGTCGCGCCCGAAGCTTGAGAACGCCCGACACAAGTTCATCTAACTCCTGCTCATCTAACTGGTCAATCGCCTTGAGAATATCCTCGCGGCTGACTTCGGCTGACAACTGCGACAACTGAATGGTAGGCATGAGTACGCTTCCCTGGTTCGATAGGCCGTCCACTGTTTTGAGTGCCGCTGATTATACCACGACCGCCTACCACGTCAACCCGCCCGGCTTGCCCCCTGTCAAGCCCCAGGCTATAATGATGTCCCCGACGGTCATCGCCTCCTCTATTTCCTGGTGTCAGCCCCCATGTTCAACTTCCTCAACACCCCGATTAGCCTGCCGCCGTCTCTACAAATGCTGGGTGATACCCCTCTCAAGTCGGCCTTGCTCACCGTCGTCGTGTGGGTCGTCGCCGCTAGCCTGCTCTACCTGGTCGTGTTTATCCTGGCCGGCCGCCTGGCCCGCCGCACCGCGACCGAGGTGGACGATGTCCTGCTGCGGGCCTCGCGCCTGCCGGTGCTGCTCATCGCGCTGCTGCTGGGTCTCCGCGACGCCGTGGACCTCTTCCGCATGCAGGCCGGGAGCGTGGTGGCGCTCGAAGGCTGGCTTGACGTCGGCGTCATCGTTGTCGTTGCCTATTGGGTGTGGCGCGTGTTTCGGGACATCGTCCTCTACTACGGCGAAGAGTATGTCGAACGGACGGAGAGCAGCCTGGACGACATTCTGCTGCCCGCGACCCAGCAGTTCGCGCCCCTGGTCATCGTCGGTATCGCCCTGGCGATGATTCTCGATCGGCTGGGCTTCGACCCGGCCGGCATCCTTGTCGCCATCGGCGGGCTGACCTTCATCGCTGCCTTGGCCTTCCAGGACTCGCTGTCTAACATCTTTAGCGGTTTGTCCATGCTGGTGGACACGCCGTTCCGCTATGGCGACCTGATTCTGCTAGACGACGACCTGTATGTGATTCAACGTATCGGCTTGCGGGTGACCGAGCTATACAATGCGGACCGCCACCTGATTGTGCTCATGCCCAACAGCAAGATGGCGAACGAACGGCTGACCAATATCACCCGCCCCACCGCCGCCCTGATGATTCCCGTCACCCTCCGCACGACCTTCGACGCCGACCCGCGTGTGGTTATCGAGACGCTCCAGGCGGTCGCCAACGGCCATCCCAATGTGCTGGGCCATACGATGACCAAGGTCGAGGCGATGACCGCGTGCGCTGAACGTCTTATCGCCGCAGGGCAACTGGAAGAGGCGGCCTGTCTGGTGCGCGAGACGGCGCGGATGGTGGTCGAAGGGGGTGTCAACAGCCAGCTAGAGGCGTTGACAGAACACCTGGACAGGCTGGCCGCAACCATCGAGAGCATGGAGTCAGGCGGCCTGGACGCCGACGAGCGCCAGCGGATCCAGGCCGCCCTGGACGAGGTGGCTCGCCATATCCACAGCGTCAAACAGACCATTACCCTCTGGCTGCTCCTGCTCCGTCATGTCAATGCGGACGTCGCCGAGGAGGTGGGGCCGACCCTGGACGAGATGCAGGCTTTTACTGACCGCTACCAGAGCGAGTGCGAGGCGCTGCTTCAGGCGGGCCAGGTGACGCTGCTGGGCGAGATGCCCATTCGCCGCAAGGAGACTGTGACCGAAGCCCGCGCCATGGATAGCCTCGTCCGCCGGCGGGGGCTGCTGCCGTTTGACAATGGATTCCCCGACCTGGATGAACACGCCGACTTTGTAGACATCGTCAAAACCTGGAACAAGCGCCTGGCGCGGCTCGATGGCCTCTACCACGCCCTGGCACGCGCCTTCAAGGACGGCGAGGAGCGCCGCCTGGACGACATGGCTCGCAGCCTGCGCGACTATGTGTATACCGGCCTGAAGGAGACCACGCCCGAATGGAAGTACCCGCAGGTCAACCTGACCTCGTTTGAGGCCGGCCTCACCTTTACCCTGGAAGCCTTTGTGGACGATGTGCGCCGCGAGCATTACGAGCGCCACGAGCGCGTCGAGACCGAGTTACGCCGCGACATTGTAGCCCAGCTTCGGGACAAGGACGTCCAGTTCTCCTCGCTGCCTCGGCTCACCCTGCCAGGAACTTGACCCTATCACCTGACCGGCTATAATTGCCCGTCGGCTGCCGAATGTTTATCTGTAGCCGATATTACGTAGAGTTGGCATAGCTAACATGCGAACAGGAGGATCCGATGGTTCAGAAGCAATATCCTCGCAAGGGCGCCCAGGTGAAAGTCACCTTTGAGATACCGGCCAATGGCGGCCAGGCGGTGGCCGTGTTGGGCGATTTCAACAACTGGCAGCCCGACGCGCTGCCGATGAAGCTGCGCAAGAAGGACGGGGTGTTCAGCGCCTCGACCACCCTGGAAGCGGGCCAGACATACCAGTTCCGCTATCTGGTGGACGGCCAGCAGTGGATCACTGAGCCGGAGGCCGACGGCGTGGCGATGTCGCCCTTTGGCGAGCCGAACGCGGTCTTGCAGCTTTAAGTTGCGATCTCAACAGATGTGATAAAGAGAGCTAGATCCCACCTTCACGGGACCTAGCTCTCTTTGCTCATTGGCTCATAGGTTGGATGATGCTGTCAAAATCCTCAGCACAACTCCAGGACAGGCAGCGCGAGTAGCTCGGCCAGGGCGCGGAGGGCCGGGCGGTGGTCGCCGTAGGTCAGGCAGATGTGGTGCTCTAGCCCCTCGGCCAGGATGGTGTCGAGTACCTGGCCGGCCGGGCGGTCGAAGCGGATGACACCGGACGTGCCCTGGAAACTGGGCGGGGCGCTGAGCATCTCGCCGCCGCCCACGACCAGCCGCAACTGGCCCGTCGCCGCGCTCAGGCGGGCCAGGGTGACGCGCCCCGGCTTCAGCGGGAACTCCATGACCAGGGGCAGCTTGCGGTTGGAGTGCAACCCGCCGGTCGGCTGGACCGCCGGGTCGGCCATGCCCAGCGGGGCCAGGCCGCAGTGCCATAGGACGGCGGTGTCGGCCTCGCGGTCCACGTCCACCAGGTCCGCGATGAAGGGTAGCCCGCCGCTGATGTACTGGAGCAGCAGCAGGGTGGCCGTGCCGTTGACATCGGCCTCGCAGCTACACGGCGTCCCCTGGTCGGTCAGCATCGACAGCGCGCCGCACGCCGCGCAGCCCAACTGGGTAAAGAACTCCGGCCAGCAGCGCACCGCCAGCGCCCCCAGCCCTTGAGCATCCGCCTGCTGGCGCAACGCGACGGCGACGGCGGCTGTGCCGTGCAGCGGCTCCTGCGCCAGACTGCCCAGCCCACCCACATGGCCCTCTAGCTCCGCGATGACCCCCGCCGCTTGAGGTCGCGCCGCCCGCGTCGCATCGAAGACTGCCTCCAGGCTCAGCGGCACGACCGTCAGACCCAGCCGGGTCCGCAACTCGTCCGCGTCATAGTCGCACGTCTCAAAGCCATCTGGATGGACGCCCACCAGCCCTAGCCGCGCCTCGGCCAAGCGGCGGCGGGCATAACCGGCGCGAGCCAGGGCGGTGACGCGGCCTACCGTGGCGGCGTCGTTGGCCGGGGCATAAGCCGTGTGATAGGCGCGGCCCTGGCGGCGCAACGCGTGAGCCGCCAGGTTGACCCCGCACAGCGAGTTCAGCCGCAGTCGGCCGCCGGTGCGCGGTTCTGGCACAGCCCACAGCAACACCGGACTGGTCGTCGCCAGGGCGACGCGCTGGGCCATGGTTGAGTCGGCAAAGGATGCCTGGAACAGGACAACGAGGTCGGGTGGGTGGGACTCGGCCTCGCGGGCGGCGGCCTCGGCGGCGTCGGCAGCCATAACCAGGTCGGCCGGGCCGCGCACAGCCATACCGGCCTCAACCAGCGCGGCGCGAGCCGTGATCATCTGCTCCGTGGCCCAGGCGACATCGAAGGTAGGGCGGGCGATGGGGACAAACAGCACGTCGGGGGTGGTCATACAGCATTCCCTTGTGACATAAACTGATCCATGCGGACGATTTCGCCCGTCGCGGCGGAATGGTTAGCGGCCAGGGTCACGGCGAGACTCAGCAGCCCGGCTCGAATGGGCGTCCGCACCAGGTCAGGCCGGCCCTCACGCACGGCCCGCACAAACGTCTCGTTGAGGCCGCGATAGAACGGGCGGGTATTGGCGAAGGTCTCGATGCCCGCCGCCGTGTGGACCTCCAACCCTTCGGGCGTGATGCGCAGCATCCGTTCCCGCAGCGCCAGGTCCAGGTGGGGGCGCTCGCTGATCTGGGGAAACAGGGCATACGTCCCCGTGACCGTGCCCACCGCGCCACTCCCAAAGGTCAGGGTCACGGCATAGCCGTCCCAGTTGTGAAACTCGGCGTCGGTGCGCGTCTGGAGGGCATAGGCGGCGTAGACGCGGTCTACAGGGCCGCCTAGATGTTGCGCCAGGTCTATAAGATGCGTGATCTGGTCCACGATTTGCCCGCCGCCCAAGTCCTTATTGCGTAGCCATTCAATCGGCGGCAGCGTCCAGTACCAGCGGCAGGCCAGCAGAGCGATGGGTTGGTCCTGGACCAGCGCCTCGGCCTGTTGGACGGCCTCGGTATAGCGCCAGTGGTAGCCGACACACGAGATGACACCCGCCTTTTCGACCGCCCGCGCGGCCTCTTCGGCCTCAGCCAGCGTGAAGGCCAGCGGCTTCTCGACAAAGAGGTGGACGCCTCGCTCGGCGGCGCGCACGACCGGCTCGATGTGGTCGCGCGTCGGGGTCGTAACGTAGACAGCGTCGACGCCGGCGTCGTCCAGCAGAGCCTGGTCAGTCGGGTAGACCTGCGCGCCGTACATATCAGCCATAAACTGGGCGCGGTCCGGCTGGATGTCGCACACGGCGGTGATGGGAACACCGAGGGCGTGCAACTCGCGGGCGTGAGTGTGGCCCATGCGTCCCGCGCCAATGATGCCTATTTTCATAATCGTTCTCTCTTCGCTAAGGGAAGATTGGGCTTCGGGGTCGTTGAACAGGCGGATTATAGCATCGCCCCGGCTGGGGCGCGAGTCTGAAGCCCTGACACTCCGTGGCGTGCGCTGACTTGACGCGCCCTCCCCACTTACACTACAATCTTTTGGTTTGAGTGGACCTCTCAAGGTCTGGTAAGAGCTATTCTCACAACGATAGGTTGCATTCTCCATGACCGACACCTTTACCTTCGACCCCTATTGGCCCTATCTCGCCCTGGCGGGCCTGCTCCTGGCCCTCGTCGGCCTGGCCTGGGCGTTCACCCTCCAGCGCCGCCTGACCCGCCTGGAAACCCTGCGCCGGCAGGTCCTCGCCAGCGGCGGCCCCGACCTCGAAACCCTGTTGCAGGCCAACCTGACGCGCCTGGACACGGCTGACGAGCGGCTCGACGCGCTGTCGGGCGACCTCACGGCCCTCATCGAGCGTCAGAAGCGCGACCTCCAGCACGTGGGCATCATCCGCTTCAACCCCTACCAGGACACCGGCGGTGACCAGAGCTTTTCCATTGCCCTGCTCGACAGCTATGGCGACGGCGTGGTCATTAGCGGACTCTACGCACGCCAGGGTGTCCGCCTCTACGCCAAGCCGGTCCAGGCGGGCCAGTCGTCCTACCCCCTCACCGATGAGGAGAAGCAGGCGATGGCCGTCGCCCACCGGCAACGCGCTTGACACCCCCCCGTTGTTGCCTATAATCATTTGAACGTTCAAACCAGCGGCCCTGACGGGGACAAGGGTAGCCGATGCCGGTCACCATGCGTGAAGTCGCCCTGGCGGCGAATGTCTCGATCCAGACCGTCTCCAACGTCGTCAACGAGCGGCCCATTGTCGCCGACGACACGCGACTGCGCGTGCTGTCGACCATGCAGCGCCTGGGCTACCAGCCTAACGCCCTGGCCCAGAGCCTACGGGCCAACCGCGCCCAGACCATCGGCCTGGTCTTCGCCCGGTCCGAGCGCCGCACCTTCGTCCGCAAGCCCTATCTCAACGAGTTGCTCAGCGGCTTCGCCGACGCCACCCGCGACACGGACTACAGCCTGCTGATGCACAGCGGGGCGGACGACGACCCCGCCCCCACCATTCGGCAACTTTACCAGCGCCGCCGTATTGACGCGGTGATTCTGGTCGGCGTGCTCCAGGCCGATCCCGTCATCCAGCAAGTGGTCGCCAGCGCGGTCCCGACTGTGGTGATTGACCTGCCGGTCCAGGGCG
The DNA here is from genome assembly GCA_026129165.1 of Anaerolineae bacterium. Classification (GTDB taxonomy): domain Bacteria; phylum Chloroflexota; class Anaerolineae; order Epilineales; family JAHCIE01; genus JAHCIE01. The sequence continues at coordinate 15,749 of JAHCIP010000069.1, forward strand.
ACGATGTGGCCGGCGTCCGCGCCGACTACCGCGCCGGGGCCGCCGCCGCCGTCCGCTATCTCATTGAGCGCGGCCACACGGCCATTGGCTACCTCGGCGGGACGCTGGATGTCTACTCCGGCCTGGAGCGTCGCCTGGGCTACTGGGAGACGATGACGGCTCACGGGCTGCGGTCAGTCGAGGTCAGCGGGGGCTGGTCGCGCGAGGATGGCTGCCTGGGGATGATGCATCTCCTGGAGCAGCACCCCAATCTGACCGCCGTGTTCGCCGCCGCCGACCCGATGGCGGTAGGCGCGTTGGAGGCGGCGCGGGCCGCCGGGCGGCATGTCCCCGACGACCTGGCGGTGGTCGGCTTCAATGATCTGGAGCTGGCCGCCCTGGTCACGCCCGCCCTAACGACCGTCCATGTGCCGGTCTACGAACTGGGCATCCGCGCCGCCGAATTGCTTCTCGACCGTCTATCCACTGGCCACTTTACCGACACCGACATCATCCTACCCACTCACTTGGTCATCCGTCGGTCCGCTTAGTGCGGGGCCGTCGCGTCCATTCTGATCATTCTGTTCAAATCTGGGAGGGCAAAAAGACTCTATGTCGAGTGCAACACCGCCGCTGGCCGCCCCCGCCCTCGACCGGGCCGCCGCCCACCGCCGGGCCGTCCTCTGGCGCAACCTGGAGGGCTGGCTATTCGCGTCGCCCTGGATTATCGGCTTTCTCCTGTTTACGCTGGGGCCGATGCTGGCCGCCCTCGTGCTGGCCTTTACCGAGTGGGACCTGCTCAGCCCGCCGCAGTGGGTGGGCCTACGCAATATCCAGGAACTCCTGCGCGACGACCTGGTGATTCAGTCGCTTAAAGTCACCACGGTCTACGCCCTCGTCAGCGTCCCTCTCCAGCTCATCGTCGGCCTCGGCCTGGCGATGCTGCTCAATACCGAGATCCGCGGCCTACGCCTCTACCGCACCGCCATCTACCTGCCGTCTATTCTGTCGGGCGTGGCCGTCGCGCTGCTGTGGCGCTGGATGTTCCAGCCCGAGTTTGGTCTGTTCAACCTGCTGCTGTCCTACCTCAACATTGACGGGCCGCGCTGGCTGGGCGACCCCCGCTGGGCGCTGCCGTCGCTCATTCTGATGAGCCTCTGGGAAGTGGGGCAGGGGACGATTATCTACCTGGCCGGCCTCCAGGGCATCCCGACCGACCTGTATGAAGCCGCCGAGGTGGACGGAGCGACGGGTTGGGCGCGCTTCCGCTACATCACCGTTCCTTTGATTACACCGGTGCTGTTCTTTCAGCTTGTCACCCGCATCATCGTCGCCCTGCAAATCTTCACCCAGCCCGCCGTGATGACCGATGGCGGCCCCAACAACGCCACGCTGACCATCCTGCTCTACCTGTACCGTAACGCCTTCCAATTCTTCCGCATGGGCTACGCCAGCGTGCTGGCCTGGGCGCTGTTCCTGTATATCCTGGTTCTGACCCTGATTGTCTTCCGCTCTTCGGCGGCCTGGGTTTATTACGAAGGCGAAGGGAAGCGAGGGTAATATGGCCGTCGAAACTCGTCCCCTCCCCCAACCCGTGCGGCGCGGCCTGGGTCTGCGGCGCGGCAAGCAGGCGCAGCACGCTCTGGTTCACCTGATTCTGATTAGCGTTGTCGTGGTGCTGCTGTTTCCGACGTTCTGGGCGCTCTCGACCTCGCTCAAGCCGCTGGGTGATATCTTCCTGTACCCGCCCAAGTGGCTTCCTAACCCGATACGCTGGCAGAACTACGCCGACGCTGTCAACACTTTCCCCTTCTGGCGCTACTTCATGAACACGTTCATCATCACCGGGCTGAGCATCGTGGGCAAGGTCATCTCGGTGACGCTGGTGGCGTTCGCCTTCGCGCGGCTCCAGTGGTGGGGGCGTAACACGCTGTTCTTCATCATGCTGACGACGCTGATGCTCCCGCCCCACGTGACGCTGATTCCCCAGTTCATCCTGTTCAAGCAACTGGGCTGGATCAACACCTTCCTGCCCCTGGTCGTGCCGGAGTTTTTCGGCGGCCCCTTCCTGACCTTCCTGTGCCGCCAGTTCTTCATGTCCATCCCCCGTGACCTGGACGACGCCGCCCGCATTGACGGCTGTTCCAGCCTGGACGTCTACTGGCGCATCATCCTACCCATGTCCGCCCCTATCATCATCGCGGTGGTCATCTTCGTCTTCAACGGCCAGTGGAACGAGTTCCTCCACGCCTTGATCTATCTCCAGAGTCCGGACAAGTTCACCCTGGCCGTCGGGCTGCGCTTCTTTATCGGGGAAGCCGGGACGAGTTGGCATCTGCTCATGGCCGCCGCGCTGCTGACCATGCTGCCCGTCCTGGTCATCTTCTTCCTCGGTCAGAAGTACTTCATCCAGGGCATCGTGTTCACGGGGGTGAAGCAGTAGTCGGTAGTCAGTAGTCGGTAGTCAGTAGACAGTAATCAGTAGTCAGAAGAACCTCTGACTACTGACTACCGACTACTTCAATACTCAACTGAGGAGGAGACCCATGAGCGAGAAACGTCTGAGTCGTCGCGAGTTCCTGCGGGCCTCGGCCCTCGTCGCTGGCGGCGCGGTTCTGGCCGCCTGCCAGTCCGCCGCGCCCACCACCACGCAACCGGCCGCGCCCACAGCCCAGGCGCCAGCCGCCAAGAGCCAGACCCAGGCCACCCAAGCCCCGGCCAAGGCCGCCCTGTCCGGCAAGATCGTCTTCATGTGCGACACCATCAACGAGGGCCACCAGAAGGCCCGTGACGGCTGGGTGCAGCGCTTCCAGACCGCCAACCCCGGCGTCACCGTCGAACACCAGCCGGTTCCCAACACCGACTACCCCACCAAGCTCCAGACTCTCTTCGCCGCCGGCACCCCGCCCGACGTCTTCCGCTACCTCCAGGAGAACGTGCCCATCGTCACGGCGGCGGCCAAGAACCTGAACCTCAAGCTAGACAGCTATGTCACCCGCGACCAGTATGATCTATCCGGCTTCCGCCCCGACGCGGTCAACCTCTACCGCTGGGAGGGCGCTCTCTATGCCCTGCCGCGCGACTACGGCAACCAGAACATCTACTACAACATTGACATGTTCCAGAAAGAGGGCCTCAAGACACCGCCGACGGACTGGGAAGACAAGACCTGGACCTTCCAGGCCTTCCTGGAGGCGGCGCAGAAGCTGACCAAGAAGAGCGGCAACCGCACGGAGCAGTACGGCTTTGTCCTCAATCGTGGCGCGCGGCCCTGGTCCTCGTGGGTCTACAACAACGGCGGCGCGTTGGTCAACAAGGATGACAAGGGCATGGCGAAGTCCATCGCCCTGACCGAGCCGGCCGCCGTCGAGGCCCTCCAGTTTATGCAGGACCTGATCTACAAGCACGGCGTCGCGCCGACGCCCGATGTCGAGAAGGAGTCGAACACCGCGCAACTGTTCTCGACCGGCCGCGTGGGTATGATTATGACCAACCCCTCGGACGTGAACCTCTATCGGTCCGTCACCGCCTTCAAGTGGGACGTCGCCCCGCTGCCGCTGGGCAAGGCGACGCGACGCGGGACGGGCGGCGGCGGCACCGGCTGGGCTATCGCGGCCTCGACCAAGCTGCCCGACGTGGCCTGGGAGTTCCTCAAGAGCATCGCCAGCACCCAGGCGGAACTGGATGAGGTGGCGGTCGGGGCGACGACCCCCTCACGCACGGCGATTGCGACGGGTAAGGAGTTCCTGGACCCGAACAAGCCGCCCGCCAACTCCAAATCCTTCGCCCAGGCGCAGGAGTATGTCGTGCGCGACCCGGTCCATGCCCGCTGGCCGGAAGTCTTGCAGCGCGTGGTCACCCCCACCATGGACCAACTGTGGGGCAACACCAAGAACGGGGCCGACGTCGCCAAGGCTATCAAGGACGGCGCCGACCCAATCTTCGCGCAGGGGTAATATAACCTTGTCGAACACACACCCCTCTCGCCCCAACGTGGTTGTCTTTTTCACCGACCAGCAGCGCTGGGATACGACGGGCGTGCATGGCAACCCGCTGGAGCTGACGCCGAACTTTGACCGCGTCGCCCAGCGGGGCACGCACCTGTTCAACCTGTTCACCTGCCAGCCGGTGTGCGCCCCGGCCCGCTCGTGCATGCAGACCGGCCAGTACGCCACGACCACGGGCGTCTACCGCAACGGCATCCCGCTATCGGACGCCGCGCCCACCCTGGCCCAGTTGTTCCGGGGCGCGGGCTACCGCACGGGCTACATCGGCAAATGGCACCTGGCGACCCGCGACCCCGTGCCGCCCGACGAGCGCGGCGGTTACCAGGACTGGCTGGCGTCGAACCTGCTGGAGTTCACCTCCGACGCCTACCAGACGACGGTGTACGACACGGACGAGCAGGCGGTGAGCCTGCCGGGCTACCGCGTGGACGCGCTGACCGACGCCGCCATCCGCTATGTAGACGCCCACCAGGCCGAGCCGTTCTTCCTGTTCGTGTCGTACCTGGAGCCGCACCACCAGAACCACCTGGACGACTATCCACCGCCCGACGGCTACCGCGAGCGCTACACCGGCCGCTGGATACCGCCCGACCTGGCCGCGCTGGGCGGCTCGACCCACCAGCACCTCGGCGGCTACTACGGCATGGTCAAGCGGCTGGATGAAGCCTTCGGCCGGCTGCTGGACGCGCTGAAGAGCCTGCGCCTGCTCGGCAACACCGTCGTCTTGTTTACGACGGACCACGGCAACCACTTCAAGACGCGCAACGCGGAGTACAAGCGCGCGCCCCACGAGAGCGCGGCCCGGCTGCCGGGCGCGCTTATCGGGCCGGGCTTCACCGGCGGCGGGCAGGTGCGGAGCCTGGTCAGCCTGGTGGACCTACCGCCGACGCTGCTCGACGCGGCCGGCATCCCCATTCCAGACACGATGCAGGGACGGTCCGTCCTGCCCCTCACGCGCGGTGAGACAGCCGGCTGGCCGGGCGAGGTGTTCATCCAGATCAGCGAGTCGCAGGTGGGGCGGGCGGTGCGCACGAGCCGCTGGAAGTACAGCGTCTCTGCGCCGGACAAGAACCCCTGGACCGACAGCGGCTCCGACCACTACGTCGAGGAGTTTCTGTACGACCTGGCGGCCGACCCCTACGAGTTGACCAACCTGATTGGCCTGGACTCGCACCAGGCGGTGGCGGCTCGGCTGCGCGAGCGGCTCGTCCGGCGCATGGTCGCCGCTGGCGAGGCTGCCCCGACCATCCAGCCCGCGCCCACCCGCTATGCGGTACAGCGCGTAGTGTCGGCGGCGGAAGTCGAGGCGTAGGGAGAGGGGAAAAGTGAGTTGCCCCGTAGGGGGGAGCCACGACGGGCAAGGCAGATGCGCCTTGCCCGTCGTTTTTGTGGTAGAATTTGGGTGATAGAGCCAAGCAGGTATCGGGGGAAGCAATGCCGGAAATACCCCGCTTCTATGGCATTATTGTCTTTATAAACTACAGAGAGCACGAGCCGCCCCACTTTCACGCTCGCTATCAAACCCAGGAAGTGCTTGTCGAAATCGAGACAGGGATCGTTGAAGGGCGGATGTCCAAGCGAGAACTGCGCTTGATATTCGAGTGGTTGGAACTCCATCGCGAGGCGTTAATGGCGAATTGGCAGCGAGCCAGGGAGCGACGACCCTTAGAGAAGCTGCCCCCTTTACCGTAAGGAGATGCTAATGTTTCTCCATGTCGTGGACGTGTCTTATCTCGACAGTTACAAGCTCAGACTCACCTTCAATAATGGGGTGGTGAAAAATGTTGATCTGACCGATGAGTTATACGGCGAGGTGTTTGCGCCCCTACGCGACATCGAACTCTTTCGTCAGGTGGTAGTGAACCACGACATCGGCACGATTGAATGGCCTAACGGCGCTGACTTCGCGCCAGAGTTCTTGTATGAGGCAGGGGTCGAGGTCAAGTCATCAAGACGGGCTATTGCTTGAAGTGGATGGGTACAATGTCGGGACGGAGTTTATCGATTAATCGTGGATGCTGCTACCGTTAACTTCTGTCATCCCGCGACTCAATTGCCCGTCTAGCCGCGTAAGACCGTCGGTGGCAGCGCATCCTATCAACGCGCCAGGAGTTGACCCGGCAACCCACTTCGGTTATACTTAGGGCGCATCCGGGGCTGTAGCTCATCTGGGAGAGCGCTTCAATCGCACTGAAGAGGTAAGGGGTTCGAGTCCCCTCAGCTCCACCAAGTCAGGGGCAAGCACAAGGCTTGCCCCTGCGTAATACATACGCCTAATGGCTGTGAACAGGAGTAGTAGGCCATCCCGCCAGCGAGCCAGGGACCGTGTGAGCCTGGCGACGCGCCCTGTGGGAGCGCGTGGGCCGAACTCGCCTGGAAGCTGCGTCGGTGAAGACGTAGGAAGCCAGGGGAAGACGGGGGAAGGCATAGGAAGCCTGGCTTCCCTGCCCTCTCTTCCAACGTCTTCCTATGTCTTCCTAGGGTTCTAGCTGGCGCCGTCCACCCCACGTTACGGGGCTAACGAGCGGTGGGTAAGGGGCTGTAGCTCAGCTGGGAGAGCGCTTCAATGGCATTGAAGAGGTAAGGGGTTCAAGTCCCCTCAGCTCCACCTTCAACCAGGGTGGTACCACGGAGAGACCCTTCGTCCCTGACCAGGACGGAGGGTTTTTGATTCATGACGGATGATGGATGACGGATGACGGAGGCTGGACTGGGCCTCCTACTTCCGTCCTCGGTCCTCCGTCTACTCAGGAGGAGACCATGCAGCAGACGCCGACGAAGACCGCGGAGCGCGTGGAGCGTTACGAGCCGACAGCCGTTGA
>JAHCIP010000007.1 GCA_026129165.1 Anaerolineae bacterium
GAGCCAGCCCTCAGCAACCCCGACCCCGTCAGACACGCCCACCCCCACCCCGACGGTCATGCCGCCGGGGCCGATTAAGGTGTACCTGCCGCTAATTTATGTAAACGGGGAATAATGGAGAGGTAGGATAGATCAGACAGGTTTTGAAAACCTGTCTGATCTGTTCACTTAATCGTTGACGGTCTGCATGACGGCGGCGAGTTGCTCCAGGTTGCGGCACTCTTCGAGCACATCGCACTCCTGGGAGTAGAGGTCAATGATGCTGTCACCTGACCCCCAGCCCCAGCGCGACTCCGGGTTGAGCCAGATGACCCGCTTGGCCTGTTGGTGAACCTGGGTCAGGGCGTCCAGTTGCGGGTCGTAGAAGTTGCTGCGGCCATCGCCCAGGATGAGGACGATGGTGCGCGAGGTGAGGGCGTCCGGGTACTTGTCCACAAAGGTGCGGAAGGCGCGGCCAAAGTCGCTGTGCGCCCAGTAGCGGATGTCGGCCTTCGCCGTCGCCATGTCCACCGCCTCGTCAATCGTATGCGTCTGGAAGTAGGACGTCACCTCGGTCAGGTCGCTGATGAAGACGAAGGAACGCACGCGGCCGCGCTGGTGTTGCAGGCTGTAGAGCAACTGAAGCATAAAACGTGAGGCGTTGCGCACCGACGACGACACATCGCACAGGACGACGATGCGCAGGCGGTTGCGGCGCGGCTGCTTGAACCAAAGTTCCATCGGCACACCATTAGTCGCCATGCTGGCCCGCATGGTGCGACTGAAGTCAAGTCGCTTGCGGCCGCCGACCTGCCGCCGGCGCGACCAGTCCTGGCTCAGCCGCTTGGCGAGTTGCTGGACCATCGCCTCCATCGCCCGAATCTCATCCTGGGTGAACTGCGAGAAATCCTTCTTTTCCAGGTTCGGCCCGTCAGGCTGGACGCCCTCGGTGTTTGGGCCTTCACCGCTGGTGGCCCCCTGGTTCTGCTGTTGCTCCTGTTCGCGCTCCCTCTGGTCGGCGGCCTCGGCAGCCACCCAGCGCGGGAAGAGTTCCTCGACCTCGCGGATGCGCTGGCGAAGGAGGCGGGCCAACTCGCGCTCGCCCATCTTCTCCAGCGCGTCGAGCATCTGCATCATCTCCTGGCGGGCGCGGTCCCAGCCCATCTGCTCCAGCATCTGCCACGCGCTCATTTGGCCGGTCTGGCCGCGCTGGCCCCGCTGCCCGCGCTGAGGTCGGCCCCCCTGTTGGGGCTGGCCTTCGCCCGGCTGGCCCTCCCCGTTCGGCTGGCCGGGCTGCCCCGGCTGGCCGCGCTGCTGGTTCTGCTGGCCGAGCAGGCCCAACATCGCCATGAGAGCCAGCACCGCCGACATATCGCCGCGCAGGACAGAGCGCGATAGCTCGCCCGGCCGGCGGCCCATACGGGCCAACTCCTCTAGGGCCATGCGTAGCGCCGTCTCAATGTCCATCTGCCGCTGCCAGAGCGGGTTGCCCTGCCCCTGGCCCTGACCGGGCTGGCCTTGCCCCGACTGGCCCTCGCCGCCGCCAAAGAACTGGTCGAACAGCGGGTCGAAGGTGGTAATGTCATCTGAACGCTTGACAAGTGTGGCCCGTAGCGCCGATTTGAGGGTGTCGCGGTCGCCCAGGCCCACCGACGACGCCCCGCGCATGGCGTCCAACGCCTCGCTGCTCGATACGCGCAGCCCCGCCTGCCGCAGCAGGTGGATAAACCGAACCATCACCTCATCCATACCTGGCTCTCTCCTAGTCGTCTGCCCCACCCTGTGAGCTTAGTCTCGTCCGGACCGCCACCGCCGCTCCTCGTCCTCGCCACCGCGCCCCAGGCGGCGGTTGAGCCGGCGCAGCAGGTCAGGCGTCGAACTGCGTAGCCGTGCCGCGTCCTCCTCGTACTTGACCAGGACACCCAGCGTGCGCTCAACCTCCTCCTGACCCAGGCTCTGGATATTGAGCAGGGCCAGCGACCGCGCCCAGTCAATCGTCTCGCTGACGCCTGGCATCTTCTTAAGCGCCAGGCGTCGCGCCTCCTGCACAAAGGCGACGACCTGGGCAGCCAGTTGCTCGCTGGCTTGCGGCACGCGCACACGAATGACGTTGATCTCCGACTCCAGCGAGGGGAAGTTGATGAACAGATGCAGGCAGCGGCGCTTGAGCGCGTCCGACAGGTCGCGGGCCTGGTTAGAGGTCAGTACGACCCACGGCTGCTGCTTGGCCTGGACCGTACCCAGTTCCGGCACGCTGACCTGGAAATCGCTCAGCACTTCAAGCAGGAACGCCTCGAACTCCGGATCGCTCTTGTCCACCTCGTCAATCAGCAGCACGGGTTGGCGGTCGGCCAATAGAGCGCGCAGCAGGGGGCGCGGCAGCAGGAAGCGCTCCGAGAAGAACAGGTCCTCCTCGTCGGCGACGCGGTGGAACGCCTCGCGCAGCGACGAGGTATCACTGAGCGTCTGGCTGACCCGGTCGCGCAAGACCTGGGCATAGAGCATTTGCTTGGCATACTGCCACTCATAGAGCGCCTTCGCTTCGTCCAGCCCTTCATAGCACTGCAAGCGGATTAGCTCGGCGCCAAGCGCCTCCGCCAGAGCCTTCGAGAGCTCGGTTTTGCCCACGCCAGCCGGTCCTTCAACCAGCAGCGGCTTGCCGAGGCGGTCGGCGAGGAAGACGACGGTCGCCATCTCATCACTGCATAGATATTTCGCCTGCCGAAGCCGTTCCTTGACATCGGCCACAGATGCAAACATGCCTTCTCCTTTGACCAGTAACGCCTACCATCAGAAACCATTGTCTCTTGATTATAAGCAGGCAGGGCAGGGGCGGCAAACGGAACGTCACCCCCTCCCGCATCCTCTTCTAGCTGACCCATCGCATGGCACTAGTTGTGGCTCGTTCGTGGTCTTGACATTGGGGTCCACTATAGAACCCAAAGTTTGGACATAGGCGTAAGTTAAGTACAATGTCCGAGTATCACCAATAGCCAGCATGGCTTGCTGGCTTCGGGTTCTACTTCTGAGCATCAAGCAGACGCACCATATTCAGGTGCAGCTACCGCTCGTCGCCCTAGGCCAGTTCAGGAAGGTCGTTCTGGCACTGCGCCGTGGTTTGACAGCCGCAGCCGCCTATTCTGAAAGAATCTGATACGATGACCTTTTTCCGTCTCCTGTGGCTGAACTTCCGCATCGGCTTCATGACCGAACTGGAGTACCGCTCCAACTTCTGGGTACAGATAGTCCAATCGGTGCTGTCCATCGCGTCGGCCCTGGGGCGGCTTGGCGTCATCTTCTATCATACTGCTTCCCTGGGCGGCTGGTCGCCCGACGAGATGTTGGCCCTCGTCGGCGTCTATTACATCATGCTCGGTCTGATCAACCTCGTCATCCAGCCGAGCATGCAGCGCATCATGAACGATGTGCGCAAGGGGACGCTCGACTTCGCGCTGACCAAACCCGAAGACACGCAACTCCTGGTCAGTGTCCGTCAAATTGAAATCTGGAAGTTGGTAGATGTGACGCTGGGGCTGGCTATCCTGGTGATTGCCCTGCGCCGCCTGGGCGAGAGCATCGGGCTAGCCGAAGCCAGTCTCTTTCTGGTGATGCTGCTGGCTGGCGCCAGCATCGTGTACAGCTTTCTTCTTATGTTAACCACCACCTGCTTCTGGTTCGTGCGCGTGGAGAATGTGTTGGTCATCTTCCAGAGCCTGTACGAGGCCGGGCGCTGGCCCGTCGGCATCTATCCCTCCTGGCTCCAGTTCGCCCTGACCTCACTCGTCCCCATCGCCTTTGCCGTGACCGTGCCGGCCGAAGCCCTCACCGCGCGGCTCAACAGCCAGACCCTCCTGCTGGCCCTTGCCCTGGCCGCCGCCCTCCTCCTCGCCTCCCGCTGGTTCTGGACCTTCGGCATCAAGCACTATTCAGGCGCATCGGCCTAAGTTATCTCGCAGAGGCGTGTATTATTGAGGCAGGTCTTCTATCCGACCAACTTGTCCGCCAACTCTTTGAGGCCGAGAGTCACCGGGTGATTCGGAAAGTGAAGCGCGAAGATACCAGAACTGGCCAGCGCCATCATGTCATCTGAATGAGGGAGGACGGCGGCCACCTCGCACTGATACGTTTCCTCGACCAGTTTCCTGACTGCCTCAGGGTCGAAAACCGGGGGGACTTTGTTGACAATGAGCAGTATGCGCTCGACGCCGAGTTGGCGCGCCACCTCTAGAGTCACAGCCGTCCCCTGGTAATCCTGTTGATCGGGGCGGAGGATGAGGCCGATAGCGTCCGCCAGGACAATGGACAGGAGGGTTTCCTCATTCAGCCCTGGATGGGTGTCAATCATCAGCACATCCAGCTCTAACCGCTCAATAAGCTTGCGGAAGCCCTCGTGGAGGACCCCCACATCATAGCCTTCCTGTAGGAAACGCACAATCTCACCCGCCTTGATACTCGAGGGGATCAGGAAAATCTTGCCAGGGATATAGGCCCCCAGACTATCCGTCACATCGTGGGCGGTATCCTGGATTTCGCACTCACCCCGCAGATAATCGTTGAGAGAGTGAACGATTTTAGTCTCATCGAGGCCAAAGAGAACATGGATGCCTGGCGACTGAATATCGGTATCTATCACCCCGACACGCTTCCCTTCGACGGCGAGAAGCGTTGTGAGGTTGGCCGTCGTGTTAGATTTACCAGTTCCTCCCCGGAACGAGTGGATAGGAATAATCATAGTGCTAGTCTCTCTCTCTTGCGATAGAAGGAATAAGTGAGGGTGGGTGACGTATACAACGCAGAACAAGCCCCTCCACTACGCATCACACCGTCTGGTTCTCCTTGCGAGTCGGGTTTAACAGGAGCGCTTGTTGACGTAACTGTTCAAAGAAGACACTGTTAGTCACCTCGGCGACCTTCATTTGCGTGATCTTCGGATCAATCTTAATCGTCAACTCTTGCTGTTTGAAGATCTCGGCCAGACTCGCCGGAAACTTTAGCGCAAGAAGGCCTTCCACGACCTCCACGAGTGACCGACTCCGTCCCCGCGCCTGAGCCAGCTTGACGGTCTCAGCGGGCAGTTCAGTCTGGAGTTGGGCCTGCAGCGCCTGGGCCACTACCCGCAACTCTTTCTCCGTGGCAGCGTGCGATAGAGGGACGGCCAGCAGTTCAAGAGCCAGTTCCTTGTTCCCTCGTTGAGCTTCTAGATAGGCCAGTCGGATCAGCCCTGTCAGAACCAAAGGGACAGCCTGGTGTTCCATAGCCGTCTTCAAACTCGCGTGAAATAGACGCTCAGCGGTCAGGGCGTCGCCCGCCTTCAACGCGAGGTCACCGAGAGAGTCGAGTATCTTAGCCGTCTCGTTGTGGTCCCCTACTTCGCGAGCGAGGTCAAGGGCTTGCTCAAAGTGGTGTTGCGCTGCGGGGTAGTTCTGCCGGAGATAGTCCAGGTAGCCCAGACTACTCTGCGCCAGGGCCATACCCTGGCGATTGTTATCCTCACACGAGAGCACAAAGCTCTCTTCAAGTAGGGCATCGCCCGCCGCGATGTCTCCCTGCCCAGCCAGGACAACGCCTAGCTCGCTGAGCGACGCGGCGATATAGCGCCGATCGCCCAACTCTCGGAAGAGCGTCACACTCTCTTGGAGATACTGTCTGGCGACCTGGGCTTCCTCGGGCGTTTGAGTCACATCCGCCAGGGCCATCAGGGCACGCGCTACAGCCCAGCGGTCATTACTCCGCTTAGCTAATGCCAGGCTCCCCTGCAGATGCTGTCGGGCCAGGGCATACTCGCCCATTTGCGACACCACGAGGCCCAGATAATAGAGCACGTAGGCGGTCTCCAATCGCAGATCCGTCGGTTGGAGCCGGGCCAGGGCCTGTTGTAGCACCGATTTAGCCTTCTCCAGGTGGCCGAGGTGGAAATAGCACATCCCCTGACGGGCGAGAATGCGCCCCCCCAGAATCCTTCTCTCCTCCGCCGTCGTCGCATCCTCGCCCTCACAGGCGATAAGACCCTGCTGAAAGAACCCGACACCTTCCTGGAAGCGGCCCTGCATCTCAAAGTACAGGGTCAGGCTTTCTAGCCCCTGACCGATTTCGGTCAGACAGCCCGCGGCCATAGCCCACAAAGCGGCTGTACGGATGTTCTCGCTTTCAACCGCAATTTTCGCGAGCGCTCCTTGTTGCTTCGGGCCTTTGAGCGCACTCTCCAGACGCTGCAGGAACAGAGCATAGTAGCCACAGTGGCGCGTATGGTACTCCTCTTGTTCCTCAGGCTCCTCGACCAACTTCTCGTAGGCAAATTGCCATAGGATGGGGCTACGCCGATAACGCCCCGACGGTAACATGTGGAGGAGAGACTGATCGGTCAATGAGGCCAGGACGGACAGAGAGGCGCCAACGACGGTCGCAGCGGCGTCGCGGTCGAACCCACCACGGAAGACGGCTAGCCGCCGGAAAGTAGCGCGTTCCTCCTCTGATAAAGCGTTCCACGAGTATTCGAAAACGGCGCGGAGGCTGCGATGGCGCTCAGGGACATTTCGGACCGATGTATTCAGAAAATCGAGATTGCGCTCTACCTCCTGCGCAATCTCCCTGCAGGGCAGCGTTCGTACCCAGGCCGCAGCCAACTCAATCCCGAGTGGCATGCCGCCCACTAGATAGCAGATACGGGCGATATGGGGGCGTTCAGCGTCCGTAAGGGTAAAGCTGAGCTGTGCCTGCTGTGCTCGCTGCAAAAACAATTGACCAGCGGCTGACCTTTCCAGGCCCAGTCCTTTGTCATCCGGAAGTGGCAGACCCTGCACCTCGAACACCCACTCCTGGATCAGATTCAGCCGCTCCCGCGACGTCACCAAGATTTTAACGGTTGAGCAATTCTGGATAATCTGGTCAATCGCCTCCGCGGCTTCTAACACCTGTTCGAAGCCGTCCAGGATGAGGAGCAAGCTCTTATCGCACAGATAGTCAATGAGCTGAGCCGTTGGGTCTTCCTGACCATGCAGCCTGATCTCGACCGCGTCGATAATCGACGATGTCACCAAGTTGGAGTTGCGTAACGCTTCCAGGGGGACAAAAAACACTCCATCCGGAAAGCCGCCTAACTGGCGAGCGGAGTGGACGGCCAGGCGGGTCTTGCCAATGCCACCTGGGCCAAGCAGAGTGAGGAGGCGACAATCGGGATTAGCCAGGTGCTGGATAATCACCGCTTGGTCCTCGTTACGGTCCACAAAAGGGAGTGCTGAGCGGGGCGGGAGACTCATTCCTTCGCCTCATCTTGAGTCCGCCGCAGGCGCTGAGCGCGTTCTCGTAGGGCGCGGAACGAGTCGGTTTTGGTGATTTCAGACACCATCTGGGTCTTTTTGACTTCATCAATCTCGATACGTAGCTCTTGAACCTGCTGGCGTAGCCGCTGCTCGCGGGCGTAGACTTCGCGAGCCATGCGCTGAAACACGCGCGCTAGTTGACCCAGGGCATCGCGCCGTGTCGCCACCGCAGCCAGGCTATCCGGGTCAAACGTGCCTTGTTCCACGGCGCCGGCTGCATCTGTTACGTGGGCGACATTCTGAAGATACTCCACTTCCTGGTCACGGAGCCGCTTTTTTTCCAGGCTCGCGCCTACCCGTCCTCGGAGGAGGACGGGGTTAAAGGGTTTGGGCAAATAGTCCTCCGCACCCATCTCAATGCAGCGGACCACACTATCAATGTCATCGAGCGCGGAGATCATGATGACGGGAATATCACGCATCCGAGAGTCAGCCTTGAGATGTTGGAGGACCTGGTAGCCATTCATCTCCGGCATCATAATATCCAGCAGCACCAGGTCAAAGGATTGGGCTGCCATCATCTCCAAAGCCCGGCGGCCGTGTTCCGCCACCATCACCCGGTGCCCCTCCCGCTCCAGACGGCGCGACAGGACATCGCGGTTGATGGCGTTGTCGTCCACCACCAGGAGTAGTCCAGACTTGTCAGCCCCAGTTTCCTCGTGGGTATCCAGCGTCCGCATTGTCGTCACGACTTCCTGGATCATCGCCGAGGTGTCCACCACCTCCAGGTGCGACGTGACTTCCCCAGGAGCGCTGATTGAAAAACTAACCACATCATTGATGAGCGCCAAGAAGCGCTGCGCTGCAGCGTGAATACGCTCAAGGTCAGGGGTGAAAGCCGTCCCGGTTGAGGCTGACTCATCCTCCAGGAGCATTTCGCAATAGCCAATAATCGTGTTGATAGGCGTCCGCAGCTCATGACGCAACTGGGCGCCGAACTCTTCAAGGTCAATCTCGCGCGCGGCCTCGATCTTAGCCGGGTCAAGAATAGCGTTGACCAATGCCAGGAGTTGGACGGCGGCGGAGTGGATACGCTCGAGGTCGGGGGTGAAGATGTCGGCTACGGATGTAGTCGCATCCTCCGCCGCCAGGGTCGCCACATCCTCCAATAACATCTCGCTGTAGCCCATGATAGCGTTGATAGGGGTACGCAACTCGTGGCGAATATGGGCCAACAGAACCTGCTGGGTACGGCTGCGGTCCGGCGACGAGTCAGGCGTCGCCGTTGGAGCCGTCTGGGGGGTAGGGTCTGTCTGCGACATCATGAGCCTACTTTGGTAGTAACTTTCCAATTTTCTCTAGCAAGCGGGGGAGTTCGATCGGTTTTGTATCATAATCATCACAACCCGCCTCCAACGCTTTTTCCCGATCCCCTGACATGGCATGGGCAGTCAGGGCAATGACGGGGATGGCGCTCGTGTCCGGGTCGGCTTTCAGCTGACGGGTAGCTTCCCAGCCATCCAGGACAGGCAAACTCATGTCCATCAAGATGAGCGCAGGCTGCTCGGCCTTCGCCATCTCGACCCCGGCCTGACCATCTACCGCAATGACAACCTCATACCCCTTGCGCTCCAGGCGCCGCGATAACATATCCCGGTTCATCTCATTGTCTTCCACCAACAGCAGTTTGGGCATCCTGCACCTCCTCGTATCGTTAATACCTTATAGTACTCTGGGGAAGGTTAATCAGCGTGGATTATGTGGCGCGACGAGCAACTTAGTGTATTACGGTAGAGGGTTGCCGAATACACGCCATTACCAGGCTTTGGACCTCAGTCAACCATGTCTCCCGCCCCAGGACGCCGTCCTGGGCGACTCGTTCAATATAGCCCTTGAGGCGCAGACGATCTTCTTGGGTCAGGTCCCGTGCCGTCACGACAATCACAGGGATATTACTCCATTCCGGGCGTTTGCGCAACTCTGAGACGACGGCAAACCCATCCAATTCGGGCATCATCAGGTCTAGTAATATCAACGTGGGCCGTTGTTCGGCCAGACACTCCAGGGCTACCCGCCCATTTTGGGCTTCGCGAATGCTCCACCCCTCTTTCTCTAGGATGCGCCGCAGCATATCGCGGTTTGTGGCGTCATCCTCGACAATCAATGCCGTGCCAGGAAGGTGCCCATCCTGGTATTTTTTCACTGTAGCGAGGAGACGGTCACGGCTGATGGGTTTAGTCAGGTAATCCGACACCCCTATGGCGTATCCCTGTCGTTGATTATCAACCATGCTTAACATGATCACCGGGATGTCGGTTAAGCCAGCATCCCCCTTGAGGGCGGCCAGAATGCCCCAACTGTCTTGCTCAGCTGTTAGATCGAGCGTGATGACACTTGGCTGTAGAGATTTAGCGAGCCGCAAGCCCTCTTCCCCCGTGGCAGCGGTTTCGACCTTCACCCCGTCATGACTGAGAGCGTGTTGGAGTAACGTACGCACGGCTGGATCATCGTCAATCACCAGGACAATGGGCTGGGCAGTCGTGACGGGTCGGGCCGCGTGGGTCGCAGACCCATTCACTACCGTCCCTTGAACGAGCCGCTCCGGCTCGTCTGGGTTGATCTCCGCAGTCATGCTCTGCGACGGCAGGTAAATGGTAAACGTCGAGCCGACGTTAGGCTCGCTCTCAACCGTCACATCGCCACCCATCATCTGACAGAAATGACGCGTCAGCGCCAGCCCCAACCCTGTACCGCCAAAGCGGCGGGTTGTGGAGGCGTCCGCTTGCGAGAAAGCCTGGAACAAGCGACTCAGTTGCTCGTCAGTCATGCCGATGCCAGTGTCGCGCACCCGAAACACAACCCATTCGTCAGGTAGGTGAGTGCCCTCGGTCGAAGACGGTTTAGTGTCTGAGGCCGCCGCTTCCCCCTTCACCTTCGGCCCGCCCTCAGACGCCTTAATCCGACCAACCTCCAACGTGATGACCCCATGCTCTGTAAACTTGGCCGAATTGCTGACCAGGTTATAGAGGGCCTGCCGCACCTTGGTAATGTCAGCGTACAGAGTCCCAATGGTCTTGGGATAATGAACCTCCAAGCGGTTAGACTTCTTTTGGACAAGGGGTTGGACGGTCATCACAATGTCATTGACCAGGGTGGCAATATCGAAGGTCTCCAGATACAGCTCCATCTTGCCCGCTTCAATCTTGGACAGGTCAAGAATGTCGTTAATGAGCATCAAGAGGTGTTTGCCTGAGGTCTGGATACGTTGCAAGTCCGGGATGAAGTCTTGCTGGTCAACGTCTTCCGCTTCCTCCTGGAGCATCTCGCTATACCCGATAATGGCGTTTAGCGGGGTGCGTAGTTCGTGGCTCATGTTCGCCAAGAACGTACTCTTGGCCTGATTAGCCGCCTCCGCTGCCTCTTTTGCCCGCCGCAATTCCTCTTGCCGCTCCTGACGCTCGGTGATGTCACGGCCAATGACCGCCACCCCCGTGACTTCCTCATCTTTACTGATGATGGGGTTCAAGAAGAACTCAAAGTAGACAGGCCGACCCTCATCCTCGAACTGCAATACAGTGGAGAAGCGTTCGCCGCCCAATGCCCTGTCGTAGAGATTGGTCCATAGGGCTTGTACGTTGGGGGGCAGCGGCGCAATGATGTTCATGCCGACATCGAGTGTGACGCCCATGGCTCGCTGCATTAACCCCTTGAAGGATGAGTTAACGGTGATGATACGATGCTCGCGGTCTACCGACCAGATGGCGTCACTGGTGTGTTCCGTAACCGCCACGAGATGAGCCTCGCTCGCCTTGAGGGCATCGGTAATCCCCATGAGCTGCTGGTTGGCGTCGCCCAGACTCTGATTGAGCGCGACCAGCGGGTTGAACAGGTTCTCCTGGAGGATGGCCCGCGCGAAGATGAGGCTTGAAATGCCGGCGGCGAGGCTGCCCACGGGATAGGCGCCAATGACGGGAACGCGGACGAGGAGAACGCCCGCGAAGACGACCCCACCGCCTGCCAGGAGTGTCCAGGTCCGCTGGGTGCGGTGAAACAGCAGACAGGCCAAGGCCGCCACATAGAAAGCATAGGTCATCTGGGTGGCGAGCCGTCCCAATTCTTCAAACTGATAGGTCGCCAGCCCGGTGGCCGAGACCGTGAGGGTGATGACCTGGCCCTCATAGGCCAGGATCGAGATAATCAAGCGGCTGATCAACCCGACGCCTACCACTAACTTCATCCACCAGTAGCGCGACAGGCCCACGTAATGAGATAGGAACGCCAACAGCATGATACTGTTGAACCCGACGCCGGTGACAACGCCATAGTAGAAAAACAAGGGGCTTTGCCCCACCCCGGTCGCTAGGCGCAGCATGAAGTCGTTGGCGGCCCAGAAAATAATCGTCAGCAGGTAAGCCGCCATGAGTTGGTTCGTTCGCTGGCGCGGCGCCTGCCAGAATACCAGCAGCAGCATCGCCGTTGCGACGACGACGCTCAAGCCCGAGAAAATGAGGCCGATTAAGGTAATGCCGGTGATGGTCATGCGTCTCTCTTCGTCATATAGCGATATGCCGGCGTCCTGGGTAAACTCCTACCACCCAGCGGCTCTTCAGCCCCTTCAAAGATGGGAGGATAGTACGCCAATTTGAGCAATTACGCAACTGACGCCTGAAATGGCAAGGTATCTACTCCGCACTCAACCCCATCGGGTCGGTCATCGCTTCGACATGGGCAGGCAGACGGACGGTGAAGGTCGAACCCACCCCCATCGTACTTTCGACCGTCACATCGCCCCCCATCATTCGAGAGAAGCGACGGCTCAGCGCCAGGCCCAGTCCGGTCCCCCCATAGCGAACAGAGGTGGCGGCATCCGCCTGAGTAAATTCCTGGAACAGCCGCCCCATCTGTTCCGCCGTCATGCCAATGCCGGTGTCACTGACCCTAAAGATGACCCAATCGCCTTGTCCATCGCTGCCCGGCGCGCGGGTCATGTCAAGGGTAATCGTCCCCCGCGTCGTAAACTTGGCGGCGTTGCTCAGCAGATTGAACAGCGACTGCCGGACCTTCAGCAGATCGGCCTGCATGCCCCCTATGTTCTCGACGCCTTGGATCAGTAGACGGTTCGCATTCTTCTCGATGAGGGGCTGGATAACAGCGGCGATGTCTTGCACCATCGCGGCAATCTCGAAAGGCTCTATATTCAACTCCATGCGCCCGGCCTCGATCTTCGAGAGGTCGAGCACATTGTTGATGAGCGACAGCAGGTGTTTGCCTGCTATGTTAATCTTCTGGAGGTCAGGGACAAAGCTGAATAACTCTTCGTTCTCAGCCTCCTCTTGGAGCAATTCGCTATACCCGATAATCGCATTCAGAGGCGTGCGCAGCTCATGACTCATGTTCGCCAGGAATGTACTCTTGGCGCGGTTCGCGGCGTTAGCCGCGATCTGCGCCTGCTGCGCCGCCTGGTAAAGCTGCGCGTTGTGGATCGCTATTCCGACACTGGCGGCAATCGTCGTGAGCAGGCGGACATCGGCGGCATCGAAGATACAGTCTTGCTCCGTATTCTGGACGCTGATGACGCCAATCGCCACGTCGCCCAGCATGATCGGGACGCCCAGGAAGGAGCGCGCCCGCGTTCCAATCCGAGGCTGGTCCAGCTGGCTGAAGTCCTGGTCCTGCTGGAGCAGGAGCGCCTGACGCATATCAATGATCCGAGAGGTCAGCCCCTCGCCAAAGGGCATAGACGGCTCACTCCTCGGCGCCCCATCCTCGACGTAGTACGAAAATTCAATCAGGTCGGTTACGCGGTCGTACAAGGCGACATAGACAATCTGGGCGTCAAACGTTTCACGGATCTTCTCACCCACCAAGTGGATGAGGGCGCTGAGTTCAAGTTGAGAGGCGAGGGCCTGGCCGATGCTATTGATGATGCCCAATTCGGCGGCTTGCTCCGACAAGGCAGTGTTAGCCGTCTGAAGCTCCGCCGTCCGCTCGACCACGCGCTCTTCGAGCGTATGCGCCCAAGCAGCCAGTTCTCGATTGACGCGCACGCTCGCCTCGTACAGGCGAATATTTTCAATGGCAGTCGCGGCCTGGGTCGCCAGGAGACTGAGCAGGTCCACGTCGGTCTCTGAGAAGCGTCCGGTGACGGTGGCATTGTCGGCGTAGATAATGCCGATGACCTGCCCGCGCGCAACGAGCGGGATACCCAGGACGGAACGGGTGTCCAAGGGCATGGGCTGGTCCGGGGAGGAGGGCTGACGGTTGAAGGCGGCCGACTGAAGGGCGACATCCTGCCACAGGACAGGCTGGCGGGACTGCGCCACCTGGTTGAGCAGGGAGGCCTGAGACCGAACCGCCTCATCCACCGCAATGCCTCGGGCGATCACACGTGGTTGGCCGTCTTCTAGCAGCGCCTGATCCATGAGCATGAGGAAGCCGCGCTCGGCGCCGCTCCATTCGATCACCTCATCCATGATGAAGTTGAGCAAGGCGACGGGGTCACGCTGTTCGTTCATACGGGCGCTGATGTCGAGCATGCGCTTGAACTTGTCCTGGAGCCTGGCCCCCTCAGCCGTCGTCAGGCGGGCCGGGTCTGGCGCAGGGGCGAGGTGCCGGCGCGCGGCCTCCAGGGTCCACTCGGCCAGGATAGCGCGATTGATCTCGACCTTATTCAGATAGTTGCGCCGCAAGCCTTCATCGCTCAGCGTCGCTATACCCGAGAGCATGATGTCATGCGCGCGCTGGAGGCAGGCCCAGGCCGCATCCTCCTGCTGGGGGCGAGCATCGGGTGGGGCCGCGCGGAGGACCTGGTAATGGAGCCAAAAGGCATCCTGAGCCGGGTAATCGGAACTGACACCGGCGGCTTCGAGACGGACGACGGCGTCCAGGGTATGCTCATACGCGGCCGGCCAGTTGTCCAGCGCCAGGTAGGTAGCGCCGAGCCAGGCCAACGCCGCGGCCTGATTGGCTGAGATACCCAGGTCCCCCGATAGTTCACCCGAGCGCTGGAAGAGGCCGACGGCCTCCGTGAGGTAGGTGAGGCGGTCCGCGTCGTCGTCGAACTGGCTGGCGGCGAGGGCGACGCGCCCTAAGCCTAACCAGGAGCAGGCTTCCATTTGGCGGTCACCAATGGCTTGCGCCAGGCTACAGCCCTCTTCAAAGGCCTCCTGCGCCAACCTATATTCGCCCAGCTCCAGGTAGACGCGCCCCAAACTCTCCAGGCAGGCTGAGAGCATGAAGCGGGCTTCGGTAGCACGGCCCAGTTGGACAGCCCGTTCGATGTAATCGCGGGCCTTATGATACAGCCCCAGACGCCAATAGACTAGCCCCAGGTTGTTATAGACGCCGATCTGGCGGTAGCGCTGGTCCACCGCCTCGTAGAGGGCGAGGGCGCGTTCGTAATAGACACGCTGCTGCGCCTGGTCACTATCAGCCGCGCCCAGGGCATTGAGGACGTTGGCCTCGCCCTCTCGGTCGCCCAGGATGCGGTAGAGATGGCGAGCCTGCTCGAAGAATTCGCGTGCCTCAGCGGGGCGTCCCTGCTGGAAGGCCGCCCGACCCAACCACCACAGGTTACGCGCCTCACCCTGTTGGTCATTTAGCTCTCGGTGTAGCTCCAGTGCCGCCTGGTGGTAGAGCGCCGCCTGGTGGTAGTCGCTCAGCCGCATGGCCGCTTCGCCGAGGGCGGTCAGGGCCTGGGCTTCCCAGGCTATGTTACCTGCCTGACGAGCGAGAGCCAGCGCCCGGTCGGCCACCTCGCGGGCCTCAGCCGCGTTGCCTACGCGCATCGCCAGTTCGACCTGCTGGCGCAGAGCCTCTATCTGCCGCCCCACATCGCGCAGACCCTCGGCCCGCCGCACCATCTCGGCCACATCGGCCGCCGCCGAGGCGAAGTCGTTGAGCCGGACATAGCATTCAGCCCGACCTGCCAGTAACTCGTATACAGTGGTCGCCAGCTCTGTTTGCCCGTCCGCCAGGGCCAGGGCCTGGCTATAGCGCTCAATAGCTGTCTCGTTAGCCTGCGCGGTGCGGGCCTGGTCGGCCGCGAGTTGAAGCGCCAGCAGAGCCGGACTGACCTCTCGCGAGCCAGTCCGAGCGCTCTCACCTACTCGCCGCCGTGTTTGAGACTCCATCCGCCCCGCCTCCTGGTCTCTAGCTTCCGCGATCAGCTATCGGCTCTCAGCGATCAGATGTGAGTCTACGAGCCGCTGGGAATCCACGACTAACGGTTCAGGGTCCAAACTCTGCTTGGGACCCTCCACCTCCGCTGGTAGACGGATGGTGAACGTAGTGCCAGCCCCTGGCTGACTTTCGACTGTAATGTCGCCGCCCATCATCCGACAGAAGCGCCGACTGAGGGCCAGCCCTAGTCCCGTTCCACCATATTGGCGCGTCGTGGAACTATCGGCCTGGGTAAAGGGCGCAAACAACTTATCCATCTGCTCGGCTGTCATCCCGATACCAGTATCACTAACTGAGAAGATAATCCAGTCGGGAGCCGAGGCAGTGGCGTTTCGGCCCCGCTCCCGGCCGACCGCCAGGGTAATCGTCCCCCCGTGCGTAAATTTCGCCGCGTTACTCAACAGGTTGAACAGGCTCTGGCGCACCTTGGTCACGTCGGCGCGCATCTGCCCCATATCAGGGGGACAGGTGACCTGGAGCGTGTTCTCGCGCTGTGCGATGAGCGGCTCGATGACCATAACGGTGTCGCGCACAATGTCAGCGATGGCGAAGGTCTCGATATAGAGGTCCATCTTGCCCGCTTCAATCTTTGAGAGGTCGAGGACGGCGTTGATCAGGCTGAGTAAGTGCCGCGCCGCCGCATTAATCTTCTCCAAGTCAGTGGTCAAGGCAGGATTGGTTAAGGCGATATCCGACGCCTGGGCGTCCTCCTCGAGCATCTCGCTATAGCCAATAATGGCGTTGAGCGGGGTGCGCAGTTCGTGGCTCATGGTAGCGAGGAAGGTACTCTTGGCCCGACTGGCTTCGAGAGCTTGATCGCGGGCTGTGAAGAGTTCCTGGTTGAGGTGACGGAGACGTTCCTCTGAGTCAGCCAAGGCACTGAGCATGGTGTTGATATCTCTCGTCAGGCCCGACAGCTCATCATCACCGACGACGGGGAGCCGCAGGGAGAGGTCGCCCTGCTCCGTCACGCGGCTGACCCCGGCGCTCAGGCTGGCGACACGTCTGAGGACAAATAGCTCCAGCAGCAGGATCGAGAGCAGGCCGAAGACCAGCCCCGCCGCTAACACGGACATGAGCAAGTAGCGTAGGGTGAGCTGGCCCTGCTGGTAGATAGGACGCGGCATCTCAACGCGGACCATAAGGCGGGGCTGACCGTCAATATCAGATAGAATAGTATAGCCCGCCAGAGTTGCGCCGTCGAGCGGCTGGGTGATGATGGGAGACGCCGGCGACAACTGCTGACGGACCTGTTGAACTTCCGGGGGCAGCGACTCGGAGTCGAGACGATAGAAAGTTAGCGGGAACTGCGTTCGCTTGGAGAGCTGTTCAATCATCGGCGCATCGAGATAGCGCCCCATGATGAGGACGCCGCGCGGCGGGGCATCCTCGGCGCTGTTCAAGATGGGCCGCGCCGCGACGAGGAGCGGCCCATCCGGCAACATCACCAGCCCCTTGACTGGCGTTTGAGAGGTGGCTACTTGGACGAGCGGACCGTTAGAGTCAAGATACGCTTGCAAGCTCGCCGCGAGCGGCTGGGATACGTGCGTCTGCAAGTCAAAACTCTCACCAAAGACTAGACGACCAGAAATGTGACGGTAGACAATCAGGTTGAGCTTGAGGCGAGAAATAGCATCGTCCGTGAGATTGGAGGTACGATACACTTCGTTCCCGTCCTCAACATAGGTATAGCTGTCGTCCCAGGAAGCCCAGTCACGGACTGTGTAGTCAATCTGGTTAATCTCATTCCCGATGGCCGCCACGACACGTGCGACGTTCTCGCTCCCTGTCTGGTCCTCGCTGGCGGTAAAGCCGGCGAGTAGGATAGACGAGACAGCAACATAGAGCACAGCGAGCAGCGCGCCGAGCGTTAGAACGCTGACGACAACCGACTTCCAACGTAACGTCATCACTCAGTACTCATACGCGTGAGCCGGGAATGTACTTCAGCCAACACAGCCTCGCGGCTGGCCTCCCCTTTCTGAATAATCTTCTCGACATAGCCGTTGAGACGCTGCCGCTCGTCAGGACCGATATCGCGGGCGGTCAAAACGACAATAGGGATGGTGGCCCATTCAGGCCGCTGTTGGAGGGCAGCGGCGAATTCAAAGCCATCCATTTCGGGCATCATCAAGTCGAGCAAGATCAAGGCTGGTGTATTCTGGGCGATGCTAGCCAGGGCGACACGTCCATTCTCAGCCTCCTGGACGACAAAGCCCTCGCGCGTCAACGTTTGCTTGACCAACTGCCGCGTCCCGGCATCGTCCTCGACGACCAAGACGTTGGTAGGCGCGTGAGGGTGACGATACTTCTGCAAAACGAGGGCGAGCCGATCGCGGTCAATCGGCTTGGTGAGGTAGTCGGACGCCCCCAAGGCATAGCCCAGGTTCTGATCATCCACGATGGTAAGCATAATCACGGGGGTCTCGGCCAGGGCGGGGTCAGACTTGAGAGCCGACAGCACAGCCCACCCATCCATGTCGGGCATCATGACATCGAGGGTGATGGCGTTGGGCCGCAGCTGTTGGGCCAGCCGTAGACCTTCCTCGCCACTGTGCGCGGTAACTACTTGCCAGCCTTCACGAGCAAGCAAGCGCTGCAGCAGGTTGCACATGGCTGGATCATCATCAATGATGAGTACGGTCGGCCGCGTGGGGGCGCTGGCGTCCCGCGTTGAGCCGTTGGGGGCGCCCAGGCCGCCCTGAGCCTCAGGGCTGACAGGCGAGGCAGGGATCTCTCGCGGAGTAGACGGTGTGGCTCCCGCCCGTACCTCTACCGGCAGACGGATAGTGAAGGTGGAGCCAACCCCCACTTCGCTCTCCACCATCACGTCGCCACCCATCATGCGGCACAGGCGGCGTGTCAGGGCTAAACCAAGGCCCGTGCCCCCATATTGACGTGTGGTTGAGGCATCGGCCTGGGTAAAGGCCTCGAACAACTTACCGAGTTGTTCCGATGTCATCCCGATACCCGTGTCCCGTACGCGGAATGTCATCCACCCTGACCAATCAGCGTCAGCCTCCGCTGCTGACTCGTCGGCTACCTCCATGGACCGCCTCACTTCATCCGGCTCCCGGCTCACCTCCAGGGTGATGGCGCCATGCTCGGTAAACTTGCTGGCGTTGCTCAAGAGGTTAAACAGAGCCTGGCGAACCTTAGTAAGATCGGCGCGCATGTCGCCCACTGTGTCGGAACAGTAGACCTCAAGCTGATTGTCTCGCTGTTGGACGAGCGGCTGAATGGTCGTCACTACCTCCCGGATCATGGTGGGGACATTAAATGTCTCTAGGTAGAGTTCCATCTTGCCCGCTTCGATCTTGGACAAGTCGAGGATATCATTGATGAGGGACAGCAGATGTCGCCCGGCCGCCTGGATGCGCTGCAAGTCTGGGGTCAGCTCAGCCTGCCCAAGATCCTCCACCTCCTCTTGCAGCATCTCGCTGTAGCCGATAATGGCGTTGAGGGGCGTGCGCAGTTCATGGCTCATGTTCGCCAGGAACGTGCTCTTGGCCTGGTTAGCCTGTTCCGCCGCCAGGCGAGCGGCTTGGGCCTCGCGCATACTATGACGCAACTCCCCCGTGCGTTGCTCAACTGTCCGCTCGAGGGTCTGGTTGAGGGTCTCCACATGCTGGCGCGCCGCCACCTCCGCCGCTTTGAGGCGGTGCGCCTCAGTCTGCGCCGCTTGCTCAGCCGCGATACGCTCGGTCAGGCTGGCCGCCATGGCGTTGAAGCTATGGGCCAGGCTGCCCAGTTCATCCTTGCGCCGCAAGTTTACGCGGCGGCTCAGGTTACCGGCGGTAATCTCGCGGGCTGTTTGCATCAGTTGATAAATAGGAGCGCTGAAGGACCGGGCCATCCACGCGCCCAGCAAAGAGGCCAGGAGCAGCGCCCCCAGACTCACCAACAGGGTGACACGGAGCGCGTCGGTCATGGGGCGGAGCGCCTCGTCGCGCTCCTGATGAACGATGAGCGTCCAACCCAGGTTCGTTACGGCCGGGTTGCCTGTCTTATCCGTGACCGGCCGCCACTGGAGGAGGTTCGGCTCGCCCTCCCACACGGTATCGGCTGCCTGGGTAGACGACTGGAAGGTCGCTTGCAGGTCAGGCGCAAGGGGGGCAAACGTCGAAGCATCCAGGGTAAGCAGCTGATGGCCGGGCAACAAGAGGTCGGCATGCACCTTAGCGCCCGCTTGAACCTGGTCGAGAGCCTCGATGAGGGGGGAGACACGCAGAATAGCGCGTAGAATGCCGACGGCGGCGCCGTCCACCCGACTGTAGACCGGGACGGCGATAGTCATGGCCGGCGGGGAGCCATCTGCTGGGAACGCGGGCTGACCGATAAAGACGGCTCCCTGGCCGTTATTCCAGGCCGCCTGCCACCAGGCTTCCTGATCGTAAATGTAGTAGGGGGTCCGCCGCGTCGCGCCCAGGACGGCCCCAGACGCATCGGTCACCATCACTTCGACACAGTCGGGGCAGACCCGTTGAAATTCCTTCAACTCCAGGGCGACCGCGCCACTCAAGCGGGCCTGTATGAGGCCGTCGTTGTCGGCCGCCGCCCTCCACTGTTGTTCGAGCGCGGCCCGCTGCGCCTTCACGACGGCTTGATCACTCGGATAGAGGAGGCTGGCGGCGCGGGCCGTCTCATGAATTACCTGGTTCAAGCCCAGGATTTGCAGCGTCTCAACTTTGCCCATGAGCAGATCGCCCATGGCCTGCGCCTCGGTAGCCGCTCTGTTCCCCAACACCTTATACACATAGGTCGTCAGTTCAACTTGCAGCGTGCGGTAGCTGAAGAGGGCGACGCCAGCTACACACAGCACGGCCACCCCCACAAAGGCCAGGTAAAACTGGGTGCGCAATGGGAATTGGATCCGTGAGGACGGAGAGGTTTCACTCGCCTCTTGCCAGGGCACACGAGGATTCAAATCCACAGCTCATCCTTCACTACCCACGTCAACCTGGAAGCGATTGACGATGGGGGACTGAAACATTTATCAACTAAATATCCGAGGTCGCATCGCTATTCAAGCCGTCTACGCGAACCTTGGCAGAGGATAGTTGGGGCATCGCCACCTGCGCCGGTAGATGGACAGTGAAAATAGCCCCCCGACCTGGGGCACTCTCCACATCAATACTCCCACCCATCAGCTGACAGAAATGATAACTAATTGCCAAACCTAAGCCGGTCCCGCCATATTTACGGGTGGTCGAGGCGTCGGCCTGAGTGAAGGCATGGAAGAGGCGCCCCATGTGTTCTGGCGAGATGCCAATGCCCGTATCGCGGACGGAGAAGATCATCCAGTCCACGGGGCCGGGGCTGACTGCCGGCTGTTGGCCCTCGCCCAGGGCGGTCGCTACGAGACCAGGCGGAGCGGCCGACTGGACTCGGCTAATCATCAGCGTGACCGTACCATGCGCGGTGAATTTCGCTGCGTTACTCAGCAGATTGAGCAGCACCTGCCGCACCTTGGTGAGGTCGGCATACATGATGCCTAGCTCAGGCCCTGGAACGGCTAGCTCGCCATCGGTCACGACCTGGAAGGTATTGGCGTTTCTCGCCATCAACGGTTGGACCGTCGTCGTGACCTCCTGAACCAGGTGAGCGACATCAATCGGTTCAAGGTGTAATTCTACCTTACCCGCCTCGATTTTAGATAGATCGAGAATGTCACTGATGAGACTGAGCAGATGCCGACCGGCTGAGCCAATTTTCTCTAGGTCGTCCGTGAAGTCGTCCCGCCCGCTGTCGGCCACCTCCTCCAGCAGCATCTCGCTGTAGCCAATAATAGCATTGAGAGGCGTGCGCAGTTCGTGGCTCATATTCGCCAGGAAGGTACTCTTGGCGCGGTTGGCGGCCACGGCCGCCTCTTTCGCCCGCTCCAGCTCGGCCTGGGCCTGGCTGCGCTCGGCCAACTCCTGCTGGAGGGCGGTGTACAGGCGGGCGTTGTCTAGCGCCACCGAGGCCAGCTGGGCGAAACGGTGCAGAATGGCGGCCTGGCTGGGGCTAATGGTGCGACCTTCCTCCACATAGGATACGGCAATGACGCCGACCACCTCCGCCCCTGACCTGAGCGGTTCGCCCATCATGGCCTGGATCGACTCACTACGGCTATCGGTCAGGCGCGCCGGCCAGTTTCGGTAATCGTTCACGATCAACGGCTGATTGGTCAGCCAGATCTGTCCCCCCAGCCCCTCCCCTGGTTTGAGTGGGGACCCGACAAACGGGCTGTGAATGCCCACGCCTACCTGCATGATCATCTCCTCAGTCCCTGGCTTAACCAGATAGACATAGCCATGCGAGGTACCCAGCAGGTCGGCGGCGCGGACGACAATGGTCTCCAGCAGGTCCTTGAGTTCCAGGCGTGACACCAGTCCCAGTGTCGTTTCCTGGAGGGCCGATAGGTACTCCGTGGAGGAACGCGCCTGGGCCTCGCGTTCCTGGAGCTCGAGATTGGCGAGCGAGAGTTCGACGGTTCGCGCCTCGACCTCGCGCTCTACCTGCGCCGTTCGGTCAAAAAGCATTCGCAGATAGGAGGCGGTCAGGGCGGTAATCCAGACACCTATCGCCAGGACCCCCCACGGCGCCCAGACCTGCAAACCGGACAAGTAGTCCGAAGGCGCATCGAAGCGGAGGGACCACTGGAGACCAGCCACCTCTAGCACGGTGTCCCAGTTAAAGTCGGACCGCGTCGGGGGCGCTTGCCCGGCCGAGAAGAGGATAGGTGGAGCATCTACAGGCGATTAATTTACCGCGGCGCCATCGGGGCGCCTCCGCCCGATAGGGGTATAAGACCGGGCGGGCTGAGGCGATGGGAGTGTGGCGGCCGGGTCGCCGTCTGTCTCAGGGACGCTCGTGGTTCGGCGCAGCGGGAGGCTGACGAGCGACACGCGCATTGGTGGGCCGTTCTGGGCGCGCAAGGCGGCCAGGACAATAGAGTCAATTGGCAGCGCGATGGCGGCGAAGCCATACAGGCTCCGCCGCCGCTGGGCGACCAGGGAGGGATCCAGAGGGGGTTGATACGCCGACGCTGGCCCAGTTCCCCCCCCCTGATGCAGACCGACCGCCAGGCTCGCGTCGAAATAGATGGGGAGTAGAATCAGGCTACTGTTTGAGCCATCGCCTCCGTTTGTTTCCGTGTTCCACCGTGTGGCCGTCATCTGACCGCTGTCTCGCGCCGAGGCCAGCGCTTGCCACATCTCAGGGTTGGAGGCCAGGTCGTAGCCCAGGTACTGAGTGTTGTCCACCAGCGGCTCGACATAGAATATCGGGTAGTACTCCTTACGCGAGGCAACACGTATCCATTGGTCCTGCCCGCCCCGCTCGACAATGGCGAAGTTGGTCAGGCCGTCCTGAGCCGCGACGCTTTCATATGTACTCCGCTGGGCCAGCGTGACGCGAGGTATCCAGTAGAGGGCCTGGATGTTTGGCTGGCGGCGCAGCGCGGCCTGCACGAAGGCCTGGAACTCGTTGCGCTCAACGGATTGAGAGGCCGCATAGAAGGGGCCAATCGCCTCGAGGACGGCCAGGTGGTCGTCCAGGTTACGCCGCACAGCGCTGGCATAGTCGCCTGCCTGCTGCTGAAACTCAAGCTGGACGAGCCGCACCTGTCGGTTGCGGATGAAGATATACGCGATCACCGAGAGAGTGAGGCCGACGATCAGCGCCAGCGCGACGGGGTAGCGGCGTAGGGCCGAACGAGGAGGTTTGGCGTAAGCCGGCAGAGCCTGGGCCATAAGCTCAATCCTTCACCTATCGTCCATCCATCAAGCCGGAATTCGCCGTACCGTCAACATTGTGATGTCGTCGAACTGCGGAGCGGTGTCAATATGCGCTCGCAGCTGGTTGTCCACCCGGTCCTGGAGTTCACCCGCTGACGCGGCCGATTCCGACAGGAGGGCGAGCAACCGCTTCTCCGTGAACAGCTTCCGGCTTGGATTCCGGGCGTCCGTAACCCCGTCGCTGTAGGTAAAGAGGATATCGCCCGGCTCAATCTGGGCTTGCTGGATTTCAAACTGCGCGTCGGGGAACATGCCTACAGCTGGGCCTGTCGGCGTCAGGCGCGCCTTGACCCCACTGGGGCCGATCAAGATTGGCGCCATATGCCCGCCATTAACGTAGAGCAACTGACCCGTCGCCGGATCCAGAACGCCGAAAAATGTTGTCGCAAACATGTTCATGTCCATGTGGGTCTTAGCGACATAGTTATTCGTCAAGACAATGGCGTTCTGGAGGGCCGTCGTACCAGGGGACGGCAGCTGCCGTTTCCGTGCCGTCACCACTGTCCCGGCCGCCGCCGGCTGGCTCAGGCTGCTCAAGACATCCGTCCAGCCCAGCGAGAAGTGCTGCTGGCTGTAAGCCCGAATCAGGCTGCGCATCAAGGACATAAACAGCGCCGCGCCGACCCCCTTGTCGCACACATCGGCGATGACGATGCCGACGCGATTGTGCGGTAGGGTAAAGGCGTCGTACCAGTCGCCCGCCACCTCGCGGGCCGGGTGGAAGCAGGCCACAATTTCCCATCCCTTCGGCTGGGGGAGGGTATTGGGCAGAAACTTAAGCTGCATGTCCCGCCCGACCTGCACGTCGCGCTCGACAATCAGCAACTGCTCCTCACGCTGGCGTAACTGCTGGTTGTTCAACGCGATGGACGCCTGAGCGGCCAGGGACTCAACTTCGAGCTGCTGATAGCTATCAAAGAGTGTAATCTGGCCGGTCGCGGGGTCTTTGGCGTTGAGCAGGCGCAGCAGGCCAATGACCGTATTCTGGCTGTCCTGGAGCGGCACAGCCAGGGCTGACACCGTCCGATAGCCATGCTGCTTGTCAAAGGCTTTGATGGCGTTTAGGTACTCGTCGTCCAGAGCGTAGACATTGTGGATGTTGAGGGTACGGCCTTCGAGCACGGCGTGGGTCGCCAGAGTCTGATGGTTGGGCTGGCGCGTGGCCTCGTCGTAGAGGACCCCGGTGGCCTCGTCCACCGGCACGCCCGTCGTCCCACCCTCTGCCAGGCCGAGGCTATCGTAGTAGCGAACGACGGGGCGCAACTGGTCGTCCACGCGGTGATAGATGGTACCGGCATCGGCATTGCTGAGGGACTTGGCCTTAAGGAGAATTTCTTCCAGGAGGCGGTTGAGGTTCCGTTCAGCGGATACGCTTAGGCCGAGTGGCAGAATCACCTGGTGCAGGTCGGTGGACAGTTTGGCCATGCGTTCCAGGTGCTGGCGCTGCTGAATGCGCAGTCGCCCGCGCTCGATGCCCGCCTCGACCCGTGCCTTGAGCAGTGCCGGCGAGAACAGGGCGGTGCGCCCATCGTCACCCGGCCGACTGCGGCTGAGATCTTCCAGTCGGGTGGGCACGCGGATATAGTCATCCGCCCCCAACTCCATGTAGTGCGCCAGTGTTTCCGCCTCCGCCTCGCCTGAGAAGGACAGGATGAGGACTGGGATATGGCGGACCGATTCATCACTCTTCAAGTGGCGCAACAACTCAGCCGTATTCATGCCGCCGGAGCTGGCCGGCGCGGAAGCCAAGCCTCGTGCTCCTGAGGTGGTATGTTCCGCCAATGTTGCATCCAGCAGCATAATATCAAAGCTCTGCTGACGAATCTTCTCCAGGGCCTGCTCGCCGGTCTG
Source organism: Anaerolineae bacterium (assembly GCA_026129165.1). Lineage (GTDB taxonomy): Bacteria > Chloroflexota > Anaerolineae > Epilineales > JAHCIE01 > JAHCIE01. Next base: position 25,052 of record JAHCIP010000007.1, read on the forward strand.
CGCTTCGGTGACGGAATAGCTCAGGCGCTTCAGTTCATTGGATAGTAAAGTCCGATAAATGGCATCTTCGTCAATGACAAGCAACAGGCGGCCGTAGACGATGGACGGCTCGGCCGTCGTGTCGGTTGACACGAGTTGGGTAGGGGCGCCCGGACGGTTAATGACAAAGATATTGCGATTGCGATCGCCAACACGCTCGTAGAGAAACTGGTCCACGCCACGCAGGGTCAGATAGACACCCAGGCCGCCAATATTCCGTTCCTCCAGCGGCCGATCCAGGTTGTCAGGCGGAGGGGTGCTACGTGGGTCATAGGCTGGCCCCGTATCCTCGATGTAGATACGCAAGGCTTGATCGTCTATATCGGCCCCGACTGCCAGCATGCCACTCAGGCCATGTTCCTCGTAGCCGTGGACGATGGAGTTGGTCGCCACTTCATCCACGGCCAGGCGCAGGCGGTACGCGGCCTTTTTATCCAGGCCAGCCTCTTTGGCGGCGGTCATGACGTACTGCCCGATGGCCGGGAGCGAGTCAAGGGAGCCGGGCAGGGTGATGGAATCCATAAGGTCTACCTCTAGAGGGTGACTGGCAACAAGGGACCGGTGACGAGCGCTGAAAGGCGCCCATCACCGATGCTTCGTCATGACCAGGGGCGCCTCACTCGTCGTAGCTGTCCACGATGATGACGCTGTGGTGAAAGCCGGTGAGCTGGAGGGTCTCCAGGATGCTTTCCTGCGCCCCCACAACATAAATGTCCACGTCGCCCCCCATGCGCTGCTTGGCAGCGATCAGGGCGCGCAGCCCGGCGCTGGACATATAGTCCAGTTCTTGCATAAACAGCACCAGCCGAGACGGCCCCTGCTGGGCAGCCCGATCCACGTCGGCGCGGAACTGGGGCGCGACGCTCGCGTCCATTTCACCGGCCAGGGTGATATGGGCGACACCATTCTGCATTTCGAGGTTCGAGGAGAAGGCCATTGTCAGGCTCCTTTCACAAGTCAGGCTTAGTATCGGTCTCAACGGCCGACGAGAACGGCGACGGAACGAGACCCCATGAGAATATAACTCTGTTCGCTGAGGAGGCGCTCCGTGCCCGGCTGCCAGCTATCTTCGGGGGGCGCGGCGCTGGTATTGGCAGCCACATACCAATTCATACCGGCGGGCAGGCGGGGCAACTCAAAGCCGTGCGCCTCCCAATGCATGTTCATGGCGACATAGATGTAGTCATCGGCGATGTCGCCGTCTTCCAGGTGCTTGCCACACAGCATGAAGGCCAGGCTGCGGCTCGACGCGCTCCAGTCGGGCTGCCAGGCTTTGACGCCATGCCAGCTAATGTCTGGGTAGCCGGACCCTCTGTAGTCGAACCCCCGCAGGTGGGACTTATGGCGTAGGACAGGGTGAGCCATACGGAAAGCAATCAGGTTCTTGACGAAGTGGAATAGGTCCTGGTTCGCCTCCACTAGCTCCCAATCCAGCCAGTTAAGTTCGTTGTCGTGGCAGTAGGTGTTGTTGTTGCCATACTGGGTGCGGGCGACTTCGTCGCCCATGAGGAGCATCGGCACGCCCTGGCTCAGCAGCAGCATGGCAAGGGCATTCTTCATCTGCCGCCGGCGCAGCACGATGACGCCCCAGTCGTTGGTCTCGCCTTCCGCCCCGCAGTTCCAGCTCTCGTTGTCATTGGCCCCGTCGTTGTTGTTCTCGCCGTTGGCCCAGTTGTGCTTGTCGTTGTAAGACACCAGGTCGGCCAGGGTGAAGCCGTCGTGGGCGGTGAAGAAGTTGACTGAGGCGCCCGTGCCGCGCGTCGCGTACAGGTCCGGCGACCCCTGGACGCGCTGGGCCACCGCGCCGATGAGTCCCTCGTCGCCCTTGAGGAAGCGGCGCATGTCGTCGCGGTACTTACCGTTCCACTCGGCCCAGCGGCCATAGGCCGGGAAGGAGCCGACCTGGTACAGCCCACCGGCATCCCAGGCTTCCGCGATGAGCTTAGCCTTGGCGAGGACCGGGTCAAAGGCCAGCGTCTCCAACAGGGGCGGGTTCGCCATGGGCGCGCCGAAGGGGTCGCGGCCCAGCACGGCGGCGAGGTCGAAGCGGAAGCCATCAATGTGGTACTCGGACACCCAGTAGCGCAGGCAATCGAGGACCATGTTGCGGACGATGGGGTTGTTGCAATTGAGGGTGTTGCCGCAGCCGGTGAAGTTGTAGTAGTAGCCCTCCGGCGTGAGCATGTAGTAGGTCTGGTTATCAATGCCCCGGAACGAGATGTACGGCCCGTACTCGTTGCCCTCGGCGGTGTGGTTGAAGACCACGTCCAGGATGACCTCGATGCCGTGCTTGTGCAACTCCTTGACGAGGGCCTTGAACTCGTCCACCTGCATGCCGTGGCGGCCCGTGGCGGCGTAGCCCGCTTTGGGGGCGAAGAAGCCGACCGTGCTATAGCCCCAGTACTGGTACAGCATCTCACCTGTCTCGGGGTGACGGCGGCTGTTCTCAAACTCGTCAAACTCGAAGATAGGCAGCAGTTCGACGCAGTTGACTCCTAGCTCCTTGAGATAGGGAATCTTCTCGCGGAGGCCAGCATAGGTGCCAGGGTGACGCACCCCAGAGGAGGGGTGGCGGGTGAAACTGCGGACGTGCATCTCGTAGATGACGAGGTCCTGGATTGGGATTTCCAGCGCGTGATCACCCTCCCAGTCAAAGTCGTCATAGACGAGCCGGGCACGGTGAGGGTAGCTGTCGTCCCAGTTAGGCGTGGCGGCCCAGACATCGCGCCCGCCGATGGCCTTGGCATACGGGTCGAGGAGAATCTTGGTCGGGTCGAAGCGATGCCCAACCTTGGCATCCCACGGTCCATTCATGCGGAAGCCATACTCAAGGCTGTCATAATCCAGGTCGAAGACGACCATGGCGAAGACATTACCGATGCGGAACTCATCTGGAAAGGGAATCTCGGCAAAAGGATGGGCTGCCCCTTTTTCAAACAGAACCAGTGTACAGGCCGTCGCGTGCCGCGAGAACACCGAAAAGTTCACCCCACCCGGCACAAAACTGGCGCCGAAGGGGAACGGCCGGCCTGGGCGCAATTTGAACTCACCGAAGGTGTGAGTCGGGTAAATATCAATACGATCTATGGCTAGGGTCATCGTCTTCCCTCTCCCCCTGGGTATTAGTGAGCTTCAAGGGCGGCCACAGCCGCCTCGACCGTATCATAGGTCGTAAAGGAGCCCAGGAAGCCTGTGGCGCTCATGGTATCCACCAGTTCCTCGGACAAGCCGACCAGGGAGATACGCCCACCGGTACCTGAGGTCTGGCGGTGCAACTGTAAGAGCATGCGCAGGCCGGCGCTGGACATGAAGGGCACCTGGGACATATCCAGCACGAGCTTGCCACCGCTACGCACGGCCGGCAGAATCTTTTCCTGCGCCTGGGGCGAGGTACGGCTATCCAGTTCCCCCACAATCTCTACAACGGTAATCTCACCTATCGTTCGGGTAGTGATGTCCATGTCGGCTCCGGTAGTCAGTAGTCAGTAGTCAGTAGTCGGTAGTCGGTAGTCGGTAGTCAGTAGTCAGTAGTCAGTAATACCCTACTGACTACTGACTACGCCATGCAGTCTACTGATTGGGGACGATGCGGGCCTTGACGCGGACCTGGTTCTGGGTCTGCGGCAGTTTGACCGTCAACGCGTGGGCGTCGAAGTTGGTGTAGGGTTCGCCGTCAATCTCGACGCTGTCGAGCCGGACGCTGCCCGGCGGCAGGATGTCGGGCGAGACGCGCAGGATGTTATCCTTGAAGCCACCCGGATAGGGCTTGAAGTAGAAGTCCATCGGCTGCTTGGTGATTAACAGGTTGGTGTAGACAGCGGCCAGGTAACACAGTTCCATCGAATGGTAGCCGCTCATGGAGTGGCTGCCCTTGAACCGTTCGGTCCCTAGCAGGAAGGGGATACCATTGGCCATGACGTTGAAGTAGACCGCGCCGTCGTCGTGGTCCAGGAACCAGGCATTGTAGAAGGCGGCCGCCTCGCGGGCGTGGCGCAGGTACTCCTCGTCCTTCAGGACGCCGTGGAGAATCATGTAGGCGAGGATGGCTTGCTCCTGCTGCCACCACGCCTTGCGGTCGTGGTAGACGTAGCGGTAATACTCTTCGCCCGGCGCCAGCACACGCTCGACCACGTCGTACCAGCCGCCGCGCTGGCGGTCGCTGCCGGCGGCCGGCATCAACTCTGCAATCTTGCGCGCCAGCGCGACGTACTCCTCCTTGGGCTTGAGGCCGTACATGCGCATGAGGTTCCAGGAAATCTTGAGGTTGTGACCGACGACGGCCCGGTTCTGCTGCCCCACATACGTCGTGTCGTGGGACCAGTCCTCGTAGAAGCGCTCCTGGACAAACGGGCTGCGCTCGTAGTCGGGGAAGTACTTGGCGATCGTGTCGAAGGTATCTTCGAGCATCTCCGCGTATTCCTGTTCGCCCGTCGCCAGGTAGAGGTTGACGAGGTAGGCGGGGGCGTGGTCGCCGACGGAGTTCCAGTTCTTCTTGGCGCGGTTGACGCCCAGCGCCTCGCTGCGCGGGTCGAGGGTCAGCGGGTCAAGGTGCGAGAAGTAGCCGCCGCCTTGCTCGTCGCGGTAGAACTTCTTGAAGAGGCGGACGGTCTGCTCGGCGTCGTGGAGGATGCGCGGGTCGCCCGTGGCGCGGTAGGTCTGCACGGGGCCGGCCAGAGCGTAAATCTGCTCGTACATCGGGATCGCTTCGCGGTCCTCGCTGAAGGGGTCACCATGGGCCGACATCAGCAGCTTCTGCTCGCGGTTACCCTGGACCTGGATGCCGTGATACCAATACACGACGCCCTCGTCGGGGTCCACGAAGCGCATGTGGTCGCGCAGGTACTCGGTGCCGCGTTCGGCGCCTTCGAGGAAACGATCCTCGCCGGTCAACAAGTAGGCCGAGGCGAAGCCATACACGAGGCGGGAGATGGTGTCCGTCTCCTGGAGGAAGTCGGTGGCGTTCTTGGCGCCCGCCAGGTGAAGGTAGGTGCGGTACTCGCGATAGTCCACCGGCTTCTCAGGGTAGCCAAACTGCCAGCGGAGGTAGCAGTCGCCAATAGAGCGAATCTGCTGCAGCCACCAGTGCGGTTCCTCGTGGCGGTAGGTGTCAGCGCCGGCGCCCGCGAAGGTGATGGACTTGACCTCATACTTGTAGTCGTCGCCCTGCGGATAGAAGATGCCGTAAGTGTAGAGGTACTGGCCGGGGACAAGAAGTTCGGCGAGGCGGCCAGTGGCATCTTGCCAACCCTCTTCGAGGTTATGGGTGATGCGGGCGTAGGTCGTGTTGGTCAGGTAGGCGGTGAACTGGCGTCCGTCTGAGGTACGGATGCCAATACACTTCTCGCGTCGGTTGAAGTCAGTCACGTAGCCGGCAATGGTATCCGAGAAAGTGAAACGCATGTTAGGGTCCACGGCCATCCTCCTTGGGAAGCTACCTTTTGATTCACCTTAAGCCGAAGGCGAAGGGGCTTGCGCGGCCCGTCGAGATGCTTCGCTTCGCTCAGCATGACAATGCATAAGTCTCTCAGCCCACCGGCGGCGGGTTGTCCTGGTCCACATAGCCCTGGCTGATTTCGACGATGTTGCCCTCCGGGTCCGAGATCCAGACAGTCCGCCAGCCGGGGATGAAGTCGTCAAAGCTAAAAGGCCCCAGCGTCACCTGGGCCGCGTCGCCCAGCTCAGCCAGCTTGGCATCAACATTGTCCACCTTGAAGGCGATGTGCCGCCAGGCGGGGTAAGTTGGACCATCCTTGTCAGCCTTAGGCGCGGGCGGGTCGCCCTGGGCCTGGAACAACTCCAGGTAGACGCCCTCACCTTTGAGGAAGACGATTTGCTCCGCGCCCAGCGGGATGACACGGGCGCGTTGGAAGCCAAAGTAACGGGTATAGAACCGTTCGATGGCGAGTGGGTCGCGGCACGAGATGGCAATGTGGTGAAACATAGCGGCTGTCCCTTCACCGCGCTGCGGAGCGCGGCAGGCGAGTTACTGGCGGTACTGCTTGAATTGCGGGTCAGTGACGACGACAAAGTTGTTGCTGCCGTATGGATTGTAGACATAGGCATCGGCTTGGCTGTCGTTGATCCAATCGCGGTCGTCAATGAGATAGCGAAACTGGTAGGCCCGCCCAACCTCCAGGTCCACGCTGATAGTCCACCTCCCGTCTGATTCGTGGCGGAAGGGGTGCGAGGTACGGTGCCAGGCGTTGAAGTCGCCCACGAGATAGATGGCGCCAGCCCAGGTGTGCTCCGGCAGGGTAAAGTCCACGCGGGCGCACAGCTTGCCATCGGCGACGACGAAGATCTTGTGGATCATGGTGGTAAGGCTAACGTCCAGCCAGTATGTCAATAATGCGGCGGGCAAACGGACCGCAGTGGCCCGCCGAGCGCCCTGTCACCAGGTCGCCGTCCACAACCACATCCTCCTCATTTACATACTCCGCGCCCATGTTGCGGATATCGCCCAACAGGTTGATGTGGCCCACGACCCGCCGCCCACGCACCAGTTCTGGACAGGGCGAAACCAGCCACATGCCATGACAGTTGATGCCTTTGATGATACCCGGCTCCGCGAAGGCGCGTCTGAGGAAGGTCGTCGCCGGCGGCAGCTGGTTGATGTCCTCGGTATAGCGGAGTCGGTCAGAGACCATACCGCCGGGGACGATAATGGCCGCGTAGCTGCGCAACTCCTCGTCGCTCATGTTCTCGAAGCTCTCGCGGCACTCCAGGGGAGCCTGGTACTCGTGGCCCTTGAAGGTAAGCGCGGGCTGGCCCCACAGGCGCGACAGGAAGTGCAGGTCCGCGCCTTCCTCTGGAAAGCGATGTTGATAATAGAATATCTCGTAGTCAGCGAAATCACTCTCGATGAGGATACCGATCTTCTTGCCTTTTAAGCGCATGACTAGATTCCTTTGTCAGCTGTCAGCTGTCAGCCATCAGCCATCCGGGTTAAGCTCGCCGCCTTCTGTCTACTGCTACACGCTCTGTGCCTCGCGCTCCTCGCCCCTGCTTTCTTCCCCGCGCCGACGCAGCCACCAACTCAAGCCGCCCAGCAGCGCCACACTCCCTAGCGCCAGCAGCCGGCCACTTGTCGAGGACCGCCTGCCGTTATGCTCCGCCACGTGATGCGCGACGGGCGCCGGGGGCGTGGGGTCGGAGGACGCGCTAGCCGCCTCCTCTTGCGATACGGCCCCATTCCCAGCCTGACCGGCTGACGCGGCCGCCATGGCAGCCTGGAGGCGCGCCATCCCCTCCTGGCTGAAGGCGAAGGTAAACGCCTTGATCTTCCCGTCACCGACTACCATATCCCACTGGCCCGCCAGAGGCGCGATACCCAGTCCGCGCAGGGGATCGAGCCAGATATGCCCAGTCCAGGAGACGCGGTCACCGTCCACGCGGGGCGCGACCAGGGTGCCGTGGAAGTGTTGGTCGGCCAGTTCCTGCTGCCAGTCGCGGATGCCTTGCGGCGTGGTGCGCGTATACTGGGGCAGGGTCGCCACCGCGTCCTCGGCAAACAGCGCGACCGCCGCCTCGACATCGTGGGCGTTCTCGGCGGCAACGATGGCCTGGGCCAGGCTCAGCGCGCCCGCGACGCCCTCCGGTGGGACAATGGCAGCCGTGACCAACTCCAACAGTCGGCCCTCGGATGTGTGGCCGGCGCTTAACTCGTGGTCCTCTTTGACCAGGTCCGCCGCTTTCTCGGCCAGCATGACCACCGCCGCGTGACAGTTGGCTGATGGGACAGCCGGGATGACGCTGGCGTCCACCACCCGCAAGCCGTCGACGCCATAGACGCGCAGGCACGGGTCCACCACAGCCAGGTCATCTATGCCCATCTTGCAGGAGCCAACATGGTGATGATAGGTCTCGGCGCGCTGCCGGACAAACGCACGTACAGCCGCGTCACTGTGAACGCTGGCGCCGGGCAGCCGTTCCTGACCTACGTAGCGGGCAAAGGCGGGCGTGGCAAAAATCTGGCGCGCGAGTCGCACGCCCTGGACCAGCCGCTCTACGTCGGCCCGGTCGCCCAGGTAGTTCGGATGGACGAGGGGCTTGTCGAACGGGTTGGCGCTCGCCAGCCGTACCCAGCCGCGCGCCATCGGGCGGGCCAGGCCGGGCAGGATGCTAACCGAGTTAGGGTGCGCCTGGCCGATGATCAGGTCGAACGAGACGTGCACAAAGGCCAGTTGCAGGTCGGGGCCGGGCCAGCCAGGGTCGGACTTGCAGAACAGGACGCTCTCCGTGAAGTTCATCTCAGGCGGCGGGACGGGCTGGGTGGCCTCGTAGACCAGGCCCGTCAGGACATGATCGTGGAAGTTCTCACCCACGCCCGGCGTCTCCGCGACCACCGGCAGGTCGAACTCGCGTAGCCGCGCCGGAGGGCCGATGCCCGACAGCATGAGTAGCTTAGGGCTTTCGATGGCCCCGGCCGCCAGCAGAACCTCGCGGGTGGCGTAGGCCGTGCGGGTCATGCCGCCCTGCGCGTACTCGACGCCGATACAGCGGCGGCCGTCAATCAGCAGGCGCGTGGCGTGGGAGTTCGGGCTAAGCGTGAAGTTGCGCCGCTCCAGCGCGGCCAACAGGTAGGCATGGGCGTTCGTCTGACGCTGCCCTGCCTTGATGTTCAGGCGCTGCCAGCCCACACCCAGCATATCGGGACCATTGAGGTCCTCGATGTAGCGGTGGCCTAGCTCGACGCAGGCGTCAATGAACGTCTGGGAGTAGGGGTTGGGGGCATGGTATTTAGGATTGATAAGGTGCAAGGGGCCGCCTCGGCCCGCCCAGTCGCCCTGGGCATCCTCCTGGTCTTCCGCCTTGCGGAAGTAGGGCAGGACAGCCTGGTAGGACCAGCCGGGGCAGCCGTTGTACGCCCAGTTATCATAGTCGGACGGATGGCCTCGGATGTGGAGCATGACATGGAGATTGCTGCTCCCACCGATGAGCTTGCCACGGGGGATGTGGACCACCCGACCATCCAGGCCAGGTTGGGGCACCGTCGGGTAGTCCCAATCCACCTCGGAGCGCCATAGCGTCGGCCAGCGCGCCGGAATGAGAACGCTCTCCGGGATGCGCGTGCCGCCCGCTTCGAGCGCCAGCACCTTGACCGTCGGGTTCTCCGTCAGCCGCCGCGCCAGGACTGAGCCGGCGCTGCCCGTGCCGACAATGATGAAGTCAAACTCAGACCCAGGGTTAGGCATAGGAGCCGTCAGGATACCTTACAACGCCAGCGAAGTGGACGATGATGCGACCGTCGCGCAGCACCCAGTTGTCGTAGAAGCTCATGTCTACCTGCGCGCCGTCCAGGGTGGTGATGTCCACGCTCTCGACAATCATCAGGCCCTGCTCGTCCTCGGCCCACTGGTCAATCTTCGACGTCAGGCTCTTGAGCCCCATAAAGTTGCCATTGAAGAAGTCACGGAGTTGCGCGCGCCCTCGGACGTAGCGCGGCTTACGGCCCTCGGTCAGAGTACCGATGAGCAGGGCGTTCTCGTCGTACTGGTCCAGGATGCCCTCGACGTTCTTGGCCTGGATGAACGCGATGTGCTCCTCGTACATGCGGCCCAACGCGGTATGGGGCGGGTCGCTCTTGGCCGGCGCCTGGCCGGCCGCGAAGCCGGTGCCATCGGCGTAGGTGCCGTCGGGATAGCGGACCACCCCCGCGAAGTGGATGGCGATCTTGCCGTCGCGCAGGAACCAGTTGTCGTAGAAGCGGACATGGCCTGGCTCGCCCTGCTTGGGATAGACCGTGATCTCTTCGACGGTCATCAAGGTGTTCTCGGTCTCGGCCCACTGCGTGTGCTCGACCTCCAGGTTTTCGAGGCCAAAGATATTTCTTTCGAAGAACTCCTTGAGTTGCTGGTGGCCGCGCACGTAGAGCGGCTCGCGGGTCGGGGTCAGAGTGCTGATCAACAGGCAGTCCTCAGTATACTGGTTGAGCAGTCCCTGGACATTCTTGGCTTTGATAAAGCCGATATGCTCATCATACATCGTAGCGATAGGCGACGAGGCGGGCTTACCCATAGGCGCACTTCCTCCCTTACTCCAGGCTCTAGATCGGTCGGCCCTCGCCGATGCGGTGGGCGAAGCTGTAGTGATTGTCAATCTTACCATCTTTCATGTGCCAGGCGTCGCCTACGACCCACCGGCCGGTCTTGGAGGTAAAGATGGCCTGGAAGAAGATGGAGTCTTCGGTCTCACCAAAGTCATAGAGCGACTCGACGTCGATAGCGCCCTGGTACGCCAGGTACTTGTGGAAGAAGTCCTTGAGCGCGGCGCGGCCCCGCACGACATGCAGCGGCGGCGTGTCCAGGATATCGAAGGGCGAGAAGAGGACGGCATCCTCAGTATACTGGTCATCAATCATACCGTCTACGTCATTGGCGTAGATGTAGGCCATGTGCTCGTTGAAAAACTTGCGGCCTGGGGTCAATTCCTCGGTCATCGTCCCTCCAATAGGTGTGATAGTGGTTGTGGTTGTGAGTGATGGCTAGCGCGCGCGTTCCACCGCCCGAGTCACAGCGCGTTGGACCAGGACGCGCGTCAAATGGGCACGATACTCCGGGGAGCCGAACGGGTCGCCTCGGAAGGCGAGACCGCTGGCCGCCTCACTGGCCGCCGCGATCGCCTCGGCGGTCGGCTCCTGGCCGGCCAGCGCCGCCTCGACGCCTGTGAGGCGCGTCGCGTACTCGGTCGCGCCAGTGACGGCGACGCGACACGCGCCGACCTTGCCGTCGATCAGGCTGACGTGCGCCGCCACGCCGCACAGGGCGTAGAGCGTCGCCGGGTGCTTGAACTTTTCGTAGGCGCTCCCGCCCCCCACTATGGGGATGCGAACGTCGGTGATCAGTTCGCCCTGCGTCAGAGCCGTCTGACGCGGGCCGGTGATAAACTGGTCGGCGGCGACGGCGCGGGTCCCATTGGGGCCTTGCAGGTGAAGCTGGGCGTCCAGCGCGAGCAGAACCGCCGTCAGGTCGGATTCAGGGTCGTTGTCGGCCAGGCTGCCGCCGAGTGTGGCCCAGTTGCGGACTTGCGGGTCACCGACCTGGCTCGCGGCTTCGGCAAGCGCCGGGAGGTCGCGCTGAATGTCGGCATTGTCGGCCAGGGCAGCGATGGTAGTCATCGCGCCAATGCGCAGGGCGCCCGTGCGGGTGAAGCCGATGTCATTGAGGCCCTGGATCTTGCCCAGGTCCACCAGCGTCGCCGCGCCAAGTTGGCTGCGCGTCGGCTCCAGGAGCAGGGTGTGTCCACCCGCCAGCGCCCGAGCGCCCGCTGTGGTGGCTAAGAGGGTGACGGCTTCATCCAGGCTCTGGGCGGCCTTGTACTGAATGGCTAGCATGGCTATTGGCCTTTCCCATGCGGCGCGCTCTGAAGGATGCGCCAGACTTTCTCCGAGGTCACGGGGTTATCAATATGGCGCACGCCCAGGTCGGCCAGCGCGTCCACGACGGCGTTGAGGATCGCCGGGGCGGGGGCTGGCTGGCTCACATCGCCCGCACCCTTCGCGCCCAGCGCGTTGAGGGGGGTCGGAGTGACGGTGCGGTCCAGTTCGAAGTGGGGCATCATGCTGGCGCGAGGAATGGCGTATTCGCGCAGCGAGTTGGCGACGAGTTGCCCGTCCGGGGTATACGACTCGGTCTCCATCAGCGCGGGGCCGATGCCGAAGGCGATGCTCCCGTGCATCTGCCCCTCGACCACCATGGCGTTGCCGACATTGCCCACGTCATCCACGGACACATAGCGCACCAGGTCTACCTGGCCAGTCTGCTCGTCCACCTCGACGACGGCGATGTGGGTACCAAACGGGAAGTTGAAGTCGGCCGGGTCCCAATAGGTCGTCACCTCGAGGCCCGGCTCCATGCCCTGCGGCAGGTTCCAGGCGAACCAGGCCATGACCGCGATGTCGGGCAAAGCCATCGCCTTTTCGGGCGAACCCTTGACCCGCGCCTTGCCCTCGACAAACTCCACATCCTCGACGGCCACTTCCATCAGGTGGGCGCCAATCAGACGCGCCTTCTCTTTGATACGCTGGGCCGCTTCGTAGATGGACGCGCCCTCCACCGAGTAGGTACGGCTGCCATAGCTGCCCTGCGCGTAGGGTACGCCCTTGGTATCCGAGTGGATGACCTCGATGCGCTCCGGGTCCACCCCTAGCTCCTGGGCCACAATCTGCGAGAACGTGGTGACATGGCTCTGGCCGTGGGGCTGGCTGCCGGTGATGAGTGTGACGTCGCCCGTCTGGTGGACGCGCAGAACGGTGTTGCCCCAGGTGCTGCCAATCAAGCCCTCGCGGCCCATGCGGGGTGAGGGTCCGACACCAGCCACCGTGACATACGAGGCCAGGCCCACGCCGAGCCGCTTGCCGCGCTGCCGCGCTTCGGCCTTGCGCTGCGGAATCTCGTCGTAGCCGACCATCGCCAACGCCCGGTCCAGCGCGCCCGCGTAGTTGCCCGAATCGTAGTTCCAGCCCAGCCCGTTGTCGTAGGGGAAGGTCTGGACGAAGTTCTTGCGCCGGACCTCGGCCGGGTCCATGCCGATCTCACGCGCGAACAGGTCAATCATCCTCTCAATCACCAGGTTCGACTCGAAGCGGCCCGCCCCACGCGCCGGCCCGACGAAGTTGGTGTTGGTATAGGTCAGGTAGCACTCGTAGAACGGGTGCGGGATGGCATACGCGCCGGTCATGCTGCGGCCTGTGAGGGCGGTGGGAGCGCCTGGGCCGTTGTGGGACGAATAGGCGCCCAGCGAGGCATAGTTGGTGGACATGAAGGCGCTAATTTTGCCGTCGTGCGAGCCAGCGATGGTCGCGTAATGGGTCTGGCCGCGCGCGTGCACCGTCGTACGGAACAAGCCTTCGCGCGTATCCACCCATTTGACCGGGCGGCCGCCCAATTCGCGGGACAGGACCAGCACCAGGGGCGCATCCGGGTAGAGATAGCCCTTGGAGCCATACGCGCCGCCAATATGCGGGGCGATGACGCGCACCTTGTTGTAGGGCACCCCCAAGACCAGGCTGGCGATCATGTAGTGGTTGCCGGCCGGAATCTGGGTGTTGGTCCAGAGGGTGTACTCACCGCTTTCGGGGTCAAAGCGACCGATGGAGGCGCGCGTCTCGACGGCGTTATGAACCTGGCGGGGGATGCTAATTTTTTGCTTGACGACGACTTCGGCTTCCGCCACCGACTGCTCCGCCGCCGCCTTGTCGCCAATCGGGAAGTGCGTACAGAGGTTGTTAGGCGCTTCGGCGTGCAATTGCGGCGCGCCTGCCTTCATCGCCTCTTCGGCGTCCACGACCACCGGCAGCAACTCGTACTCGACTTGGATGGCGGGCAGCGCGGCATACGCCTGCTCCCGCGTCTCGGCGGCGACAATCGCCAGCCACTCCCCGACATAGCGGGCGCGGTCGGTCGCCAGGGCCGTCTGCGCCCCCGGCAGGCCGTAGGGGTGGGGCGGGAAGTGGCTCTCGACGCCAGCCGGCTTCCAGATGACCGGCAGGCGCATCATCTTGTCTACCACGTCCTTACCCGTGAACACCCGCACCACGCCCGGCATCTTCTCCGCCGCGCTGGTATCAATGCTCTTGATCACGGCATGCGCGTGGGGGCTGTGCAGGACGGCCAGGTGCAGCATACCCGGCAGCGTCAGGTCGGCCGTAAACTTGGCCTGACCGTGCAGCAGTTCTGGGTCCTCGCGGCGCTTGATGGGCGCGCCAATCATCGGCCCGGCGAGTAGATTGGCCATTACTCTCCTCCCCCGCCCGGCGCTTGCTCGGCGACCTGACGCACGGCGCGGACGACGTTCTGGTAGACACCGCAGCGACAGATATTCCCATCCATCCAACGTCGAATCTCGGCAGCGTTGGGGTCTGGGTTACGCTGGAGCAGGTCGGTCATCGAGGCCAGCAAACCCGGCGTGCAGTAGCCGCACTGGACCGCGTGCTTGTCCCAGAAGGCGGCCTGGAGGGGCGTCATCGCGCTGCCCTGGGCCATCCCTTCCACCGTTGTCACCTGGTGGCCGTCGGCCTGCGCCGCAAGCATCGCGCAGCTCTTGGCCGAGATGCCATCCACAAGGATCGTACAGGCGCCGCACTGCCCGGTCTCACAGCCCACTTTCGTCCCGGTCAGCCCGAGGGTATCGCGCAGGAAGTCAACGAGGAGTAGATAGGGTGGGACGGACGTTCGGACTTCCCGTCCATTAACCGTCAAGGTGACGGGTACGCCTTGTTCAGCCATAGTAGTGTCCTGTAGGTCGAGGAGGCATCGGCTAGTGGTGCGCCTAGCATCGGCCGGCCTCCTTAGGCTGGGGTCTTGAAGGTCTGGGCAAAGTCGCGGGCAAACTGGGCGAAGGCGATCGGCTCCTTCTTGCCAACCGCGCGGACAGTATCCGTCAACTCCGCGCCATACCCGCTGTCATAGTAGGCGTTCAACGCATTGAGCGTGTCAGCCAGCCATTCGGGCACGCCATAGCCCATGAGCGTCCGTTTGTAGTCCTCGGCGGCGACCTCGACATAGCGCACCGGCTTGCCCAGGACCCCCGAGAGAGTGGCGGCCATGTCGTTATTTGTGATGGCCTCCGGCCCCATGATGTGGTAGGTCTTACCCGCGTGGCCCGGCTCGGTCAAGGCATGGGCGGCGACGGCTGCAATATCGCGGATATCCACCTGGCTGACCTGAGTATCAGCGCCGATCGAGTCATAGAAGACACCCTGCGCGGCGATGGACCGCCCCTGGCCCAGCAGGTTCTGCATGAAGTTGTTGGGCCGCAGGTGGGTAAACGGCAGGCCCGCCTGCTCAATCTGCTGTTCTGTCTGCCAATGCCAGCGCGCGAAGGGCACCGGGGCGTCCGGGCCAGCGCCGTAGACCGAGAGTTTGACGATGTGAGGCCGCCCGGCGCGGCGGGCCGCTTCGACCAGATTGCCCTGGAGTTCAACCTGGTTCGGCTGCATCGCCGAGAGCAGGAAGACATGGTCTACCCCCGCCAGCGCGGCGTCCAACGAGGCGGAATCGGCCAGGTCGCCTTGGACGATCTCGACCCCCGGCGCCTGGAGAGCGGCCGCTTTGCCGGGATCACGAACGAGGGCCTTGACGGTGACGCCGGCCGCCGATAGTTGCTTGACCAGTGCGCGGCCTATGTTGCCGGTGGCCCCGGTCACCAGAATGGGAGCGCCGTGTGGCATGCGGAGTTCCTTGTTCAGCGATGGTGAAGGGTCATCTGAATACCAGGGCGCGGCGCGTTGGACTTGGCCGGGCGCGGCTCAAAGGTCTGGCCCGGCGTGAGCCGCGCCTGCCAGTGCTGCGCCAGGGTGGCGAGGACCAGCGGATCCATGATTTCCGCGAATTTCTCACCGGCGCAGGCGCGGGGACCGGCGCTGAACGGGAAGTACGAGAACTCCGGCCGGGCCGCCTGGGCTTCCGACGTCCAGCGCAGCGGGTCAAAGCGGTCTGGCTCCGGGAAGTAGCGCGGGTCGCGGTGGGTGACATCCTGGCTCGCCAGGACGACCGAGTCGGCCGGTACGTGATAGCCGTCGAAGGCAACATCGGCGCGCAGGAAGCGGCCGATGAGCCAGACCGAGGGGTACAGCCGGCGCGTCTCGGCCAGGGTCATCATGGTGTAAGGCAGATGGGCGACGTCGTCGTAAGTCGGCGGGCGCCCGCCCAGAACACGGTTGAGTTCCTCATGCAGTTGGGCTTCCACGTCGGGCGACTGGGACAGGAGATACCAGGCCCAGGTCAGGGTGGTCGCGCTGACCTCATGCATGGCGAACATGACCGTCATGGCGACATTCGCGCCCATATCGGCCCCAAGATAGCGCAACAGCATGGACAGGAAGGACTCGCCAGGGTCAGGGTCACCGCCCTTGGTCGCCGCCACACGCTGCACAAACGCCAGGATGCGCCCGCGCGCCGCCTCGCCTTCTGGCGTGAGCGCTATGCCATCCGGGGGCATAAACTCGCCGAGGGTGGCCGCCACCGGGTCGAAGCCATAGCCCACGTCCATCGTCAGGATGTCGTCCACCAGCGCGGCGGCCTCGTCGCCCACGTCGGCGCGGAACAGGGTGCGGACCACAATGTCGAGCGTGATGCGCATCATCTCGCGGTAGATGTCAACACTGGGTGTCGCGTCCCCCTGCGCCAGCCGCTGCCAGCGCTCGTTGGCTCGTTGGGCCGCCTCGACCATGCTGGGCGCGTACTGCGGGATGAGCGAGTCCTGGAATAGTGGCAGGAAGCCGCCGATGGACTCCAGGTACGCCTTCTCGGTGTCGGCGTCCTTGCGTTTCTTATACACCTCGGCGTCGCCGAGGAAAATCTCACGGATGTAGTCGGGCTGGTTCACCAGGTACAGGTCACGCCCGCCAAAAGGGAGCCGCACAATGTCGCCATAGGTGTGCGCCAGCCGGGCGGCGAACGGGACCGGCTGATTGCGCAAGCCGTCCACCGTGCTCTCAAACGTTGCGTCCGCGGGCGTGGGAATGGGTGTCGCTGTCGCCATCACACTCGCCATAGCCGTGTTCCTCTCTGTAGTTCGCCAGCCAGGCCCGACCCTAAAGGTCTCGGAGACCTTTAGGGTCTCAAGCATGACGATGTTACGCGCTCTGCATGACCAGGTCGGCGCCCTTCTCTCCGATCATAATGATCGTCGCCTGAAGGTTGGCGTTCACAATCTTGGGCATGATGGACGAGTCGATGACGCGCAGCCCGTCCACGCCGTAGACGCGAAGTTGCGGGTCTACCACCGACAGGTTGTCACGGCCCATCTTGCAGGTACAGGATGGGTGCCACTCGGTGATGGCCGTGGTGCGGATGTAGTTCACAATGTCCTGGTCGGTCTTGACATCCGGCCCCGGCAGCAACTCTGGTCCGCGCAGGCCATCGAAGGGCTTCGAGGCGATGAGGTCGCGCCCGCGCTTGATACCCCACACCAGGACATCCACATCGTACTGGGTAGATAGGAAGTTGGCCTGGATGACGGGCATGTCCAGCGGGTTGCTGGAGCGCAGCTTGACCCAACCCACGCTCGTGGGCTGCTCGATACCCGGCACCATGGTGAAGCCGGGTCCGCTGTAGTAGGGGTTGGGGAAGATGAAAGGCGAGAACAGGAACTGGATATCCGGCGAGGCCGCCTCCAGGCCGGGGCGGGTGTAGGTGAAGATGTTGGCTTCCGAGATGCAGATAGGATCGGGCTGCGGCTCGGCCGCGATCCAGGCCATACGGGCCAGCAGGTGGTCCTGCAAGTTCTGGCCGACGCCGGGCAGGTCCGAAACGACCGAGATTCCGAGTGACTGGAGGTGGTCGGCCGGGCCAATCCCCGACAGCATGAGCAGCTTGGGCGAGCCGAAGGCGCCGGCGGCCACGATGACTTCCTTATCCGCCCGCGCCTGGTGGGTCTGGCCATTCTGGAGATACTCGACACCGACGGCGCGGTTGCCCTCAATCAACACTCGCGTAGCGAACGCCCGCGTTTCGAGGCTAAAGTTCGGCTGGTCGCGGATGGGGTCAATGTAGGCCACGGCGGTGCTGGCCCGTTCCATGTTGCGCGTCGTCGTGGACTGAGTGAAGCCGGCCACGTTCTCCTTGTCGGCGCCGTTCAGGTCCACCGGCCCGTGGCAGCCCAGCACCTCTTTCGCCGCCTCAACGAGAGCCTGGGACACCGGACTGGGGGCCGGCAGGGGCATGACCGGCATGGGGCCACCCACGCCATGATACTCCGACGGCTCGCCCACGTAGTCCTCACTCTTCTTAAAGTAGGGCAGAACATCCTTCCACCCCCAGCCCTCATTGCCGAGGTAATTCCAATAATCATAGTCGCGCTGGTGGCCCCGGATGTAGATGCGGCCATTGTTCGAGCTGCCCCCACCGACCAGTTTGCCCTGGATGATGGGCATCTGCATGCCGTTCATACCCGGCATCGGCTCGGTCACAAAGCCCCAGTCCGTCTCCGGCCCCCACAGGGAGAACAGCGAGGGGAGGTCCAGCGACTTGGTGCGCACGAACTCCGTGGCATCACCGCCGGCCTCGAGCATCAACACCCGCGCGTTCTGGTCCCGGCACAGGCGATAGGCCAGGACAGATCCGGCCGGGCCGGACCCGACAATGATGTAGTCAAACGACCGTTCGGCACTCATGGCTCGTCTCCTTCTGTCTTAGAAGCTCAGCGGATGGGGGCGCACTTACAGCCGCGCAAACCCTGGCGCGTACTTGAAGGGTTCGACAGTCGCGTTGTAGGTCACGATCTCCAGGCCATAGGCATTCTTGGATGAGCGGCGCACCGTCCAGCGTTGCGTCGCGTCCATGGAGACGCGCTTGCTCTTAGCATCCGGTTTCTCCCACCAGCTCGCCTGCCAGCCCACGACGATGTCCAGCACCGCCTCGTCGCCGTGAATCTGGGCCTCGACGGTCTGCACGTAGTGGTTCTCGTCGAAGAAGATATTGATGACGCCCTGAGGGCCATCGTACCAGGCGCTAAAGCTGGCGCGGTTACGGATGTCACCCGTCGGGCCGGGGAACTGTACATTCAGCCCTTCGTCAGCCAGGAGCTTATAGATGTCGTCCAGGGGGACGTGCTGGTCCAGGGCGAGATACCAGGCCGCGACGAAACGCTTGATTTCGTCCAGGGTCAGGGGATTGCTCATACGGGCGTCTCCTTGGCTTGCGGAGGGTTACTGGCCGCAAGTATTCCCGACGCGGTCGGGGTGCGTGTCGCTCTCCAGGACAACATCAATCAGGAACGGTCCCTGGTGGTCGAGCGCCTGGCGGATAACGGGCGCGACATCGGCCGGCTTTTCCACCCGCGCGCCGGCCACACTCATGGACCGCGCCATCTCCACAAAGTGGAGGGGAGGATAGGACAGGTCGAAGGACAGCGGGTAGTCGTGCTTCGGGATGCCCCGTTCCTTCCAGTATTGATCAATGTTGAGCTGGAGCAAGCGGTAAGAAGCGTTGTTGCAGATGACAAACTTAGCGTTGATGTTGTGGCGGGCGGCGGACCAGAGGGCCTGGATGGTGTACATGCTGCCGCCGTCGCCGGTGAAGCCAATCACGGTCTTGTCGGGGTTAGCGACTTTCGCGCCCATGGCGCCTGGAATGCCGACGCCCAGGGAGCCGCCGCGTGTCAGGAAGTACTGGCCGGTCCGCGTCGGCTGGAAGTAGCGCGTGACGGGGGGTGAGCCTGTCAGAGCCTCGTCAAAGACGATCGCGTCCTGGGGCAGTTGGGGCATCAGCTCTTCCATGAAGCGCGACATCTTGAGGGGGACGGAGTCGCGGGCGGCCTGGTCGGCGCGCAACTCCGCCGCGAGCTTGGCCTCCTTGGCCTCAGCCAGTTCACGCGACCGGCCCCGCGCGGCGTCCTTCTGCTTGCCCGTCATCGTCGCTTCGAGGGCCTCGGCCAACATCGCCAGCGAGAGCTTCGGGTCGCCCAGCATCCCCAGGCTGACGGGGTGGTTCTTGGCGATCTCGTACAGGTTCAGATCAATGTGGATCGTCTTGGCAGCGCGGCCAAAGATGTTGGTCAGTTCGGGGAAGACTTCGGGCAAGAGGTAGGTACCGACGACAAGGTTAACATCCCCCTTCTCCATGATCGGGCGGCTGCTCGACCCAAACATATGGCCGGTCATGCCCTTATAGTGAGGGTCGCGGTAGCTGATGTTGACTTCGCCCGCGTCGGCCTCCCACACCTCCGCGCCCAGCAGGGCCGCCACACGCGCCACCTCTTCCGCCGCCCCCGAGTAGGCCACGCCGTCGCCGATGAACAGCATCGGCCGCTCGGCCTCAGCCAGCATGGCCGCTGCCTCGCGGATAAGGCTGGGGTCGGGCGTGACACGGGTGGACGGGATATAGGTGGGGTAGACCTCGTCGGCGGCCGGGGCATCCAGGATATCCTGGGGCAAACAGACATACACCGGACCCATAGGCGGTGTGGCGGCGATTTTGACCGCGCGGCGCAGGACGCGCAGGACGGAGGAAGGGTCCACCACCATTGTGGACCACTTGGTGACCGGTTCGGCAAAGGCCACCAGGTCGCCCGCCATTTGAGAGTCCATGTTGAGGTACTTGACGCCAGCGTCGCCGCCGATGACGACCAGCGGAGCATGCCCACGCTTGGCCTGATAGAGGGCGCCAATGGCGTTACCGACGCCCGGTGTGCTGTGCAACTGGACCAGGGTCGGGCGCTGGGTGGCGCGGGCGTACCCGTCGGCCATCGTCACCGCCACGGATTCCTGCAGTGTTAGGATGTACTTCAGGTCGGGGTGATCGCCGAGCGCGTCGAGAAAGCCCTGCTCGACGGTGCCGGGGTTGCCGAACATATAGCGCATCCCATCGGCCAGGAACTGCTCAAGCATTACGTGGTGCCCGTTTTTAACCGCCATGCTGCCTGCTTTCCTCATGGTGTAGCAGACACCATCGCGCCTGCTACACAAGACCATATCGTCTGTATGCTCCCGGTCAACGTGACCTCGGTCCCCTACCAACCGTAGCGCTGGAGGCCGTTCTCGAGAACCTCGACCATCAACTCTCCGACCAGGCGCGAGTCCTGGGTGGAGCGGCCGGTCAGGAACGGATAGTCCAGAATGGTGGAGCGGGTGCGGCCCACGCCGCCGTGGAACTGACCCTGCGGCCCGACGGCATCGCGCAGAATGTGCTCCAGGGGATAGAAGGCCCAGTGGAAGTTGGCGTCAATGCCCAACACGCCCGTGCCATCCAGCCAGTCGTATTCAATGGCGTGGCCCGTGACATGCCGACCGTTGATGATGCTCTTGCGCTCGACGAAGTCGCGGGCAAAAGCCAGGCAGGTGACGGCGTAGCACTCGGCGGCGATGAGCTTGTTGTGGTGCAGGAAGCCGAGGATGACGTCGTGCAGGCGCTGGTTGTTGCACATGTCAATCATCGGACCGCTGCCGCCGACCATGAGCAGGGCGTCGTACTGCTTCAGGTCATTCCAGCAGCTGTCGCGCTTGGTGTAGTAATCCTCGAGAGCATGGCCGAAGTTGGCCGAGTTGAAGTAGGGCCGCTGCGGGAACCAGTCCGCCAGGTTGATGGGGTTGGTGAGGCGGTCCGAGGTATCCACGGCCTTGGTCAGGTTGGCATAGTACTCGTCGGTGACGACTTTGTCGAGCGGGGGATCCCAGAAGCCAGGTTCATAGCTTGGCGGAAGGGCGCGAGGCCGCTTGCCGAACGGCGTCATAAACACCGATTCATAGCCAGCCGCATCCAGCACTTCCAGGGGGCCAACAAGTTCCTCGCCCCAATAGCCATACTCCGAGAGCACGACCAAGATTTTCCGCTTGGGCTTGTCCATTCGCTCATCTCCTTTGTCTCAATGAGGGTTAAGGGTGGTTACGCTCGTGTGAGCCGGGTGTCATACCCAGAGGCGTACGACAGATAGTTAGTCGGGGAGCGCCTCGTCCATCTCTAAGTCCGATCGCGGCGCGCCATCTTCCTCAAGGCGATAGGTCGTACACATCCAGCCGTCCAATTCCGCTGCGAGATAGGTGACCAGGGCTTCCAGGCTGGCGAACCCCAGCTCTCTCCGCTCGGGTCCGACCTCCTCAAGACAAAACCGCCAGGCAGCCGATTGATTCGGAGAGAATTGCTGAGTTGGCCAGCAACGCAGCAAGAAGGCGCGCGAAGGTTGCATGGTCAACCTTTTCCGCCGCTGTGGGCGCGTCATGCGGGGTCATATGGAACATGGGTAGCAAGATTGGGAAAAACAGATGACTACGCGAAATCTTCACTTGTTCTTTACCCTAGGCTGTGCTATAGTTTACTGCCTATCTCTTGGGAAACTCTTTGGAGCAGGGTCCCAGGCGGCATGTAAAGATAAAAGATTCATTAGACTGCGGATAGACTGAGTGATTAAATGTACGGCATACGTCTGACGCATCGGCTCCGGGTCTGAGTAAATATCCTTCGTTGGCTTCATCAGCGCGACATAGCTTATCGTACTAAGAAGGGGGAAGGCCATGCTCTGCCTTCGGCTATTGGGGCCTGTGCAGATCACCCGGCATGAAGAAGCTGTTCCGTCATTTGAGTCACGCAAAGCCCTCGCTCTCCTGTGCTATCTTGTTGTCCGCGCCCAACCCGTCTCCCGCAGTCACCTCGCTGAGATGTTCTGGAGCGGTAAGACAGAAGCACAGGGACGCGCTAACCTGAGTTGGACACTGCACCATATCCTGTCGCGACTGCCCAGCTGTCTCAAGACCGACCGGCACGCGGTCCTCTTCCAGCCCTCTTGTCCCGTCTCGATTGATACGACAACCTTTCAGGCCCTAACCGTGCAGGGCGACATCGACTCGCTCATGGCGTGTGCCGAGCTTTTCCGCGGCGAGTTTATGGCCGAGTTCGAACTGGACGATGCGCCGGAGTTCGAAATCTGGCTTCATCGTGAGCGCGAGGTGTGGCGGCAGCACATGGCGCAGGTTCTCCAGACCCTCATGACCTACCAGGCCGCCCGCCACGACTATATGCTCAGCCTGGACTACGCCAGTCGGTTGTTGAAGCTGGAGCCGTGGCGAGAAGAGGCTCATCGCTGCCTCATGGTCCTCCTGGCGCGGAGTGGGCAGCGCAGTGCAGCTCTCGCCCAGTATGAAATCTGTCGGCGTATCCTGGCGGCCGAATTGCAGGTTGAGCCAGACACTGAGACGACAGTCCTATACGAGCAGATCCGCAGCGGCGCGATAAAGTCACCCCAGGTAGAACTTCGGGCCTCGTCGTCTGCCCCTGCATCGCATGGGATAGCCAATGGCAATGGGGTAGCCAATGGGGTAGCCGCTACGCGGCCTTTGACAGTGCTGGCATGTGAATTTGTGGGGCTAGTGGCTTTAGCAGAGACGCTCAGCATCGAAAAGTTCCATACCCTCGTCTGCGCCTGCCGTCAGGCCTGCGCGGAGGTCATCCACCACCACGGCGGGTATGTAGCCCAGTACCGAGGTAACGGCTTACTGGTCTATTTCGGTTTCCCCACCCCCACCCAGGACGCCCCACTGCAGGCGATCGAGGCCGGGCTAAATCTGGTGGAGATCGTCGGGCGCTATTGTCTGCGCCTGACAGGGAACTTCTCATTGGCGTATGACACGCGACCGGACAGCGAGAGAGTGATGGCCTCAGTCTTGGACCCGCTCACGGGCAAGCCGCTGACCATCCGTATTGGCATTCATACAGGCGAGGTCATGGATAGCGGCGAAACGAACTGGTTTGGGCCGGCGAGTGTGGTGGGCGCGCCCCTGATCCTGGCCGAACGCCTCCAGACCCTGGCGGCCCCCAACAGCGTGCTCATCAACCAGACGACGAGCGCGCTCGTCGAAGGGAAAGTTGACTGCGAGCCGCTGGGGCTGCACCGGCTAGAGGCCCTTGGCTCGCCCCAGGGCCTTTATCAGGTGCTCGGCCTGGCCGGGGCTGGCCGAGCCAGCCCGGAATTGCAGCCTGTGTTAGCCTTGCCTTAAGGCGTTATTCTGCATAGTGTCTAACTTTAGTAGCCAACTTCAAGTTAGAACTCGGAACCTATCACGAGGAGAGCATTATGTTGCAGTGGTTTAGTGTACGGAAGGTAGATTGGAAACGGTTGGGGCGCGGGGTGCGGCCAGGGGTTCTGGTGGGCCTGCTCTGTCTGCTTCAAGTGGCCTTGAGTGCGCCCGCCCAGGCGGCGACGGCGCCCGTTGGCGCGACGATACCGGGCTTTGGCGGATGGGTGGCCTACCGTTTTACCTACCCTGGGAACAATGCGCGGGTAGGTGTTACCCTGACCTATAGCCCGGCCGACGCATTCACTCGTGTTACAAATGCCATCGTCTTGGAGGCGTTTAGCCCCGACAACCCGCCGCCGAAAGGGGCTCCTATTGGGGCGGCGCACAGAATCTCAGACAGTCAAATGTCCTGGGAACTCACCTCAGGGATACCGGGCAACTACTTTATCGTGATTCACAATTGGGATCCCAAGCGTCGGCCGGTCACGGTCCAGGTGACCACCACTAACCTGGTCAACCAGGGAGACGGTCCCAAGCTGACCTTTGTGTCTTCCGCCCCAGGCTCGCGCAGTGGCACCATTGCCAACGGCATCGTCGTAGACGGTATCGTCGTGGATGGTATCGTCGTGGATGGTATCGTCGTGGATTAGCCGAGGCTAAGCCCACACGAGGGCTTGCGCCAGCCCCATGACCCGACCTTCGGCTTGCAATAGGCCGAAGGTCGTTGCTTTGAGTTACGAGCGCGCTGCGGCGAGGTCGCGGTCAATATCGGCTTGCTCGACAGGCGGCCGCTCATCAGCGATCAATGCGCGTGTCGCATCCGCCCAGGCCAACAGCCTCACCCCGCTTTCAAAGCGGCCCTGCTTCACGGCTAGACTCGCCAGCCCTCCAGGCTATAGATCACCCCAAAAGTATGGCGGCCACCCGTAACGCCTTCGCGAGCACGGCTGGCCGCCACAGCGGGTTAGGTTGACACAGTAATTGGGTCACTCCCCCTTCCGCTTACTGTAATGCAATTCACAGACTCAGTGTGGCCTGGCTCATAGTAATCCGCCTCACTTTCCTGTAGTGTAATCTGAGAAACAGTTTTCACGATACTGGAAAGGATAGGCTCATGAAAGGGTTGCTCTCACTTGCGGTTGGTCTGGTGTTAGCCCTCCTGATTGCCTCGGCTGCGACGCGCATTCCCACTGTCGCGGCTCAGGACGGCACAACGGAGGAGGACACCATTGAGGCCGCGACCAACGGCGACCAGTCCTTCTTCGCCCCCGAGACGTGGCTGCAAGAACTGACGCGGCAACAGGGCTGGGGACCTGAGTATCCGAGAATGCTCGCCGACGTCAATGGCGATGGCAAGCAGGACATCATCGGCTTCGGCCGCGACGGCGTGTGGTTGGCGACCTCCAATGGCTCAAGCTTCAGCCCGGCCTTCGTGCTCGCCGACTTTGGCTACCAGAGCGGCTGGCGCGCCGCCAAGCATGTACGGCTGGCGGGCGATGTGAACGGCGACCGCCGCGCCGACGTCGTTGGCTTTGGCGACGCGGGCGTCTACAGGGCGCTCTCGACAGGGACAGGCTTCGGGACGGTGAACTTCGTCCTGGCTGACTTCGGTTACAACCAGGGCTGGCGCGTGGACAAGCACGTCCGCCTCCTGGCCGATGTCAACGGCGACGGACGCAAGGATATTGTCGCCTTCGGTGACGCTGGGGTATGGCTGTCCCTCGCCACCCCTGACGGCTCCTTCACGCCGCCCGCGTTCGTCCTGGCCGACTTCGGCTACAACCAGGGTTGGCGTCTCGACAAGCATATCCGCACCACCGCCGATATCAACGGTGACGGCCGACAGGATATTGTGGCCTTTGGCGACGCCGGAGTGTGGATCGCACTCTCGACGGGCACAGGCTTTGGCCCGGCCCAGTTCGTCCTCGCCGACTTCGGCTACTCGGCAGGCAGCTGGCGCGTGGACCGCCATGTGCGCGTCCTGGCGGACATTGATCATGATGGCAAGCAAGACATCGTTGGCTTTGGCGACGCGGGGGTCTACACGGCGCGGTCGACGGGCGGCAGCTTCGAGGCGGCGCGTTTCGTCCTGGCCGACTTCGGCTACAACCAGGGCTGGCGCGTAGGGACACACCCCCGCTTCGTGGCGGACCTCAACGGCGACGGCTATCCGGACCTCGTCGGCTTCGGCAACGATTCGGTCTATCGTTCCCTCGGCGGCCCCGCCGGCTTCGCGCCGATGCGAGCCATGCTCCGCGCCCTGGTCGTCAACCAGGGTTTCCCCTGGAACTCGTCGGCGAGTGCCCTAGCTGACTATTTCCCGCGCCTCGTCGGCGATGTCAACGGCGACGGGATGCAAGACCTGGTGGCCTTCGACACGTCCGATGTCAAGGTGGTCCGTTCCAGCAACCTTCCGCCTCCGCCGCCCCCCGCCGCACCGACCAACCCGCGCGTCACTGGCACGACAACCTCGTCCCTCTCCATCGCCTGGAAAGACAACAGCAACAACGAGCGCAAGTTCCTGATCAGTTATGCGAAGTCCGGCTCCACCAAGCGGACGGAGATCAGCGTGGGCGCCAATGTCACTTCCGCGACACTCGGCAACCTCGACACAGACAGCCAGTACTGCTTCACTGTCCAGGCCGAAAACGTGTTTGGCCTCTCGGCGAAATCCTCCACGGCGTGCGGCCGCACCCGGCCGAAGCC
>JAHCIP010000070.1 GCA_026129165.1 Anaerolineae bacterium
GGTCATAGCGCAGATCGCTGACCTGAGCCAGTGGGAGATCGAGACGACGGACCTGACCGAGTTGAACGTGGTGCGACTCAAAGTGGGAGATCCTGTCATCCTTACCTTTGACGCCATCCCCGGCCTCGAACTGCCCGGCACCATCACGCGCATTGGGGACCTGGGTGAGAACAAGCAGGGCGACATTGTCTACACCGTCGTCATCAAGCCGGACCGCCAGGACGAGCGCCTGCGCTGGCGGATGACAACCTCGGCGACGTTTGAGCCGAAGTAGGGGGAAGAGTAGGAATACAGAGGAAGCATAGGAAGGCATAGGAAGGGGTAGGAAGGCAATTGCTTCCTACCCCTTCCCCTTTTACAGGAGGGGGAGGACGAAGCTGGCGGCGTCGGGCCGTTCCTCCCAGCCGGCCTGGGTGTAGAAGCCGCGCTGGTAGGACTCGCGGGTGCGGAAGTTGACGAGTTGCAGGCGGCTGCCGCCGCGCTCACGGGCCTCCTGAATCACCACGTCGAGCAGGCGCTTACCGAGTCCTTGCCCCCGCGCCTCGGAATGGACAAACAGTTCGGAGACGTAGCCCTCTGGGCCGCTGTGAATCAGGTACGGCAGCCAGTGGACGGCGACATAGCCCATGACGCGCCCGGTATCATCCTGGGCAACGTAGACGCGGTGGCTGTCGTCGGCCAGGCAGCGGGCCAGTTGAGCGGCGACATGCGCCCGCGTCGTCTCGACCGTCTCGCTCGCCAGGCGGGGTACGACGTCTGGCTCGCGGATAATAGCGGTGATGTCGTTGGCGTCTTCCAGACGGGCAAGGCGAATGGTGAGAGGCGTAGACATGCGGGGTGTCAGCTAGACCCTAAAGGTCTCCAAGACCTTTAGGGTCTTGAGTGGATGGCGCCGACACGGTGGGCATCTCATGGCGGGACAGGAGCCAGGCCAGGAGCAGGCCGCCGACGACCACCGAGCTATCAGCCAGATTGAAAATCCAGAAGGGACCCACATCAATAAAATCCACGACCGAGCCGCGCGTCAGGCGGTCGGTGAGGTTGCCCACCGCGCCGCCCAGGACCAGGCCGAGCGCGAGGTACAGCGAGGGGTGGGCCGCCGCCAGCCGCCGTGCATAGACGAGCAACAGCACGACGATAGTGATGACGGCGAAGCTCAGCCACAGGCTGCTGCCCTGGAACAGGCCAAAGGCCATGCCTGTGTTAGTAGTGTGCGTCAGTTGGAAGATGTAGGCCACGTCGGGGAGGGGCGCCCAGGACGCGCCGAGGGGCAGCCAGGCGACGACCAGGGCCTTGACGATCTGGTCCACGGCCAGGACGAGCAGAGCAACGAGCACAAGGCGGCGCATAGGCTAAGACGGCTGTCCTCGGTCGCTGTCACTGGGGGGGGAGGTGGCAAGGGACTGAGGCGCGGGGCGGGGCTGCTCCTCGCGCATGAGGTAGAAGGCCAGGATGGCGACACCGACGACGATGCAGCTATCGGCGACGTTGAACACAGGCCAAATCTTGAAGTCCAGGAAGTCCACCACCGAGCCGCGTACCAGGCGGTCGGTCAGGTTACCCAAGGCGCCGCCAAGTTGCAGGCCGAGGGAGACCCGCACCAGGAGATGTTCTGTCGGCAGATGGCGATAGTAAAACAGAATGGCGCTGATGACGATGATGGCGACGATGACGAAAATCCAGCCCGCGTCGGGGAACAGACCAAACGCTGCGCCCGTGTTGGTGGTGTGGGTGAACGTGAAGAAGCGCGCCAGGGCCGGGAAGGGCGCCCAGTTCTCCCCCAACGCCAGGTTCTGGACGACCAGCGTCTTCGTGGTCTGATCTACCACCCAGGCCACGACGGCAACGATCACCAACAGAGCGCGGCTCGGCGGTTGGCTGCGTGGCTCTATCATAGGCGCTTGCGCATCTGCGCCCCCCGAATGCTCGTCGTCGCCGAGGGGATGGCCTCGAGGCGCTCGATGTCAATCGGCTCGTCCGTCACCTCGCAGATGCCGTACAGCCCCTGGTCCATCCGCGCCAGGGCGTGCCGCACCTGTTCCAGTTGGGCTGTGAGGGTCTCCGCGACGGTCAGGCTCCTCTCACGCTCAAAGGTACTGGTGCCTTCACCCGCCTCGTCTTCGACATCCTCGTTGCTCTCATCGGTACCGCTGGTATAGGCTCGCAGTTGCTCCATCTGTCCGTCGCGCTCCGCAATCAGATCAGCCTCTTCGCCCAGCAGGCGCTGGCGGAAATGGTCCAATTGTTCCTGGGTCAAGGGCGATGCCATGCGTTCTAGCTCCTGATGCGTGTTGCGTGATGCGTATTTCGTATCTATCTTGGAATACGAAATACGCATCACGCATTAGTTCTTGACAAGACCCACCGTCATTGGCTGGCCTTCGAGGGTGAAACTCTCGGTATAAGCGTCGGCGGGCGGCGGGGCGTCGCGTAGGGCCGTGCTAAGGGTTTCACCCTGGAGGGCCGCCGCCTGCTCCGTCAGCAGGACAGCCATTTCGGCGGGGGCCTGGTAGTACAGCGTAACCGTGTCAGCAATTTCAAAGCCAGCGTCCTTGCGCATGGCATTGACGCGGCGCACCAGTTCGCGCACGAGGCCCAGGCGGCGTAGCTCCTCGGTTATGGTCGTGTCCAGCGCCACCACCAGCCCGCCTTCTTCGGCCACCGTGTAGCCGGGGCGGTCCGTAACCTCGACGTTGAGTTCTTCGGGCAGCAGCGCCACCGTCTCGCCGTTCACCGCGATCTCGACCATCTGGCCGGCGCGTTGGCTCCGCGCCAGCGCCGCCGGGTCGGCCGCCTCGACCGCCTGGCGGATGGCTTGTAGCTTCTTGCCGTACTTCGGCCCCAGCTTGGCTGGGTTGACGCGCACACGGTAGTTGACGAGATCGCCCTCGCCGGTGCTGCTCACGCGCTGGACGTTCCACTCGTCGGCCAGCAGGTCGGCCATGTCGGCGACGGTCTGGGCCTCGTCGGGCGTGCGTACGGCCACAATGGCCTCGGCCAGCGGCTGGCGGACTTTGACCGCCGCCTTGTTGCGCGCCGCGTGCCCCACCGACGCCAGCCGTTGCGTCAGCCGCATCTGGGCCAGCAAGGCGTCATTGCGCCAGGCGGCGGGCAGCGTCGGCCAGTCGGTCAGGTGGACCGACTCGGGCGCGTCGGGCTTGACGGTCAGGACGAGATTCTGGTAGAGCGTCTCGGCCAGGAACGGCATGTACGGCGCCAGGACGCTGGCGAAGGTGGTCAGCGCCGTGTAGAGCGTGCCGTAGGCGGCGCGCTTGTCCGCGTCGTCCGCCGCGCCGCTCTTCCAGAAGCGCCGGCGTGAGCGCCGTACGTACCAGTTGGACAGGCTGTCTACAAACTGCTCCATCGCCCGCGCCCCGACATGAATATCGTAGCTCGCCAGGCTCTGGTCCACCGTCTGGACCAGGTCGTACAGTTCGGCCAGCAGCCAGCGGTCCAGGTCGCTCAGGTCCGCGCCCGCGAGCGGGTCGCCTTCCGGTGTCCAGCCGTCCAGGTTGGCGTACATCACGAAGAAGCTGTAGGTGTTCCACAGCGTCAGCATGAACTGGCGGATAACCTCGCTCATGCCGTTGGGGTCGAAGCGGCCGGGCGCCCAAGCCGGCCGGGCAAAGAAGTACCAGCGTGTCGGGTCCGCGCCGTAGCGGTTGATGATGTCCATCGGCGGCACGTAATTGCCCTTCGACTTGCTGAGCTTGGTTCCGTCCTCGGCCAGCACATGCCCCAACACCAGGCAGTTCTTGAAGGCGACACTGTCATACAGCAGGGTCGCCTCGGCGTGCAGCGTGTAGAACCAGCCGCGTGTCTGGTCAATGGCCTCGCAGATGTAGTCGGCGGGGTACTGCTCCCGGAATCGCGCCTGGTTCTCGAACGGGTAGTGCCACTGGGCGTAGGGCATCGCGCCTGAGTCGAACCAGGTGTCGATGACCTGCGGCACACGGCGCATCGTCCCCTGCCCGCACTGGCACGGCCAGGTGATCTCGTCCACGTTGGGCCGGTGCGGGTCCAGCCCACTCAAGTCCTGGCCGGTGAACTGGCTCAACTCGGCCCGCGAGCCGACGCACACGCGCTCCTGGCAAGCCGCGTTGTCACATTCCCAGATGGGTAGCGGCGTGCCCCAGAAGCGGTCGCGGCTCAGCGCCCAGTCTACGTTGTTCGCCAGCCACTCGCCAAAGCGGCCCTTGCGGATGTGGTCCGGCACCCAGTTGATCTTGTCGTTGTTGGCGAGCAGTTGCGCCTTGAACTGAGTGGTGCGGACGTACCACGAGTCACGGGCGTAGTAGAGCAGCGGCGTGTGGCAGCGCCAGCAGAACGGGTAGGTGTGCTTGTACGTCCCGGCCTGATAGAGCAGCCCGCGCTGGCGGAGGTCCTGGGTGATGTGCGGATCGGCGGCCTTGACCCACTGGCCCGCCCAGGGCGTGACCTCGGCGATAAACTGGCCTTGCGGGTTGACCGTTTGCAGGATGGGCAGGCCGTATTGCTTGCCCACCTCCATGTCATCCGCGCCGTAGGCCGGCGCGATGTGGACGATGCCCGTGCCGTCCTCGGTGCTGACGAAGTCACCGGCGACCACATAAGCATAGTCCTGGCTGACGGGCAGGAACTGGTATAGCGACTGGTAGTGCTTGCCCAGCAGGTCGCGGCCCTTCATCCGCTCGACCACAGTGTAGTCGCCTCTAAGCGCCTGACCGAGCAGGGCTTCGGCCAGGATAAGGCGGTCGCCATTCTGGTCCACCAGGACGTAGTCCAGGTCTTCGCCCACGGCGAGGGCGACGTTGCCCGGCAGTGTCCAGGGCGTCGTCGTCCAGACCAGGAAGCTGACGCCTGGCTCGTCGCGCAGCGGGAAGCGCACATAGACCGAGGGGTCTTCGGCCTCGTCGTAGCCCTGCGCGACTTCATGGTCAGACAGCGCGGTGCCGCAACGAGCGCAGTACGGGACGACCTTGAAGCCTTTATAGAGCAGGTCGCGCTGCCAGAAGTTCTGGAGGATATTCCAGACTGACTCGACATAATCCGGATCAAGAGTGATATAGGCGTGGTCCAGGTCGAACCAGAAACCCAGCCGGTCCGACATATCCTCCCACATCTTGACATACTCGAAGACGCTGGCGCGGCACAGCTCGTTGAACTGGCGGATGCCGAACCGTTCGATGTCCTGCTTGTTTTTGAGGCCCAGTTTCTTCTCGACCTCGATCTCAACGGGCAGGCCATGCGTGTCCCAGCCGCCTTTACGCAGGACAAACTTGCCCTTCATGGTCTGGTAGCGCGGGATGATGTCCTTGAACACGCGCGTCAGGACGTGGCCGTAGTGGGGGATGCCGTTGGCTGTCGGCGGGCCTTCGTAGACGACGAAACGCGGCTGGCCCTCGCGGATCGCCATACTCTTCTCAAAGGTCTTATTCTGTTTCCAGAACCCGAGCACATCGTGCTCCAGTTCACGGAAGTCAACTTTAGGGTTCACGGGTTGGAACATGCCTGGCTCCTTACGAGACTCACAACCAGTAATTGTACCATAAAACTGCGTATTTCGTAGTGCCTAGTCCGTATTTCGTCATGCGTAAGCCGTCTCTTCACAGAATACGAAATTACGCATTACGAAATACGCACTAGCCGCTGCCTCACCGCCTCAAATAGAATTACCGTCGCCGCCATCGCCGCATTGAGCGACTCGACGCCGGGCCGCATGGGAATGGACACGCTGGCGGAGGCGATCGCCCGCGCCGCGCTAGACACCCCCTCGGCCTCTCCGCCCACGATGAGCGCGGCGGGAGCGGTCCAATCCACATCGAAATACGCCTGGGGCGCGTCGGCGGCGGCCACCCGTGTCGCCAGCCCCGCCAGCCGCGTCCGTATCTCATCCCAGTCCGCGCTGAGCGCTGCCACCTGGAAGTGGGCGCCCATACCCGCGCGGACCGTCTTGGGGTTGTACAGGTCCACCGTCCCCGGCGCGAGCAGCGCCGCGTCCACCCCTACCGCCGCCGCGCTCCGCAGCAGCGTCCCCAGGTTGCCGGGGTCGCGCACGCCATCTATCACAAGAACCAGTGGGTGGTGGGTGGTGGATGAGGCGGAGTGGGGAGTGGGGAGTGGGTGCTCGTCCTCTGTACTCCATTCTCCGTCTGCCGTCCCCCGTCTGCGGTCTGCGGTCGGGAAGGGAACCACCGCCACCACGCCCTGCGGCGTCTCGGTGTCGCTCATGGCGCGTAGGACAGGCGGGCTGACCGCGACCGTCTCGCACCCCGCCTGTAGCGCGGTCAGCAGCGCCGCGCCGCGCGGCGTGTCCGCCAGGTCCGCCGTAAAGAAGGCGACCTCAGGGGGTACGCCCGCCTGGAGCGCAGTCTCGACCAGGCGCACGCCCTCCACGACGAACCGCCGCGCCTCTTCGCGGGCGCGTCGCTTGTCGAGCAGGGCCCGTACCTCACGGACGCGCGGGTTGTGAAGGGAGGTCAGCATAGTGAGTAGTCGGTAGTCGGTAGTTGGTAGACTTCAACCACCAATCCTTAATCCTTCAAAAAGCAACGTGGGGCGTCCCTGGCTGGGGGCGCCCCACGTCATATCATTTGCCGTCTCAGGCCGAGGCACTCTGGCTGGCGCCCTTGGCCGTCTCCACCAACTGCGCGAAGGCGGAGGGGTCGGTGACCGCAAGGTCGGCCAGTACCTTGCGGTCTAAGGTAATGCCGCTGACCTTGAGGCCATGGATAAAGACATTGTAGGACAGGCCGCCCAGGCGGGCGCCGGCATTGATGCGCTGGATCCACAGGCGGCGGAAGTCGCGCTTCTTATTACGGCGGTCGCGGGTCGCGTAGTCCAGGGCGTGCAGCATGGCCTCGTTCGCCGTCTTGAACAGGCGATGGCGGGCGCTGTACTGGCCCTTGGTGATCTTCAGAACTTTCTTATGACGCGCGTGGGCGTGTGGCCCACCTTTCACTCGTGGCACTTGTCCTCCTAAAGACAGATGTTAGTAGTCAGTCGTCGGTAGTCAGTACAGGGTAAAAAGTGGCTGTCTGACTTCTGACTACTTAATACTGATGACTGACTACTGATGCGGCGTCGGCAGGTGTCCACTGGACCCGCCTGACAGCCTGATGGGGCGCTTGACCCCAGGCACAAGAATGGCCGCTCAAGGCGGCCAGACCAGGCTGGGGTGTGTTTACCATTACGCCTTGAGATACGGAATGAGCTTGCGAATGCGCTTCTTCGCCCGCGCTGACGTCACCTCGAGATAGTCATCGAAGAGACGCTTGACACGGCCGGGCTTGGTGCGGCGCAGGTGGCTCTTGCCAATCTTAGTCCGCAGAATCTTGCCTGTGCCCGTGATCTTGAAGCGCTTCTGCGTCACCTTGTGGGTCTTAATCTTCGGCACACTATCCTCCACAGTCGAACGCACACGCCAACCCACGCTGGCGGTCGGCTCGCCGCGTTCGACCTGTTGACTGTAGACAATGGACGCGCTAGGCGCGTTCGGTCTTACCCTGTTCCGCCAGCTTGTTGCCCGCTGGCTGTGGCTGCGGCTGCGGCTTGCCGGTCGCCGGTGGCTTGGACCCGATGGGGGCGAGCATCATAAACATGGTCTTGCCCTCGATGTCGGGACGCTGCTCCACAACAGCCACGTCGCTCAGCGCGTTGACCACGTCCAACAGTTGCTGGCGGGCCGAGTCGGCCGAGACGTACAACTCGCGGCCCTTGAACAGGATCATGACCTTGACCTTGGCGCCTTCAGCCAGCCATTGACGGGCCTGCTTGACCTTGAAGCCTTCGTGATAGTC
Source organism: Anaerolineae bacterium (assembly GCA_026129165.1). GTDB lineage: Bacteria > Chloroflexota > Anaerolineae > Epilineales > JAHCIE01 > JAHCIE01. Next base: position 7,779 of record JAHCIP010000070.1, read on the forward strand.
GGACGTCTTGGGCCGCAGCCGAAGCGTCTTGATCTCGATGGTCTTCTGGTTCTTGCGGGCGTCGCGCTCACGTTTGGCCTGCTCGAAGGCATACTTGCCAAAGTCCATGATGCGGCAGACGGGCGGCTGCGCGTTGGGCGCGACCTCGACCAGGTCCAGCCCCTTCTCCCGCGCCATCTGGACGGCCTCGCGGGTGGGCATGATGCCCAACTGCTTGCCCGCCTCGTCAATCAGGCGGACTTCCCGGACGCGAATCTCTTCATTAATTCGCTGCGTTGATGTACTGATAGACCTTCACCTCTCTGAATCGGGCGGTAGACAACCGCCACACGGCGGAATGAGGCTTTAAGTATACCCTCATTCGTGAAAAACGTCAAGTTTGGGGTGTCATTATGTACATCGCTTAGCGGCTGATGTGCATGGGCATGACGATGTGGGTGAACTCGCCGGACTGCGGCTTAAACACCCCAGGGCTGGCCGGCGTGCCCAGTTCCAGGTTTACCTGTTGCGAGTCAATGGCGTTCAGGGCGTCCTGGAGGTACTTGGCGTTGAAGGCGATCTCCAGCGGGTTCCCCTCGATAGCCGCGTCGAACTGTGAGACGTTGTCGCCGTACTCGGTCGAGATGGCGCTGACAGTCATCTGGCCCAACTCCCCCCCCTCGCCCGGCTCAACCTTGAGCCGCACGATGTTGGCCCCATCACGGGCAAACAGGGCGGCGCGGCGGGCGGCGGCCAGGAAGGCGCGCGTGTCTACCACCGCGCGGGTGCCAGAACTCTTGGGCATGATCTGGTTGTAGTCGGGGAAGTTGCCGTCAATCAACTGGCTGACAATGTCCACGTTGGGTAGGTGAAATAGAATCTGGTTGCGGTTACGAGCGATCAGGACGCTGATGGGTTCGGTGACATCGCTGGCGACGCGCGCGACTTCGGCCAGGGCCTTGGCCGGAATGATGACGCTCATGGCTTGCGTCAGGCCATGGTCTACCGCCGCGATCCGTACCGACAGGCGGAAGCCGTCGGTCGCGGCCAGGGTCAGCTTGTGCGGCTCGAAGCGCGCCGAGACCCCGGTCAGGATGGGTCGCGACTCGTCGGTGGCCGCCGCGAAGGCGACCTGGTTGATCATCTGGCGGAAGGCATCGGGTTCCAACTGCATCCCGCCGTCCTCTTCGTAGGTCGGGACGGTGGGGAAGTCGGCGGCGTCAATGCCCTTGATGTGGGCTTCGTCGCGCAGGCACTTGAGATTCAGGGTCTTATTGCGCTCGACAAAGTCCATCGCTACCTGGTCGGGCGGCAACGACTTGACGAGGTCGGTGAACAGACGGGCTGGCACCGTGGTCGCCCCCTCCTCGTCCACCCGCGCCCCGATCCAGCAGTTGATGCCGATTTCCAGGTTGGTGGCTGACAGCCGCAGGCGACCGTTGTCGGTCGCCAGGAGAACGTTACCGAGAATGGGGAGTGTGCTGCGCGGCGAAACCGCCCGGCTGACGATGTCCAGGCCGCGGGCGAGATGCTCTTGCTTGCAGGTGACACGCATACCGGCCTCCGGGTATGGAGTACAAAGTAGACAGTAGTCGGTAGTCAGAAGGCGGAAAGCCCTTATCGGTATCCTGATACCGACTACTGACTACCGACTACCGACTACTGTCTACTGTTTGCAACTACAACAATTGAAGCGAACGATGGCTAAGTATACTCAGGCGTGGGGTCCGGTGCAAAATGGAAGATTAAGGATTAAGGACTGAAGATTAAAGACTGAAGACGGAGCACTTGAGTCATCAATCTTTAGTCTTTGGTCATAGGGTTGCGCCGCACACCCGACAGGTGTACGGGCCGTCGCCAGTGGGCGCGCCCGCGAACCACAGGTTGCAGGCGGGGCAGTGGTAGGCCAGGGGGCGACGGCGGGCGGCGTCGGCGGGGGACGTGGGGGGGCGCTGGAGAGCGTCGCGGAGCACAGCGCGGTCGCGCGCCCCGACGACCTGGGCCTGACGCACCTCGGCGCCGTCGAGGGCCAGGGCCAGCGCCAACCCTTCGACCACGTGGTGGCGGTCGGTCAGGTTAGCGAAAACATTGTCGGCGATGGTCAGGTCCACGGTCTCGTTGGGGGCAGTCAGGGGGCTGGCCGTCAGGCTGACGGTGTCGCCGCCAAAGAACCCGCCGTAGTTATGCACCTCGCGCACCAGGTAGACCGGGAGACGGTCGGCCTCAGCCATCGCCGTCGTCCTCATCGTCGGCCAGGACCGCCCGCGCCTTCTCCTCCAGGGCCGCCGGTACTAGAATGTCCACCTGGGCCAGCCGGCCAATGGTCAGGCCGTAGGCGGACCCCAGGCTCTCGCCGCGCTGCCAGGAGGGTATACCTTCAGCCTGGAGCCGGCCGGCGACGACCTGGGCTTCCAGCGGGTTGGCGGCGGTGTAGACGACGACAGGCTCGCGGTCGGGGCCGCGTCCGCCGCGCGCGAGGGAGAGGTTTAGCCAGCGGCCGAGGCCGCGCCAGGGTAGGGATAGTGTACTCATACCGCAAATTGTAATCACGCTTAGTGGAAATGGGGAATACGGGCCAGGAGTTTGAAGCGCAAGATTCGGATAGATTTCTTGGCTCACTTGCCGTATCATTGGGGTAGACAAGATAAGGAGGAGGGCGACGATGAACGACGAACAACGCTGGCAAGTGTTCTTGGCGCGGGACGTGGCTTATGATGGGCAGTTTGTGGTAGCGGTGCGCACGACGGGCATCTACTGCCGCCCGTCGTGTCCGGCGCGTCGGCCCCGTCGCGAGAATACGGTCTTCTACCCGGCCCCCGTTGAGGCCGAGGGAGCCGGCTACCGCCCCTGCCGCCGCTGCCACCCTGAGCAGGTTGGGAGCGCGTCGGTCCAGACGGCGTGGGTGGCCCAGGCGTGCCGTCTCATCGAGGCGGCGGCCGACCAGCCGCCGAGCCTGACCGAGCTAGCCGACCAGTTGGGCCTGAGCGTACACCATGTGCAGCGCGTCTTCAAGCGCGTTATGGGCATCTCGCCGCGTCAGTATAGTGAAGCCTATCGGTTAGGGCGGGTGAAGGCCAGTCTAAAACAGGAGGAGACGGTGAGTATGGCGATGTATGAAGCCGGGTATGGATCGAGCAGCCGGTTTTACGAGAATGGAGCCAGCCGCCTGGGCATGGCGCCGACGATCTACCGGCGCGGCGGCGCTGGTACGCAAATTCGTTACACCCTGGTGGATAGCCCATTGGGGCGGCTGATGGTCGCGGCCACCGAGCGCGGCGTGTGTTTCGTCAGCCTGGGCGACTCGGACGAGACGCTAGATCGGGCGCTGCGGGGCGACTACCACGCCGCCGACCTGATCCGTGACGACGAGGGGCTGGGCGAGACGGTGCAGGTCATCCTGAGCTTCCTCGCTGGGACCCGCCCGCAGCTTAATCTGCCCCTGGACATCCAGGGCACGGCGTTTCAGTGGCGTGTCTGGGAGGCTCTCCGTACCATCCCCTATGGGGAGACCCGGACGTACGCCCAACTGGCCCAGGCGATTGACGAGCCGAAGGCGGCGCGCGCCGTGGGCCATGCCTGCGCCACCAACCCGGTGTCGCTCGTCATCCCGTGCCACCGCGCGGTGCGCACCGATGGCAGCCTGGGCGGCTACCGCTGGGGCCTGAGCCGCAAAGAAGCCCTGCTGGCGCAGGAGAAGGCGCACGCCAGCGACAGATAGACGACGGGGAGAGACGTGACATACCCCGAGTACGGGGCACTTTGTCACGTCTCTCCCCCCTCACGTCTCTCATGGGGTGCAGCCACGATTTGTAAAAGTGGAGTGAGCCTGAACTGCCCTCACCCCCTTTCCCCCTCTCCCACGCGGGGAGAGGGGGAACTCTCTACCCCCCTTCCCCACGGGTGGGGGAAGGGGACGGGGGATGGGGGATTAGCCCCTTTCTTTACAAATGCTGTACGCACCCTCACTCGTCTTGCCCCCTGACCCGACTCCGCGTATCATTCAGCCAGCACACAGCCAGGAGTCGGAGGTTACGTGGAACGCGCCCGTCTGTATGTGACCATCTCGCCCGACCTCGGCGCGGAACGCGAAGTCATTGGCCGCGCGGTGGCGGGTTTACCGGTAGACGTGGGCTGGGAGGTGGGCTACACGCCCGGCCCCACGACCCGCCGGCCGACCCGCGCGCCGCTGCTCAGGCCGATGTGTACATCCTGGCGCTGGGCGAGGACATCCGCGCCCCGATGGGCGTCGAGTGGAGCCTGGTGCAGCGCGCCGGGCGCACCCCGCTAGCCTTTCTCAAGGAGGTCGCACGGACGCCAGCGGCCCAGGAGTTTATGAGGACAGCCGCCCTGGAGTGGACAGGCTATCGCGCCGCCGCTGACCTATCCCCCCGTGTTCAACTCGCCCTGGCCCAGGCCATCCTCGACCGCGCGGGTCAGTACAGCCTCTCCACGCCAGAGTGGAATACGCTCCAGGAGTTGGTCAAAACTCTTCGCCAGAAACAGTCCGCTGATACGGACGATGAGCGCAGCGGCGCGGGCCAGGGCGGCGTGATCTTCGCGCCCAGCCGCGAGGCCGGCCGGGGCGGGGTCTTGCTGCGCGACCAAGGACGAAGGACCAAAGATCAAGAGCGAAGCATAGACTAGCCACTTTGCGGGGCTTTCCAGCGTTGGTCCTTGGTCCTTCGTCTTTCATCATGAGGTTTTATGCTTGACCAGGACGTGCGTGCCTACATCGTAAAGCTCGACCACACCGCCATCGCTGTGCGGCGGGTGCGGGATGCCCTGCCGCTCTACCGCGACCTGCTCGGCGGGGAGTTGCACTCGGCGGGCGACATGCCGCACCAGGGCTTCCGCTGGGTCCAGTTGGTCTATCCAGGCGGGAGCAAGATCGAACTGCTGGAACCCCTCAGCGATGATGGCTTCCTGGCCCGCTTCCTCGACAAGTACGGCGAGGGGGCGCACCACATGACGTTCAAGGTGCAGCGCATCGAGGAATTGGTCCAGCTTCTCAGGGCGCGCGGCTACCGTGTGGTGGACGAGAAATATGACGACCCACACTGGAAAGAAGCCTTCATCTCGCCGCGCTCGGCGCATGGCATCATCGTCCAGCTGGCCGAGAGCGACCTGACCGACGCCGACGAGCGCCGCTTCTGGTCCTTCGATACATTGGCGGAGAAAGGTTCTAGGAGATGGGAAGGCGTGATTATTCACATCCTCGGCATCCCCATGGACCTTGGCCAGCGCCGCACCCGGCGTGGATATGGGGCCGTCCGCTGTGCGCTTCGCCGGACTGGGCGACCACCTGACCGCCCTGGGCTTCACCGTTTACGACGCGGGGAATGTCAGTGTCCCCGTGCCGGAGATGACCCACCACGATACCCCGTCCGCGCGTCACCTCGCCTCCATTGCCCAGGTCCTCACCGAGGTCTACGCTCACAGCCAACGGGTGGCCCAGGCGGGCGACATCGGCATCTTTCTCGGCGGCGACCACTCGGTTAGCGCCGGCACCATTGCAGGTTTGAGCGGCGGCGACCAGTTAGGCGTCATCTGGGTGGACGCCCATGCTGACTTCAATACCCCGCAGACCTCGCCGTCGGGCAATGTCCACGGCATGCCCCTAGCGGCCTTACTCGGCTATGGCCCGCCAGAACTGGTGGACCTAGGGCGGCCAGGCCGCAAGCTCGACCCGAGTCGTGTCGTCCTGGTCGGTGTGCGCAGCCTCGATCCCGACGAGCGCGTGCGATTGCGCGAGAGTGGCGCTGGCGTCTACACCATGCGCGACATTGACGAACGCGGGGTGGCGCAGGTCGCGGGTGAGGTAATCCGTCGTCTCGGCCACGTGGACCGGGTCCATGTTAGCCTCGATCTTGACGCCCTCGATCCCACGGTCGCGCCGGGCGTCAGGACACCGATGCGGGGCGGCCTGACTTACCGCAGGGCACCTGCTGATGGAAATCCTGGCCGACACGGGGCGCGTTCGGTCGCTGGACCTGGTCGAGATCAGCGATTCTGGACCAGGGAGCGGACACGGCTGAAATAAGCCCGTTGAGTTGGCTTCATCTTTGCTTGGGCAGACGTATGGTGATGCAACTTTGTGATGCGTGATGCGTAGTGCGTGATGCGTAGGCTGTATTTCGTGAAGGGTGAGGAGGAGAGGATGGGAAGTGAGCTAAAGCAAGTTGCAACGGTCAGGCGGCGCCCGGCGCGACTGCAGGCGCAAAGAGCGGCCTCTGTCAATGATGTCAATAATCAATTGGACCAACTTGAAACGTCGGGACGCTGGGAGCACGTGTCGGTGGTCGGCGGACGGCTGCCCGGCGTGCTGGGCCTGCTGTTTCGCGTGATTGACTCGGTAGACCCGGCGGTGACGCAGGGGCGAGTGACGGCGGCCCAGGCTAAGTATCCTCACCTGGACAAGTCGGCCCTGGCGAAGCGGCTCATCCGCGACAAGGCGCTGCAAACGGGAGCGGTGGGCGCCACGACCTCGGCCGCCGGCACGATCCCCGGTCTGGGGACGTTGGCCTCGGTGACACTGGGCGTGACGGCCGATGTCATCGCTACTTTCCGCCTCCAGGTCGAGTTGGTGATGGAATTGGCCCAACTTATGGGCTACGAGATGTCGCGGACCGAACGGCGAACCGCTATCCTGGCGATCACCGGGCTGGGGGCCGGGCTGGATACGGCTGCCAAAGCGGTGGGGACGAAGGTGGCGACCTATCTGGGCGAGGAGTATGCTGAGAAGGCCATCTTGAAGGCTATTCCCATTGTCGGTCTGTTTGGCCTCGGCGGGCGTCAACGTCCTAATGACGCGCGTGGTGGGCCACCGCGCCCTGGCCTATTTCACGGGCAAGCAGTTGGGGGAGTTGGCACAGGACGTGACCGGCGCGAGCGACACCGAAGAGGCCGTCGCGGAGGGCTGGTGGCAGGCCAGCCAGACTCGGGCGCTTGACCTGGCGCGGCAGATTGGGCCGGTCCTGTCAACCGCTCGGCTCTGGACCGCCGAACGCGCCCGCTTGTTGCTGCCCCGTCGGGGTGACACGATACTGACGGTCGAGACCGAACCAGGGACGGAGGAACACCGGGGCGTGCTCGGCAAGGTAACGGACGGCCTGGCGTCCTCTGTCAGGTGGGTGAACAACAAAAAAGATTCGACGAAGAGGTGAGAGCTTCCAACTTTTGAGTGTCACCTGAGCGAAGCGGAAGAAGGTCCTGTTCTGGCAAGTGCTGTGGGAGCAGACGCTCGCTTCGCTCAGGGTGGGGTGGGCTTAATTTAATGAGTGTGGAACCCCGCCACCGCCTGCCGCCAACGGTCGTCTATTGCGCCCGGCGTAAAGGGCAGGTAGTACATCACGCGGTCGAGCAGGCCGCTGAACCGCCGCTGGATCAGCCTAGGCAGGTCGGCCCAGCGGCCCACCACCGCGTACTGTTCCAGCATGTAGTCGCTGATGAGGGCCGGCATCTCGTCCCAACGCTGCCGCGCCGCCAGCCCGCTCAACTGTTCCCCGACCGCCCCCCAACCGTGAATCTCCAATACCCCCCGATAGCTCGGCGTCGAAGCGTAGAAGGCGATCTGCTGCCGCACGCTGGCCCGCTGCTTCTCGGCCTCTTCGGGGTCGTCCTCCGCGATCACAAAGATTGAACCGACCATCTGGACATCCTCCCGCCGCCGCCCGGTCCCCTGCGCCCCTGCCTCGATGTTGGGCAGGATGACTTCGCTCAGGTAGCGGGCCGAGTTGAACGGGTGGACGAGGAAGCCGTCGCATAGCTCACCCGCTAGGTGGCACAGACCTTTGTTGACGCCGGCGATGTAGACGGGGATGTGGGCGTGGGCCGGGGGCAGGGGCGCGGGGCTGAAGAAGGGCGTCATGAGCGTCAGTTTGTAGAACTGCCCGCGATAATTGAGCCGTTCGCGGGTCTGCCAGGCGTTCCACACGGCGCGCATGGCGAGAATCTGGTCGCGCAGCCGTTCGCGGGGTGCTCGAACTCCGCGCCGAAGCGCCGCTCGATGTGCGCCCGCACCTGCGTGCCCAGGCCGAGGATGAAGCGGCCCCCTGACTGGGCCTGCAAGTCCCAGGCGATGTGGGCCAGGACGGTGGGGCTGCGCGGGAAGGCGACGGCGATGGCCGTGCCGAGTTCGAGGCGCTGGCTGTGCTCGGCGGCCAGCACCAGCGGGAAGAAGGGGTTGTGGGCCGTCTCGTGGGTCCATACCCCGTCAAAGTCCATGCTTTCCATCGCCTGCGCGGCGGGCGGCACGTCGGCCAGGTTGTCCATGAGCATCAAGGCATCGAATTTCACTTTCCCCTCCCTCACCCTTTACCCTACCGTGGATAGCGACACCGCGCCCTGGCGAAGTTTCGCCAATCCGGTCTTGAGCCGGTCGTGGGCCGCGTCCAGCGTTTCCAGCTTCTTGGGGAAGGCGAAGCGCACCAGGCCGCGTCCCAGGCCGGGCGTGCGGTAGAACGACGAGCCGGGCACGACCGCCACACCGACCTCGGTGGTGAGCCAGCGGGCGAAGGCGTGGTCGTCGTCCGTCGGGAAGCCCAGGTCGCGAAAGTCGGCCATGACGTAGTAGGCCCCCTCGGGCCGCATCGCCTTGAAGCCGCAGTCGTCCAGAATCGCCATCATCTTGTCACGGCGGGCGTGGTACGCCTCGGCCAACTCGTGGTAGTAGCTGGCGGGGAAGTTGACCGCCGTCACCGCCGCCTCCTGGAGCGGCGTGGGGGCGCAGATGGTGGTGAAGTCGTGGACGGTGCGAATGGCGGTGCTGATCTCGTCGGGGGCGACGGTGTAAGCCAGCCGCCAGCCGGTGATGGCGTAGGTCTTGGACAGGCCGCCGCACAACACCGTCCGCTCGGCCATGCCCGGCAACGACGCGATGGGGATGTGCTGTCGCCCGTCGTAGGTGATATGCTCGTAGATTTCGTCGGTCACGGCGATGGCGTCGAACTCCTGGCATAGATCGGCCACGCCCTGAAGTTCCTCACGAGTAAACACCCGGCCCGTCGGGTTGTGGGGCGTGTTCAGGATGATGGCGCGTGTCCTGGGGCTGAACGCCCGACGCAGCTTGTCCGGGTCCAGGCGGAAGTCCGGCGGCTCCAGCGCGACATAACGCGGAATTCCCTGCGCGAACAGCGTCGCCGGGTAGAAGTTCTCATGGAACGGCTCGACGATGACCACTTCGTCGTCCGGGTTGACGATGGACAGCAACGTGACGACGATGGCCTCGGTCACGCCGACGCAGATGGTGATATGCCGCTCGGCGTCCACGTCCAGACCGTACCAGCGGTGGAGCTTGGCGGCCAACGCCTCGCGCAGCCGCCGCGACCCCCAGGTGATGGCGTACTGGTTGTGGTCGCCCATGATGGCGTCCACGGCGGCCTGCTTGAGTTCAAGCGGCGTCGGGTAATCGGGAAAGCCCTGCGACAGGTTAATCGCGCCGTGGGCAATCGCCAGGCGGGTCATCTCGCGGATCAGGGATTCCTGGAACGTGGCTAAGCGGTCTGCACGCATCACGTCGTATATCCTCCACTTACACTGAGGGTTTGCCCTGTCACCCAACTCGACAGGTCCGAGGCGAAGAACAAGACGGCGTTGGCGATGTCGTCGGGCTGGCCGAGGCGGCGCAGCGGGTAGGCGTGGGCCAACTTCTCCTCGCCACCAGCGCGAGCGATAAACTCTTCCGAACCGGGCGTATGCGTCGTGCCGGGCGCGACGGCGTTGACGGTGATATTATAGCGCCCTACCTCGCGGGCCAGCGCCTTGGTGAAGCCCATCACGCCCGCCTTGGCCGCCGAGTACACCGACAGGAACGGCTCGCCCACGCGGCCCGCGTCCGAGGCGATGTTGATGATGCGGCCCTGGCGGCGCGCAGTCATGTTGTCGAGGACGGCCCGCGAGCAGTGGAGGACGCCGAAGAGGGCGGGGCGAATCTCGGCCTCGTACTCGGCGGGCGTCAGGTCGCGGAAGAGCTTGATGGTCCAGCGGCCCGCGTTGTTGACGAGGATGTCCACCTGGCCAAAGGCATCTATGACCTCGGCGGCCATGCGTCGGGCGGAGTCGGGGTCGGTGACGTCGGCCTGGACGGCCAGGCTCCGCACGCCCAGCCCTTCCAGTTCGCGGGCGACGGCCTGCGCGCGGTCCAGGGCCAGGTCCGCCACAGCCACGTCCGCGCCGGCCTGCGCCAGCCGCAGCGCGATGGCCCGCCCAATCCCCTGCCCCCCGCCGGTGACAATCGCCACACGTCCGCTCAGATCAATCTCGACAGTCATAATAATCCTATCTCGAATCTGGTTACGACCTTCATCCGTCATCCCGAACGAATGTGAGGGATCTGCTCCGACAACGTCTCCAGAGCAGATCCTTCGCTCCGCTCAGGATGACGACTGGAAAGCTACCACCTTGGCGCAGGTCCATTGCCTCGCGTGTTCTAGAGCACCGCAATCGCTTCGACCTCGATCATCACATCAGGGCGGAACAGAGCGCGGGCCTCGACGGCGGTGCTGGCGGGCGGCTTCTCGGTGTTGAGATACTCGGCCCGTACCTCGCGCACCGTCTGAATCTGGCCCATGTCCACCAAATAGTAAGTCAGTTTCACCACGTTGGCAAAGCTCCCGCCGACCGCGTCCAGCGCCGCCCCCAGGTTGCGGAACACCTGGTGGGTCTGGGCGCGTAGGTCGCCCGGCCCGACGAGGTTCCCTCCCGCGTCCAGCGGTACCTGCCCCGAAATGTAGGCCGTCCAGCCGCCGAAGGTCTGCACGACGTGGGTGTAGCCAAACGGGGCGTGGAGCGTCTCCGGGTTGATATGGTTGACCAGCGAGGGGTCCGAACTCATGCCGTCCTCCTAGATAGGGTTCAGCAGCAGGTCAAACAGGACATGCAGCCCGAAGGTGAACGCCTCGACGGGGATGCGCTCGTCGTGGGCGTGGGCCAGGCTGACGGCGGACAGGCCGGGCGGCATCCGCATCGGCTGGAAGCCGTAGGGCTGGATGCCCAGCTTGGGCAGGAAGCGCGAGTCGCTGGCGGCAGGGAACAGGTAGGGCAGGACCGTCCCGCCCGGATCGGCTCGCTCCAACGTCTTGACGATGGCGCGGTACATGGGCGTGTCGTAGGGCAGGATGGGCGCATCCCCAGATAGCAAGACCTCAAACTCGTAGCCCCGCCCGACGATCTTCTGTATCTCGCGAACCATGTCGGCGCAGGTCTGGCCCGGCAGCAGGCGGCAGTCCAGGTCGGCGTAGGCTTCGCCGGGGATGACATTGCCCTTCTCGCCGCCGCGCAGGATGGTCGGGCTGACCGTGTTGCGCAGCATGGCGTTGAGGGCGCGGGCGACGGTCGGGTCGGGCAACAGCCGCGAGACAGCGGCGTTGAGCGCCGGGTTCAGGAGTTGGCGGAGGGCAAGAGCCTGTGTCCTCGGTAGGCGCTGGGCCAGCCCTTCGACAAAGGCGCGGGCGACGGGAGTGATGTGGACCGGCGTGGCCGTCGGACTCAGCTTGCTCACGGCGCGGGCCAGCCGCAGGTTGGCGTTACGGTCGTGGGGCATGGAGCCGTGACCCGGCTCGCCCGTCGCCCGCAGCCGCAGCCCGCAGCCGTGCTTTTGCGCCACCTCGATGGGGTAGACGCGCTGGGCCGCGATGCTCAGCGAGTAGCCGCCCCCTTCGTTAATGGCATACTCGGCCTGGATGAGGTCGGGGTGGTTGTCTACCAGCCACTTGGCGCCCCACGTCCCGCCAATTTCCTCGTCGGCCACGGCGCACAGAATCAGGTCGCGCGGCGGGACAAGCCCATGCCGCTTCATGAGGAGCATGACCATCGCTTGCTGGACCGTCAGCGACTTCATATCAATCGCGCCCCGCCCCCAGATGCAGCCGTCCGCCACATCGCCACTAAAAGGCGGGTGCGTCCAGCGCGCCGCCTCGGCCAGGACGACGTCCAGGTGGGACAGGAGCAGGATGGGGCGGCCCTCGCCGCGCCCTGGCAGGCGAGCCACCAAGTTGGCCCGCGTCGGCTGCGACTCCAGGATGATGCTCTCGATGCCGTCCTGGGCCAGCACCCCGGCCAGCCACTGGGCGGCGGGGGCCTCGTTGCCAGGCGGGTTGGTGGTGTCGAATTGGAGAAGCTTCTGCAGGAGCCGCACGGCTTCGGCCTCAGCGGACGGCCAATCGAGGCCTGATATCGGGTGTAACGTGTCTAGGCCCACATCTTCATCTCTCTGCGCCTATCAAGAGAACATCTCTTGTAGAGCGCCCAGTACTTCCCGTTGGGTAGGCTGTGCAATACGTCCAAGATACTTGAGCAGACGCTGTTTGTCGACGACCCGTAATTGGTCGAGAGCAATACGACCATTTTGATCCTCGAAACGGCATGGGACACGGAATCGGCCAACGGGGCCTGCGGTCATCATTGGAGCGATAATCACTGTGCGCAGATACCCATTCAGATCGTCTGGCGATACCACAAGACAAGGGCGAGTCTTTTGCATCTCACTACCCACTGTGGGATCTAATCCGACAAGGTACACCTCAAAGCGATGAACTACCATTCCCACTCTTCCTCATCCCAGGTAGTGAGACTATATTCTGGTAGGAGTAGCTCATCCTCACCTTGCTCGGCCATCATCTTCGCTTGCTCGGCCCAGCCCTCGCGGGGGTGCTTGGCTCGACGGATGACAATCTGATTGCCTTGTACCTCAAGAATCACCTTCTCGCCCAGCCCACTTTGCTCCAGCAGCCACTTGGGGATACGGATGCCCTGCGAGTTGCCAATTTTGACGATGCGTGTTTCGACACTGCGTTTTTCCGTCATTGTACTCATGTCAACCTTCCGTGACAGTAGAGGGATGGCAGACTTGACAGGTTTTGATAACCCGTCAGGCTCAGTCACAATTGTAATTACAGTGTAATCACATTGGCCTCTGTGGTCAAGCGTCGACATCAGCCTGTTGCTCTGATTCAACCTTGACGTCTACGACCTCGACCTGGCTCGTGCCGTACTCGACTTTGTTCTGCATCCGTTCCAGGACTTTCGGATCGGCAATCTTGGTCTTGACTTTGGCCGCGTCGGCCTGCTGCGTCGTCACTTTGAGGGTCAGTGTCACGGTGAAAGTGGGCATGGGCATCTCCTGGGGAGGCTAGTCTACGGAAAAGTTGAGGCGATAGCGATGGGGGCCAACGGGCGTGAAGCGCGTCACGCGAAAGCCCCGAATGTCGCCCGTCTGGGCGACGTGCTGGCCGCGACAGGCGCGGAGATAGGGGCCGATGCCGATGACGCGCACCGTGTCCAGGTCGGCGGGAATCTCGTTCAGGTTCGGCAAGCGACCTGCCTCGGCGCGGGAGAGTTCCGTCACGGTGACGGGCCAGTCCTGGGCGATGGCCGTTTGCATGGCCTGAACGACCGGCGCGAGGTCGGCCTCGGCCAGCGGCGTGGGGTGGTCAAACTCCATGACACACTTGCGGCTCTTGAGCCGGGCCTCGTAGCCGCTGAGGGCCGGAAAATGCGCTTCGAGCAGCGAGGTGAGTAGGTGTTCCGCTGAGTGCAGTGGCGGGTAGGCCAGCGGGTCGCCCATCGGATCAGGCCCCCTTCCGCCGTCGGCTGTCCACCTTCCAGGTCATCTCCAGCCCGTTACCCACCGGCAGCAGCAGGCTCTCCAGGCCCGGCAGCGAGCGCACATAAGCCGTATAGTCGGCCAGATCGGCCGGGTGAGTCAGGTGATTGTCGGATAGGATCAGGCCACCGGCGGTGATGCGCGGCAGTAGAACCTCCAGGTAGTCTACCTGGTTCTCCTTGTCAGCGTCGAGGAAGACCAGGTCGAAGGGGCCGTTGAGGCGCGGCAGGTGGCGCTCCGCATCGCCCACCTGAACATCAATCACGTCAGCCAGGCCGCTGGCCGCGAAGTTCTTGCGGGCGATGTTGACCTTGGCTGAGTCGCGCTCGACCGTCGTCACACGGCCCTTCGTCGCCCGGGCCGCCTGGGCCAGCCACAGGGTCGAGTAGCCGCCCGACATGCCGACTTCGAGAATCTGGCGCGCCCCTGTGGAGCGAACGAGGATATTGAGCAACGCCCCCGCCTCGCGCGGCACCTGGTTCATATTGCTGCTGCTCTTGGCGCGAGCCTCCTGCTCGGCGAGGGTCTGGAGGAAGGCGGCGGGCAGCGGCTGGTCGAGCTTGACCGTGACGGCCTCTCCCTGGCCGAGAGGGACGACGGCGGTCAGGAGGGCGGGGTTGGCGTTGACAAAGTCGAGATAGGCTTTGAGTTCGCTGTGGGAGGTGACATTGTCGGCGACGAGCAGGCTCCCGACGCGCAGCTTGGCGATGAGCTTCTCGGCCAGCGGTACATAGTCGTCCTTCTCGGCATCCAGGAAGGCCAGGTCAAACGGGCCTTTGACATCGGGGATCAGCGCATGGGCATCGCCCAGCCGCGCCTCGACCACGTTACCCAGCCCCACCTGGGCCAGGTTGGCGACCGCCTCGGCGTGGCTCTTGGGCCGCAGTTCCAGCGTGACGATGCGCCCACCGACCGCCTGGGCGGCCTCGGCCAGCCAGAGCGTCGAGTAGCCGTTGGATGTGCCGACCTCGACCGTCAGGCGGGGCCGCGTGGCCTTGACGAGCAGGTTGAGGAACGCGCCGGCGTCGGGCTTGAGGTTGCGCCCGCGTACTTCGACCGGCGCCCCCAGCCGCCGCTCCTCGGCGTCGCGCCGTTCCAGGTCGCGCATCAGCGTCACAATGTCTTTGCGCATCAG
>JAHCIP010000071.1 GCA_026129165.1 Anaerolineae bacterium
AGGCCGCGCAGGGCCAGGGCGCGCTCCTTGGGGCCGAGGGGCGACTGGGCCAGTGGGTGGTCGGGGCGCTGGGCGAGACGGTCGGCCAACAGATGGGGGAGGCCTGATAGGGTGGTGTAGACTTCAACACAGCCCCACGTCCGCCCGCAGCCGCAGGGGTAGGGGCGGGCGTCCAGCAGGTGCAGCGGCGCGGGCATATGCCCGGCCTCCATCCCGGCCAGCGTGTCGCCGTCGAGGGGTAGGCCGGTCGCATCCATGTAGGCCGCGCCGAGGCCAGAGCCAGGAGCGAGCATGAGAACCGTCGCCTTGGTATTGCCCCGCACGAGATGCGCCTCGGCGACGCCGCCCAGATTGCCGTCGTTGCCCACCGCGACAGGGATGGCCCGCCCGGTCTGCTCGGCCAGCGCCTGGGCGTAAGCGGTCTGGACGTCGAAGCCGACGAAGCTCTCCGGCAGGTTGGGGCCTCGGTCCAGCACGCCATAGCTGCGGCGCGGGCCGGGAATTGCCACGCCGACGCCCTGGACGGCGTCCCACGTCAACCCGTTCTGGTCGAGGTAGGCGCCTATGGCCTCCATCCATCCCTGGACCACGGCCGGCGGTCCGTGTTGGGCAAGGCTCGGCCGCTGGAGAAGGGTGGTCGAAACGGGCGTCCCATCCTCCCAGACACCCGCGATCTTGGACGTGGTCGCGCCGAAGTCAGTCCCAATATAGACGCGCTGCGCTGTGCTCATCGTGCCCCCTCGTGGTCTGGATAGGCTGTATACTGGCTAGACTTTAAGTATAGCAGCGATTGGCCCCGGCTCGCAACACCTGCTATCATACCGGTGATGGCTTCAAACCTACAGAGAGGGCTTGTGATGCTAACTCGTGCATTGGGCACAGCGGGTCTTACTATATCGGCGTTAGGCTTGGGCTGCATGGGCATGTCGGACCTCTACGGCCCGGCGGACGAGGCGGAGAGTATGGCCACCATTCATGCCGCGTTGGAGGCGGGCATCACCCTGCTCGACACCGGCGACTTCTATGGCATGGGCCACAATGAGATGCTCATCCGCGACGCGCTGCGGGGCCGGGCGCGGCAGCGTGTGGTCATCAGCGTCAAGTTTGGCTCACTGCGCGACCCACGCGGCGGCTGGCTGGGCAGCGATAGCCGGCCAGCGGCTGTCAAGACCTTCCTGGCCTACTCACTGCGCCGGCTGGGGACGGAGACATTGACATTTATCGCCCCTCGCGCGTAGACCCGAACGTGCCCATTGAGGACACGGTGGGCGCGATAGCGGACATGGTCAAGGCCGGCTTCGTGCGCCACATCGGGCTGTCCGAAGTGGGCGCCGACACGCTGCGCCGCGCCCACGCCGTCCACCCCATCAGCGACCTGCAAATCGAGTACTCGCTCCTGTCACGCGGCATCGAGACCCAGATTCTACCGACGTGCCGCGCGTTGGGGATTGGCGTCACGGCCTATGGCGTGCTGTCGCGCGGCCTACTCAGCGGCCACTGGTCCAAGGACCGCCAGGTCGCCCCCACTGACTTCCGCGCCTACAGCCCTCGCTTCACGGGCGATAACCTGGACCACAACCTCCGGCTGGTGGAAGCGTTACGCGTGATAGCCGAGGCGAAGGGGGCGACGGTCGCCCAGATCGCCATCGCCTGGGTCCTATCACGCGGGGCGGACATCGTGCCGCTCGTCGGGGCGCGCCGCCGCGACCGGCTGGCCGAGGCGCTGGGCGCGCTGGACCTGACCCTGACCGCCGAGGACGTGAGCCAGATCGAAGCGGCCCTCCCGCCCGGCGCGGCCGCTGGCGACCGCTACAACGACCAGGCCATGCGCACCCTTGATAGCGAGCGGGGCTAAGCCTTGTCAGGGGGAGGGTTGGCGGCGGAGGATGAATGGCAGGAATAGCCAGTTCTGCGGAGCCTCGGAGGCCGGGCCGAGCAGCGAGAAGGCCGAGTCGCCCGGCACCCGCTGGTAGAAGGCGTCGCCCATGCCAGCGATACGCCGGAAGTAGCCGCCGTCGCCGCCCGTCCCAGCCGCCAGGCCCCAGTCGGGGATGCCGTGCTGGTAGGCTTCAATTTGCACCCAGTACTTGACGCTAGCGGCGGCCTGGAACGGGCGGGGCAGGGTGAACTGGTAGTCGTACATTGTCGTGCTGCCGAACACCCCAACGGCGGTTTCGCCCGCGTTGTCGCCGGTGCGATAGCGCACTAAGGGCGGGTTGACGATGTCCGGCTCGATCTGGGCCGCGATGGACGGGTAGATGGCTATGCTGAAGTCCACCACGGGACCGCCCCGCCCGAAGTGGGTAGGGTCGTAGCCGCCACGCCAGTGAAGCTCAGTCACGGTCTGGTCCGTCGGAAACGTGAAGCTGTCCCAGACGTACTGGTCATAATCGCTGCCATCGGGGTCCCACCACGATGATTGCAGCAGCTTGTCGGTCCCGGCGTGCGGCTGGCTGTAGACCACGCCCACGACCGTGAGTAGCAGGCCCATGGCCAGCAGCCTTCGCACCATCATAATCTCAATCCTTTTAGACCAGCGACGCTGCCTTGCCGGAGCCTTGCCGGCCGGCGCGGACGATGGCCTTCAGGAAGGTGGACTTCAGCGGCTCGATGGCGTTGACCACCGTCGGGATAGGCGTCTTTTCGATGACCTGGATGATGCGGGCCAGGGCGTGCGGCCCCCAGCCTTCCAGGTTATC
Organism: Anaerolineae bacterium; assembly: GCA_026129165.1. Lineage (GTDB taxonomy): Bacteria > Chloroflexota > Anaerolineae > Epilineales > JAHCIE01 > JAHCIE01. The sequence continues at coordinate 2,700 of JAHCIP010000071.1, forward strand.
CAGCAGCAGGTCGCCCAGCTTGCCGCGCTCGATGGCCATCGCCACGATGCGGTCGAAGGTCGTTTCGGGCGTGAAGACGCGGCGCTCGCGCGGCTGCATGGACAGCGCCCCGCGCTTGCACGTGCTGTAACAGACGCCGCAGCCCAGGCACAGGTCGGCGTCGCGCACCGCCCACTTGCGTGGGTGGCCGTCGCGCTCGCCCGCCACAATGCTGATGGCGCGAACGGGGCAGGCTTTGACGCAGCGGGTGCAGCCGTTACAGCGTTGCGGGTCAATGGCCGAGATCCAGTTGGATGTGACGACCGCGTGGCGGATGTTGAAGCGGCGCACCGCGTTCATCATGCCACACGAGCAGCCACAGCAATTACAGATGTAGCTGACATGGCGCTGGACGTTGTCACCCGTCTGCGCCAGCCCGGCGTCTTTGGCCGCCTCTAATATCTGCATCGCCTCGGCTTTGGTGATACGTTCGGCGATGCCCTGCCGCGCCAGCAACTCGGCCCCGCCATTGAGGCTGAGGCAGGTGCGTAGGGGATGCAGGCACGGGTGGCCGGCGATTTCGGCGTGGTTGCGGCAGGCGCATAGTGAGACGGCGTGGCTGCTGGCGTTCTCGACGATGGACGAGGCGCGCTCCCAGTCCAGGACTTCGGTGTGGTCGCCCGCTGGCAGCGCCTCTTCGTGCACGAGGCTGCGACCGATTTGCGTCTGACCGTCGAAGACGGCGTGGGCGAACTCGCCGTCCTGGAACAGGTATTCGTCAAACAGCCGCGCGAGGTCCTCAACAGGATAATTCTCGCGGGTCCGCATAAAGGTGAACTCGAAGAAGCCGATGACGACGGGCGCCAGCGCGACATAACGTTTGCCGTCGTGCTCCAGGTCGAAGACCAGCCCGCGCTCGGCCATGCGGGTGACCATGGCGGCCAGTTCGGCCTGGGGCAGGTTGGCTCGTCGCGCCAGGCGGCGCAGCGAGATAAAGGTACTGGGGATGCGGCGGGCGACGTCAGCTTCGGTTGGAGTAAACAGCAGTTGGAGGATGCGCAGCAGCGCGGGGGAGGCGGGCGCGCCGGTGGGGTTGCGGTCCAGGCGTTGCTGGAGCAGTCGGTACGGACGCGGGGCAGCCGGCATGGGTTCCATAGCGACCTCTTTGGAACACTGGAGGGGCGAAAGTTTCTCAGGGTGGACGGGGGGTGGCAAGCGTCCCACGCCGAGGGCCGGCTGCGCCGGGAAGCCGCCAGTGGCCCCTCCTCTCAGTATAACGCGCCCTGGCCCGCCGCAGGTAGAGAGTTCTTCACCGGGCGTAAAGAAATTGGATTTCGAGCCGACTTAGCGCATACTTAGCCTCCATCTATCCTCTACCGAAAGAATCGCATGTCTGAGTCACCCTCGCGCTTCCTTCTGCAGCGCCTGCTCGCCTGGCCGCTCGTGATCCTCCTGACCAGCTTGCTCATCTTCTTGCCGACAGCCGTCCGGGAACGGCAAGGCCCTAGCGGCCGCACAGCCCGTGAGGTGACGTATGGGCGGCTGGAGGTGTGCGGCGCGTGCTTTGTCGCCCGCTATACTCATTTCTGGCAGGCGCTCGCCAGCGGCGACATGCCGCGTTCGCCGCGCTCCAAGCTGACCACGCCGGACGCCATTGGGCGCGGCGCGCCCGTCACGCTCACCCTCATCGGCCTCATCCTGGCCGTCGCCGCGCCGCTGGGAACGCTGCTCGGCGTCCTCCTCTACCGCCGCCAACGGGCGGGCAGGGGCGCGCGCTGGCTCCTGGCAATCATGCTGGCCCTGGCGACGCCGTCCTTCCTCCTCATCGGCCTGCTGATTACGCCCGCCGTCGAGATCAACCGCCAGTTCCACATCCAAGTGATTCGGCTGGTGGGCGGCTTCAGCCTGGATCGGGGTATCGTGATTCCCGTCGTCGTCCTGGCCCTGCGCCCCACCGCCTACATCGCCCGACTGACCAGCATCGCCCTCGAAGAGGTGTTGCGCCAGGACTTTATCCGCACCGCGCGGAGCAAAGGGCTGCCGGAGTGGCGGGTATGGCTGCGCCATGCCGTCCCCCACCTCCTCGCCCCCTGGGCGACCGCCGTGTGGGGGGCGACGCGCTTCACCTTCGCCGCTGTGCTGGTGGTCGAGGTCATGATGGCCTGGATTGGCCTGGGCTATCTCGCCCTGGACAACCTCGGCGCGTTTGGCCTGGCGCGTCAGACCGACCTGGACCAGCTCGCCGCCATTGTCACGTTCCTGGCTGTCCTGTTCCTGGCGCTGGATACGGGCATCGCTTTCTTACTGCAACGGGCGGACCCGCAAGCGAGGGCGGCGTGAACGGCCTGGTCCAGCGCCTCCAACTGGGTAACTGGCCGCTGGGGGCCGGCGGGCTGGCCGTCGCCCTCCTGGTCGCCATGAGCCTCGCCCCGGGTCGCTTCGCCGCTGGCGAGCCGGTCCAACCCCTGTTTGTCCAGGCCGGGGGGCAGTTCGTCACCCGGCCGCAGCCGCCTGGGACGCTCGGCTACGTCCTCGGCTCCGACATCTATGGCCGCGATGTCTGGGCGCAACTCGTCTATGGCAGCCGCTATACGCTGGGCTTCTGCCTAGTGGCGGCCACCTTGCGCGTAGTGATTGGCATGGCGCTCGGCTTGTGGGCGGGCTGGTTTGGCGGCTGGTCGGATACTGTCACGGCCGCCCTGGCCGCCGCCTTCTCCGCCGTCCCCGCGCTTATCCTCGCCTGGGGGCCATTGTCTCTGGCGAACAGCGTCCTGGACTTCAACGGCAGTCTGGTGGTCTGGACCCTCATCCTGGCCGTCCTGGGCTGGGGCGAGACGCTGACGGTGGTGAGGGCCTGGACCACTACCCTCCAGCGCCGCCTCTTTGTCGAGGCGGCCCGCGTCAACGGTCAGACGGAGTGGGGCATCCTCACGCGGCATATCTGGCCCCACCTGCGCGGGCTGGTCCTCATCCAGATTGCCTTTGAGATGAGCGCCATCTTGCTGACCATCGCTGAGTTGGGCTACTTCAGCGTCTTCCTGGGCGGCGGTATCTTTGACGATGTGCTGGGCCGAACCGTCAATCTGCTGCCGGAGTGGGGTGGGATGATCGCGGGGGGCCGCAACGCCTTCCTGACCTACCCCTGGCTCACCTTTGTGCCGCTGGCCGGCTTCGTCGTCGCCATTGTCGGCTTCAACCTGCTGGCGGAGGGGCTGCGCCGCGCCCGCGACCAGGCGCTAGGCTAAAGCGTGCGCGTTTGGCCGCCGTCCACATCCAGCACCACGCCCTGGCAGTAGCTCGCCAGAGGCGAGGCCAGGAAGGCGACGGCTCGCGCGATTTCAGCCGGCTCGCCAAAGCGGGGGATTTTCAACGCCTGGGCCATCTGACCCGCCGCTGTGTCCGGGTCAACCCCGTGCGCCGCCGCGAACGTGCGTATTCGGCCCTGGAGGCGGTCGGTGGCGATGGAGCCAGGGTTGATCGCGTTGACCCGCACCCCGTCCTGGACGCCCCGGTCGGCCAGCGCCTTGGTGAGGTTGAGCAGGGCCGCGTTGACGGCGCCGCCAATGGTGAACTCGGCGCTGCCCGTGCGTCCGCCGATGCCGACGATGTTGACAATCGCGCCTCGGTGGGCCTGGAGGTGCGGCCAGGCGGCGCGGCAGAGGCGCATCGCGCCATAAAACTTGAGCGCGAAGCCGTCTTCCCAGTCGGCGTCGGGCAGCGCCAGGAAGTCGCCGCGCTTGGTCGCCCCGGCGTTGTTGACCAGGACATCCAGGCGGCCAAACTGGGCCACCGTTGCCGCTACGACGTGCGTTGGCGCGTCTGGTTCGCGCAAGTCCACGGCCTGGACCAGGGCCGGTGTCGGAAGCGCGGCGGCCAACTCGTCCAGCTTGTCGCGTGACCGCGCCGCTAGCGTCAAGGCCATGCCCTCGGCCGCCAGCGTCTCGGCAATGGCCCGGCCAATGCCCCGGCTCGTGCCCGTCACAATCCCCACTTTCCCCGCCAGTTGCAGGTCCATCTACCTCTCCTTCTGCGTGCCAAACCCCTCCCCCATCCCCTCCCCTAAAAAGGGAGGGGCCTCTTCTCCCCTTCCCTCGTAGGGAAGGGGGTTGGGGGGGTAGGTCAGGACGCGCTAGCCGCGCCACTGGTTGGCGCGTTTGTTCTCGGCGGCGAGGCGCGCCGTCTCCTCAACGCGGTTGGCGCGTGTCTCGGGCTTCTTGGCATTGGAAATCCATTCCAGAATGGCGCGCTTGACCGAGCGCGGGAAGGCGGCGAAGTGTTGCTCCGCCGACGCATAGCGCGCCAGGGCATCCGCGAGGTCGGGCGGAATTTCCAGGTTCTCCACCCCGTCCAGGGCGTTCCACGACCCGTCCTGCTGGGCCGCTTGAATCTTGACGAGGCCAGCCGGCATCATGAGACCGCCCGCGATCAACCGCGCCGCGCGCTCCTTGTTAGGCCGCGACCAGCCGGTGCGCGGCTTGCGCGGCGCGAACCAGAGCATGGTCCGTTCGTCGTCGAGCTTATTGCCCTTGCTGTCTATCCAGCCGAAGCACAGCGCCTCCTCTACGGCCGCCTCATACTCGACGGTCGGTCGGCCGGCCGCCTTCTTGTAGCTGATGAACCATACCCCCTCCGTGCGGGTGTGGTTCTGAGCCAGCCACTCCCGCCACGCGGCGCGGGTCGCCGGATGGACTGAGTTCTCAGGCGGCTGGACGGTCATGGGTAGAGCTTCTCCCCCTTTTCAAGCATCTGGATGAACTGCTCTATGCGGCGGGCGCGGGTGGCGGGGGTGGTGGCGGTCTGAACCCGGAACAGAATGGCGAAGCGGTTGACGCTGTTGAGGGTGGCGAAGAAGGCGGCGGCCTGGGGATGGGCGTCGAGGCTGGCCTGGAAGTCGTCGGGGACGGTGGCCGTGCGCTGCGAGTCGTAGGCGGCGTCCCAGCGGCCATCCTGGCGCGCGCTCTCGACGGCCGCCAGACCCAGCGGTTTCATCTGGCCGCGCTCGATGAGGGCCTCGGCCTTGGCGCGGTTGACCTTGGACCAGATGCTTTTCGGGCCGCGCGGGGTAAACTTCTGCAGCCAGAACTGGTCGTCGTAGCCCTTTTTCTGGCCGTCAATCCAGCCGTAGCACAGCGCCACCTCCAGCGCCTCGGCGTAGGTCACCGACGAGTGGCCGGCGTCCTTCTTGGCGAGCTGGAGCCACACCCCCGGCGAGGTGGCGGCTTGCTGGTCGAGCCAGGCGGCCCAGTCGGCCGGCGCCGAAAACAGGAGAATGGGTAGGTCTTGCGATGGCTTCGGTTTCATCATGACTCCAGGCGAGCGACAGGCGAGCCGGTGGCATTCGCGTTACGGTAGCGGGCCAGGTTTGAGACCGTCTCGTCCAGCCGGGTGGCGAGGACGATCATCATGGCGCGGGCCAGCGGCGGCTGCTCCTCCATGAGCTGCCAGAAATCATCGTGGGTCACTTTCAGGGCCGTGATGTCCGTGATCGCGAGGCAGTGGGCTGACCGCGGCCGGTGCGAGATGATCGCCATCTCACCCATGATGTCACCGGGGCCGCGCCGCATGAGTTCTCCAACCTCTTGCCGCACAATGCTGGCCTCGCCTTCGACCACAATATACAGACAGTCGCCCAGGTCACCCTGAGTGATAAAGCGCTCGCCGGCGCGGAGGGTGACTTCGGTCGCAATGCGCGCCACCGCTGCCAGGTCTTCGCTGGCTAACTCGCCAAACAGGTCAACCCCGCGCAGAAACAAGACTTTCTCGATGGTCGCTAGCGGCATAGTGGCACCTGCTTCTTGGAGACTGGCCTGGGCATAGGCCCGGCTGAGGGGATATTCGAGGCCTGCGGCGTGCTGCGCCGCGATAGCGGCCCAGGCCTGGCGGTCGAGAAACTGGTGGCAGGCCACCAGCGCGCTCTCACGGGCCAGGTCATCGCTGTCGGCCAGAGCTTCACGGGCAATCGACGCCAACTCGGCAAGGCGGAGAGCGCCAAGGCGGGCCAGGGCGCATGCCCGCAGCCAGGCATCCTCGCCACGCGCCAACTCGGTCAGGCGCTCCGTCATCGAGCGCCGGGGAACGCCCCACTCCCGATGAGCGGCCGAGGCCAGGTGAGGCAGTGACTCTTCGAGCAAGGGCAGCAAGCCCGACTTATCTTCGGGCGCTACCAGATTGTCGAGCAACTCCACCGCCTCCGCCTGGCGCGTGCCCTCAGGCGCGCTGAGGGTACGGCGAACAGACTGGAAGGCGCCGCCAGGGTAGAGCAGGCTGAGGAGATCGAAGATGCGCTCCAGCCCGCGTTTGGCCCGCCTGGTCACCGCTTCATCCAGCAAGGGGTCCAGCCCGGACGCAAGGTCGTCGTGCAGCCCATACCACCCATAGACCGCCCGCAGTTCGTCCGCCAGCGCCCGGCGCAGCCGTGCCGGCTGGACTGCGAAGGGGGCGGCGGCGTGGAGTTGGGCCAGCGCGCGATAGACCGCGCCGCGCACCGCCTCGTCCGCCTCGTCGAGGCCAGCCAGGAGCAATTCGACGCTGCGCGGCCCGCCTATCCGTTGCAGCACGCGCGGAATAGCAGCGCGCACCTCGACGGGGCGCCGCCTATCGCGCACAGCGTCGGCCAACAGCGGCTCAATCGCCAGCCCATACCGCGCCAGCGCGGCGATGGCGGCCTCTTGGGTTCCCTTACGGCCCAGGTAGGCCATCAGTGAGGGCGCGATGCCAGCGAGACGCATCTCTCCTGAGGCGCGTAACGCCGCCAGGCGGACGGCTGTGTCAGGGTCATCGAACAGCGGCAGTAACTGGACGTTGGAGGGGGGGGACGGCAGGCGGGCGAGCGCGCGCACCCCTTCCAGGCGCATCGCGGCGTCAGCGCTGACGAGCAGACGCTGATGTGTCTCGGCTGCAAGTGCCTCCCCAACCGGGCCGCCCCACCGGGCCAGGCTGACCAGGGCGGCGCCCACGATGCGCGCTTCGGATGCCTGGAGGAAGAGGGACAGGGCCGTTGTCGCCTCCGCGCCGCCGATCGTCGCATACGCCTGGATGGCTGCGACGCGCACACTCTCATCTGTGTCATGCCAGGCGGTCTGCGCCGCTAGGCGGTAGGCCGTCGCGCCAGGCCGGGCCAGGTAGGTGAGGGCCATGCTCCGCACCTCGGGCGCGGGATGAAGGAGCAAGGCTGCCACGTCGGCATCCCAGTCAACCCCCCGCGCGTCGGTGATAAGACCCAGGGCGTGGACCACGCGACGATGGTCGGGCTGGCGTAGCGTGTCGCGCAGGAGGCGAATTGCCGTGGGGTCAGTCAGGTCAATCGGCACGGCGGCCAGGTCGAGGCTGCGGCGTCGAATACTCTCAGCCAGAGCACGCAGGTAGTGCGGCGGGGTTAGCGCCAGGACGACCAGCCAGGCCGCTGCCAGCCCCAGGGCGACGACGGACCAGGTGAGGTAGGCCCAGCCCGAGGCGTGATCCACGACGAGAAACAGGAGGCCCAGCAGGCCAAAGCTCACCGCATACAGCACCTCGATGATGGCGGCGGCGCGCTGGCGGAGACGCGAGGGGATGGCGAGGTAGAGAACATTGAGGGCGGCGACATTGATGGTGCGGCGGAAGACCGGTGTGTTAGCCCGCGTGAGGGCCATGGCCCACAACGCGCCGCCGGAGACAAGTGCGGCCGCGCTCCCCAGGCCGACGCCCAGCGGGTAGCACAGCAGTGCGGCAAAGACCCCAAAGTGCCTCAGCACGCGTTGGGTGAGATAGACCTGGACGAAGAGGGCCGCCAGGCCGGCCCAGAACTCGTAGCGGCCGGTAAAGGCGACCATGTCCTCCGTATGGCTGCCAAACGTGGCTTGGAGGGCGTTGTAGTATTGGTACGACGCGATGTTGACCAGCAGCGCCAGGAGGATGGTCAATAGCGCGATGGCTCCTAGCAGCGGCGAGCCGGCCATGTCGCGTACCGTCTGGGCCAACGATACACGCGACGCGGCGGTTGGCGTCTGCCGTCCGACCTCCACCTGTAGCCGCCCAGCCGACTTGAGCTGCCACACGCTGAGGATACACAACGCGAGCGCGCCGGCGACGACGAATAGCAGGTTCGGAGCGCCGAGGCGGTGAGCGAGCGCGCCGAGCGATAGCCCGGCCAGGATGTTGGCGAGGGAGCCGCCAGCCGCGATCAGCCCATACAGTCGTTTGGCCTCACGCGGGTTGAATATCTGGCCGGCAAACGTCCAGAACTGCAGCAAGACCAGGGTATAGCTGAACTCGATGAAAAGATAGATGCCCGCCAGGGTCCAGAAGTCGTGGCTGTAGGAGGTCAGCAGCAGGATCCGAAACAGTACGACGACTCCGAGTAACAGACTGTTGGAGCCAATGAAGACCTGCAGCAGGGGCCGGCGGCCAGCCAGCTGGTTGTAGAGCAACATGGCTGGTGCGATGAAGATCGCCGGTAGGATGTAGAGATAGGCGGTGGCCGATTGGGATAGCCGGCTCAGAAAGAGGGCGCTAGAGATGGCCTGGCCGACGGTCAAGACGCCGCCTGTGGCAGCGGCCGAGTACACCATCATCCAGGCGACGTAGCGCCCCTCGCCGGGATGGAGATCGAGCCAGGTATGGAGGAGGGCGGGCCACGAAGCCTGGCGTGTCATACAGAGTCGCCTCTACCTGGGGTGAGCCTGAGGAGAGCATTATAGCATATAATCAGACTACGCCTATTATTTTGGCAGTTCTTTAGCTATGCATGGCGCCTCGCCTACTCGATAATCAGCCTGTAGCCGAAAACATACTACTCGATCCCAGGAGAAGACCCATGACTACGGATGCTGAACTCATCGCCGCCAAAACACGATCCATCTCGCGCATGTCCACCCTGCAGCAGGCGCTGCTGAGCCTGTTCTGGTTCGCCACTAACGCCCACTGGACGGCCATCCTCATTGTCTTGCTGCCGGCTCAGGTACTCCAGATGGCCCCGGAGGAAGTCAAGGGTCAGACGGTGGGTCTGATTCTGGGCCTGGGCGCGGCCATCTCGATGCTGGTGGCCCCCCTCTTCGGCGCGCTGTCCGACCGCGTCAGGACGCGCTGGGGCCGGCGCAAGCCGTTCCTCGTCGTCGGCGTGGCCGGCAATATCCTCGGCCTGCTGGCGTTGGCGACCATCCCGACCGCCGCGCTGGCCTCGCCCATTCCCCTCTACCTCGCCGCCTTCATGGTGGTCGAACTCTTCAATAACGTCGCCACCGCGCCCTACTCCGCGCTGATCCCCGACCTCGTGCCCCACGAGCAGCGCGGCTCGGCTTCGGGCTGGATGGGCCTCATGACCATGCTCGGCTCCTTCGTCGGCGGCGTCGCCGGCCTCTTCCTCGGCATCCAGGCCCTCTACGGCCTGCTCATCGTCATCCTGGCCGTGGTCACCCTTATCTGCGTCACCTCGACGCATGAGCCAGTCCCGCCCCAGGTCCCGCCTTTCCACCTGGGCCAGTTCTTCGCCGGTCTCTTCTCGCCCTTCAGGTCGCGCGACTTCACCTGGGTCTTCCTGACCCGCTTCCTCGTCGGCATGGGTACCTTCACCGTCCAGGAGTTCCTCCAGTACTACCTCCGCGACACCGTCGGCGCGCCGTTCATCCTGTTCGGCATAACCGTCTCCAACAAGGCCGAGCAAGCCGTGTCGTTCTTCATTACCACGCTCCTGATCGGCGCGGTGATCTCTTCCTTGGCGGCGGGCGTCCTGTCCGATCGCTACGGCCGCAAGCTCATGGTCTACCTGTCGGGGGCGTTGCAGGGGTTGGTCGTCGCCGTGTTTATCTTCTTCCACAACTACACCCTGGCCGTGCTGATGGGGGTGGTGTTCGGGCTGGGCTACGGGGCGTACCAGGCGGTGGATTGGGCGCTGGCGTCGGACGTGCTGCCGAGTGAGGACGACTACGCCAAGGACATGGGGGTGTGGCACGTGGCGTTCACGCTGCCGCAGGTGGTGGGGCTGCCCATCGCGGGCTTTCTGCTGGACCGCTTCCAGGTGGTCGGCGCCGGCATCGGCCAGCCCAATCTGGGCTACACGGTTATCTTTACCATCGCCGTCGTCTACTTCATCCTCGGTACCGTGTTTGTGAGGCAGATCCGGAGCGTGCGGTAACGCCTGTTGACCGAGTAGGATGCGGCGGCTAGAAGTGGGCTAAGTTTAGCATTCGCACACAGGGCACAGGGCGGGCGACCCTCGAAGGGTCGCCCGCCCTGGCTGCAACGGTACTCGTAGCGAATTTAGCGGCTGACCGCGACGGCCGGCTAGCGCCCGCCGCGAGCCTGAGCGAGAAGGTCGTAGCGATCCAGGTTCATCACCTTGTTCCACGCCGCTACGAAGTCACGCACGAACTTCTCCTGCGCGTCGTCACAGGCGTAGACTTCCGCTAGCGCGCGCAGCTGAGAGTGCGCGCCGAACACGAGGTCAACAGCCGTCGCGGTCCACTTCACCTTGCCCGTGGCCCGATCACGCCCCTCGTACACGTGCTCGGCCGCCGCCGAGGGCCGCCACGCCGTGCCCATGTCAAGCAGGTTCACAAAGAAGTCGTTGGTCAGCGTCCCCGGCCGGTCGGTGAAGATGCCATGCTTCGATTGACCGAAGTTGGCGTTCAGGGCGCGCATGCCGCCGACGAGAACCGTCATCTCCGGCGCGGTCAACTTCAGCATGAAGGCCCGGTCCAGCAGCCGTGTCTCCGGCGACAGTGGGTCGCCCGAGCGCATGTAGTTGCGGAACCCATCGGCGGCCGGTTCGAGCACCTCGAACGTGGTCACGTCGGTCTGTGCCTGTGAGGCATCCGTGCGACCCGGCGCGAACGGGACCTGGATGGCGTGCCCGGCGTGCCTGGCCGCTGCCTCGACGGCGGCGCATCCGCCCAGGACGATCAGGTCGGCCAGCGAGACCCGCTTGCCGCCCGACTGTGAGCCGTTAAAGTCCTGCTGGACTTGCTCGAGGGCCTTGAGCGCCTTCGCCAGCCGGGGTGGTTCGTTGGCCTCCCAGTCCTTCTGGGGGGCGAGGCGGATGCGCGCTCCGTTGGCCCCCCCGCGCTTGTCGGTGCCTCGGAAGCTGGCGGCCGCATTCCAGGCCGTGGAGACCAACTCCGGAATGGAGAGACCGGAGGCGAGGAGTCTGCGCTTGAGCGCGGCGATGTCCTGCTCACCGATCAACTCATGATCAACCTCGGGCACAGGGTCCTGCCAGAGTTGTGGCTCTGGAACCCAGGGTCCCAGGTAACGCGACCGGGGACCCATGTCGCGGTGCAGCAGCTTGAACCACGCCCTGGCGAAAGCGTCGGCGAGCTGGTCCGGATGCTCGTAGAAGCGTTGCGCGATTGGCCCGTAGATCGGGTCGACTCTCAGCGCCAGGTCCGTGGTCAGCATCATGGGCGGGTGCCGCCGCGACGGGTCGTGCGCGTCTGGCACCGTACCTTGCGCCTCGGGGTTCTTCGGCGTCCACTGCTTGGCGCCGGCGGGGCTTGTCGTCAGCTCCCACTCGTAGTTGAACAGGTTCTCCAGGAATCCGTTGTCCCACTTCGTCGGCTCATTGGTCCACGCGCCCTCGAGACCGCTCGTGATCGTGTAGGAGCCTTTGCCGTTGCCGTAATGGTTCTGCCAGCCCAAGCCCTGGGCCTCAAGGGGGGCGGCCTCGGGTTCCGGGCCGACATTCTCAGTCGCCGGGGCAGCGCCATGGGTCTTGCCAAATGTGTGGCCGCCGACGATGAGCGCCACCGTCTCCTCATCGTTCATCGCCATGCGGCCGAAGGTCTCGCGAATGTCTTTGGCGGCCGCCAGCGGATCCGGGTCGCCGCCCGGCCCTTCAGGGTTCACGTAGATCAGGCCCATCTGCACCGCGCCGAACGGACCGGTGAGCTGGCGGTCGCCGCTGTAGCGCTCGTCTCCCAGCCAGGTGTCCTCTGGACCCCAGAAGACCTCATCAGGCTCCCAGACGTCGGCTCGGCCGAAGCCGAAGCCGAAAGTCTTGAACCCCATCGATTCCATAGCCACGTTGCCGGCCAGAACCAGCAAGTCGGCCCAGGAGATCTTCTGGCCGTATTTCTTCTTGATCGGCCACAGCAGCCGGCGCGCCTTGTCGAGGTTAGCGTTGTCGGGCCAGCTATTGAGGGGGGCAAAACGCTGCTGGCCGTCGCCGCCACCGCCACGGCCATCGGCGATGCGGTACGTGCCGGCCGAATGCCACGACATACGGATGAACAGCGGCCCGTAGTGGCCGTAGTCGGCCGGCCACCAGTCCTGCGACGCCGTCATCACCTCGATGAGGTCCCGCCTCAACGCCTCAATATCGAGGGATTTGAACTGTTCGGCATAGTTGAAGTCTTCTGCCAGTGGATTGGTTAGGTGCGAGTGATGGTGGAGCACCGAGAGGTCCAGCTGATTCGGCCACCAGTCCTTGTTGGTTCTCGGCCGACTCCGCTTTGGAGACGGCGCGGGGATGGCGGGGTTCTCGCTTTCGCTGACGCTTTTAGTTTGTTCCTTATCAGGCATGTTGGTCCTTCTCCTATCTAGGAGTTCTTCGGCTCGCTTTGTGTTTCAGTTAGTCTGAGGCACAAACGTCTGACCGCGATTGTAGCACACATGCTGCATAGCGACAACAAAATCGGCTAGGAGGAGTGGCGACTCCTGCGTATTAGCGTTAAGGCTTCTCTACATCCACGGACGAAGAGCGTATTATACTGTGAGTAGGGGGACAGCCGTTGGGCTGTTCACGTCTCAGTCGTGTATAGGAGGAGGTTACCTATGGAAGCTCCTATAGAAGCTCCTTTCGCCTCTCTCGAGCGGGAGTACATCGAGGAGTACTTACGCTCGCGCGGGCAAACGCTGGAGAGCGTTCGACATTTGCCTCAGCCAATGGCGCACAAGCTTATGCAGGAGGCGTCGGTCTATGCTTCGTGTAAGTTGGCGGAGATTCAGGCCAGGGAACACGAGTTGCATGAGCTGGCGGCGCCTCCCTCATTCTAGGCGGATGCCTCGTCTCGACACTGGGCCGTGGGATGAAGATGCGGGCTGCGGTGATTTCGCCCTGAATCGTGCGACCAGGTTGAAATCATCGCGGCCCGCTGATGTGATAGCCGCAGCTGTGAGGTAGGCTGCCACAGGGGGCAGGCCTATTGCGCGGCCTTACCCTGGCGCCATTATGCCTCGCCCCGTTCCCAGCGGGCGACCAGCGCCTTCGGCGCCTGGCAGCGCCACGCATCGACGATCAACTCCTCCAACTCTTCCACGTCAATCAACGGCAGGCGGACGAGAATCGCCGGAAAGCCGTTGTAGTGTGGCTCGGTGAAGAACTTCTCGCCACCCGATGCCAGCAGGACTTCCTTTTCCATCCGGTCGGCGACGCGAATAGCGACAACGGTGGCGCTTGGAACCCTCGGCTTCTTTGGCTCGACGCGCTCATTCCACGCCCAGACGAAGCCCTTCGGCTTGCCCTTGTTGAGAACAGAGAAACCGAAACCGTCTTCGGCTTCGCGCGTGTCAGGCAGCGCCAGGGCGATACGCCGCACGTCCTCCTGATTTGCCATAGCTGCTGCTCCTGCGTCGGCCTGGGGTAGTGGGCTGACCCCTGCATCAGGCTGCCATCTCGGTTGTCAGGCGTTCTCGGTGCGCCTCATAATCGGGTAGACGCCGCTCGTACTCCCCCAACATCAGGGGCGATGAGATGACGAAGTCGGCGCTGGCCCGATTGCAGGCGACCGGGATGTTCCAGACCACGGCAATCCGCAGCAGCGCCTTGACATCTGGGTCATGCGGCTGGGCTTCGAGCGGGTCCCAGAAGAAGATCAATAGGTCAATTTCGCTTTCAGCGATCTTAGCGCCGATCTGTTGATCACCCCCTAGCGGGCCGCTCTGGAGCTTCACAACCTCCACCTCCAACGCCTGTTCCAGCAGGCGGCCGGTGGTGCCAGTCGCATAGAGTTGGTGCTGCGCGAGCAACTCGCGGTTATAGCGTGCCCATTCGAGCATCTCTTGCTTCTTATTGTCATGCGCGACCAGGGCGATGTGCTTCGGGCCGCGGGTGAATTCGATGTACTCCATAACTCTCTAACCTCCTTTGACAAGGGGAGAGCGTTGTCTGACCAGCCTCAGGCAACGTATCAATCCATCGCTCCAGCCTGGCTGGTATCGTCCTCAACGCGAATCAAAAAGCCGTGAGTCACCTCTCCCTCGGACTGATGGACGAAGATATCAGTCGAGGTGTAGCGGGCTCACGGCCACAAGGTCAGCGACGACCTGGCGTGCTATATGGTTAACTCAATCGTAATCAAGACGAGTAAGAATGGGTCCTTCTTACGTCATTTGGCCTCTCCCCGACTGGCTTCATAGAACTTGTGCTGCCCGTACTATGGTTTGATGGGGACGCTGGTCACAACAACATGGTCTGCCGGGAGGGTGACAAAGCAACTTGGACGGCAGATAGGGCGGTATCCAGTCATAGGGTTAGGCTGAAGAACACGCTGTCAACGAATTAGGGGGAGCCGATTGAACGGATGAAGCGCCTTCGCGATCACATAATCCGTTCAATCGGCTCTTTAAATCCGTTGACAGCTGGTTGTCGTCACCGATGCCTCGGACTTTGACATCACCCTGCTGAGAGGCGTACAGGTCATTGACCTGACGGACAAACCGGGTACAATTGTGGGTTATGGGTCCCACAGAACTTGTGCTGATTGTGGTTTGGCTGGTCGTGGCCGGCGGGGCTGGATTCGCCGAGTCAAGGTCTCACTCGGCGCCTAACGCCTGCAAACGAGCTTGCGCTGTGTTCCGATACCCCGCATCCTGGACCGCGGTCAGGATGGTTCGGTAATCGGCAATCGCGTTTTGGGTGTCGCCCGTTCGCTCGTAAGCCTGGGCCCGGGCGAGGTAGACCGAGGCGACACTGGGTTTGACCTTGATGTCGTCCACCAGCTTGATGTGCATGGAGAAGTCGGCAATCGCTTTTTGCGCATCCCCCTTCCGCACGTAGGCTTCGCCTCGGCCGCTGTAAGCATTGGCCTGGCCCGGCTGAAGGGTGATAGCGTGAGAAAAACTCTCAATGGCGCGATCCATATCCCCGGTCTGATAGAAATGGACCGCGCCCAGCATGAAGTGCGCGCCGAAGTGCGCGGGGTTCAGCTTGAGCGCCTGTTCCAGGTCGCGGACCGCTTCGGCGGGCATCTTTAGCTCATAGTAGGCCGTACCGCGATTGGCGTAGGCGTCCGCCGACTGGGGGTTGGCCTTGATGGCATCATCGAGGGGTTGGAGGCGCGCCGCCGCCTCAGCCGAGCGCGCCGGCGATGTCGGGGGGAGGGCGGCCGTGTTCGACGCTGTTGGCAAGCCTCGACCGGCGAGAGTAACTGCCCCCACGACGACAAGGGGGAGGATGAGCATCCCGGCCCAGGCCAGGCCGCGCCAACGCGGCGCGCCGCGCAGGCGCAGATAGGCAAAGCCGAGCCAGGCCAGGCCCGCCAGGCTCAACAGGACGAGGCGCGTCACCAGATCGGGGCGGCTCTCCCACAGTTGCACAAAGCCGACGGCCACGGTGACAAAGCCGAGAAAGCCGGCGATGGCGCGGGGCGCATCATCAACGAGCCGGTGCCAGAAGGACTTGGGGGGGGCGGGCGCCATGGCCGCCTCCGTTCTCGCGGACTAGCTGTTCATGAACCTGCGTAGGCTTGCCTGAGCGCAGCCAGGTCGAGTTTCTTCATCTGAAGCATCGCCGCTGTGACCCGTTGGGCCTTCTCAGGCTGTGGGTCGTTAAGCATGGCGAGCAGCGCGGTGGGGATCACCTGCCACGATACGCCGAATGTGTCCTTGAGCCAGCCGCACTGCTGCGCCTGTTCATCCCCGCCCGCGCCGAGACGGTCCCAGTAATAGTCCACGTCGGCCTGCGTCTCACACATCACCTGGAACGAGATGGCTTCGCTAAACTGGAACAGTGGGCCGCCGTTGAGGGCCATAAAAGGCTGGCCGTTCAGTTCAAACGCCACGCTCATCACCGACCCCACGGGTTTTTGGTGGATCTCTTGCCCTTCTTCACTATAGCGGCTCACGCTCACGATCCTGGCATTGGGAAAGATGGCGGTGTAAAATTCGGCCGCCGCTTCGGCCTGGTCATCAAACCACAAACAGGGGGTAATCGGCTGTAGATGGGACATCGTGTTACTCCTCCTGGCTAGCCCGCTTCCACTGAGTGCGGACCGCCTGACCATCGGCATAGACGGTAGACGCGGCGGTCTCGACCATCAACTCGAACAGAATATAGCGGTCGGCGGGCGGGTAGCTCGCCAGTTGGACGGCCAGGGCGCGTAACTCGCTCTGGTCAACAAGCTGAGCGTGGCCGGACACATGGAACTCGCCGCTGGCGCCGCTGCCATCACTGACCGAACAGTGCAAGGCATACCGCCCGTCGCGCCGCAGGTCGTGCCCTTTGGGCGAGGTTGGCTCCATGAACACAAACAGGTGCCCCTGCCCGATAATGGGCGTCACGGGGTGGACCCGCGGCGAACCATCCTTGCGCACGGTGGCAAGATAGGCCACCTGGCCGTTGAGCCGTGCCACCCCAAACGCGGCCAGGTCCGGGGCTTGGTTTTCGAGCAACTGCCAACTCATAGTCAGCCTCCAGTGTTCGCGGAATGATACACACAATGAGGGTGGCGTCAAGAACGTAGGTCGTCTGTTCGCCTGTCCACTTGTTTCACCCTCCTATCCCAATCACACTCACCTCAAGGAGCCGATGCATGGAGTCTCTCAAATGGTGGCAGAAGGCTGTCTTTTATCAGATCTATCCCCGCAGCTTCGCCGACGGCAACGGCGACGGGATTGGCGATTTCCAGGGCATGACCGCCCGCCTCGACCACCTGCGCGACCTGGGCGTGGATGCCATCTGGCTGTCGCCGCATTACCCCTCGCCCTTCCTGGACTGCGGCTACGACATCGCCGACTACACCGCCGTCGGTCCGGAGTATGGCTCGCTCCAGGACTTCACGGTCTTTTTGAATGAAGCGCACGCTCGCGGCCTGCGGGTCATCCTCGACCTCGTCCTCAACCATAGCTCCGACCAGCATCCCTGGTTCCAGGCGTCGCGCGCCAGCCTCGATAACCCCAAACGCGACTGGTACATCTGGCGTGATGGGCAGGACGGCGGCCCGCCCAACAATTGGGCCTCCATCTTTGGCGGCTCGGCCTGGGAGTTAGACCCGCTGACCGGCCAGTACTACTATCACGCCTTTCTCAAGGAGCAGCCGGACCTCAACTGGCGCAACCCGGCCGTCAAGGCCGCGATGTGGGAGGCGGTGCGCTTCTGGCTCGACCTGGGGGTGGACGGGTTTCGGCTGGATGCCATCGCTACCGTCTTCGAGCACCCCGACCTGCCGAACCACACGCTGAAGCTGGCAGCCGACCAAATCTTTGACGCGAACAGGCTGACCATGGCGGATTACCAGCAATTGATGCGCTTCCAGATCCAGCAGCCGGGTATCCACGAACTGATGCAAGAACTGCGGGCGCTGGTGGACGAGTACCCCGGCGACCGGGTGCTGGTTGGCGAGGACGAGGACGTGGCCTACCACGGCGCGGGGGATGATGAGCTGCACCTGGTGTTCAACTTCCCGCTGATGCGCGTCAAGCGCCTCATGCCCGCCCATATCCGCGCCAACCAGGCCATCCGTCTGTCAGAACTGCCCCCCGGCGCCTGGCCCTGTAATACGCTGGGCAACCACGACACGCCCCGCGTGTGGAGCCGCTACGGCGACGGTGTTCACAACGCGGCGTTGGCCCGCCTGCACCTGGCCTTGATGCTGACACTCAAGGGAACGCCGTTTCTGTATAATGGCGAGGAGATTGGCATGGCCGATCTCGAAATTGCGCAGGTGAGCGAGTTACGCGACACGACGGCCATCAACCAGTACCAGGTGATGACCGAGAAGATGGGCATACCCCCGGATGAGGCGCTACAATCCGTCATCCTGACCACCCGCGACCGCTGCCGCAGCCCGCTCCAGTGGAGCGACGCGCCCAACGCCGGCTTCAGCCCGCCCGGCGTGCCCACCTGGCTGCCCGTGAACCCCAACTATGCCGAAGGCGTCAACGTCGCTGCCCAGACCGGCGACCCGGTCTCGCTGCTCCACTTCTATCGGCGTTTGCTCCGCCTGCGTCGAGAAACGCCGGCCCTGGTGAGCGGCGACTACCATGCGCTCCACGCGCAGAGCCAGGACTATCTCGCCTTCCTGCGTCGGGATGAGATGTCAGGCCAGACCTGTCTGGTCGTTCTGAACTTCTCCGACGAGGGGCAGACCGTCATCTTCGACCTGCCCGACCAGCGGCCCCGTTTGCTCTTTTCCAGCGCAGGGCGCGAAGACGAAAGCCTCGCCCTCGACTGGCTCACCCTGGCCTCGTTCGAGGTCTTGATCGTGGAGTTGGTTTCGACCTGACAAGGAGGTTTACCGATGTCATTTATCACCACTGTCCCCGTTGCGGAAGCGACGGACGATGTGCGTAAGATGTACGAGCAGCAGCAGGCCAGCCTGGGCTACGTGCCGAACTACGCCAAGGTCTTCAGCCTGCGTCCGGGGGTCATGGCCGGCTGGCGCGGCCTCCTGGGCAGCATCCGCGCCACCCTCGACACGCGCCGCTACGAGTTGGTCACGTTGGCGGCGGCGCGCGCGTTGCGGAGTTCGTACTGCTCCCTCGCCCACGGCACGGTCTTGCGCGACCAGTTCTATGACTCGGCGCAACTCACCAGCATCGCGGAGGATTTTACCAGGGGTGGTCTTGACTCGAGCGATGTCGCCATCATGCGCTTCGCCGAGAAGATGGTCACCGACGCATCGTCGGTAACAGAGGCCGACGTCCAGACCCTGCGGGAGCATGGGCTGACCGACCCTGAAATCTTCGATGTCGCGGCGGCGGCGGCCGCGCGGTGCTTCTTCAGCAAGCTGCTGGACGCCCTGGGCGCTGAGCCGGATGCGGCCTACAACGATCTGGAGGCCGACCTGCGCCAGCGATTGACCGTGGGCCGGCCGATCAGCGAAGAAAGCGTGGAGCAATTGCCGCTACGCTCCTGACGGGCTAGCGCAGCGCGCGACGGGCCGCTGTACTGACCAGGTCCACGATGAGCGTCAGCGCCATGAAGAAGAGGAGGGTCGTCACCACGCCTCGGTAGTCGAAGCCGCTGAACTGCTCGGCCAGCAGGCGGCCCAGACCACCTACCCCCACCACCCCGATCACCGCCGTCTCGCGGGCGCAGACCTCCCAGCGATAGAGAGCATAAGCGACGAAGCGCGGCAGCGTGGCGGGCAGGACGCCGTAGAGCAGGATGCCTGGCCCTGGCGCGCCTTGCGCGGCCAGCGCGCGGAGTGGGCGCTCGTCAAGCTCTTCGATTACCTCGGCCGTCAGGCGGCCGAGGATGCCCAGCGTATACAGCCCCAGCGCGAGCGCGGCGGGCACAATACCGGGAAACAGGACGAACAGCAGAATCAGCGCCCACACCGGCGGCGGGATGGC
>JAHCIP010000072.1 GCA_026129165.1 Anaerolineae bacterium
GATACCGAAGTCGGTGCCGTTGCGCGCCATCGTGGTCACCATCGTGCTGCCCTCGACCCCGTGGGCGCTCGGCCATGGCTTTGCAGGCGGCCATGACGGGGTTGAGGACGCTCAGCGCGTTGTCGCCGAGGAAGCGAAGCACGTCTGAAGCGACGGCCTGATCGTGCGCCGCGCGGGTGACGAGGGGGGCCAGGTGTTTGAGGAACAAGAGCGAACCCGCCTTGTTGCGGTTGTGGCCCTCGTCGCCCATGTGCAGGGCCTCGGCCAGCAGGGCGCGGATGTCTATCCCGTCACTGAGCGCCAGGGCATCGGCTAACAGAGGTCCCATCGTCTCGTTCATCCAGCGCAGCTTCGCCAGGACTTCGGGCGCATACGCGCCATAGCGTAGAACCTTGCCGTAGCCCTCGTTGAGGTTGGAGTAGGCCTGGTGGCCATGCGTCACGTTGTCCAGGACGTAGACCATCATCGAGGCCGAGGTGACGCCTGCCATCGGGCCGACGGTCTGGTGGTGATGACAGGGCGCGAAGTCCACCTCGCCCGCCTCGACCATCGCCACCGCCTGACCCTCGTCTCGTGCCAGCCCCTCGTAGAGCAGCGCGCCGATGACCGCTCCACGCAGCGGCCCCGACATGCGCTCCCACTCGATGGGCGGTCCGGCGTGCAGGATGAGGTTATCGCGCAGGTTGGGGATGACGTCCCGCGCTTTGGCTATACCCTTGAGTAGAGGGCGCGCCGACATCATCCTCTCCACTGCAACAGCATTCGCCTGGTCTATGTTGGTCATGGTCCACCTCAATTGAAGACTGATGACTGATGACTAGAAATGGCCTAAGAACCCGAGGTCATCTTCACTGAAGACAAGATCAGTCGCCTCCTCAAATTGATCAAGTCTGTAAGGAGCCTGTTCTTCACGGGCTGATGGCTTTGATGATTGACCACGCTTTGTCTTCAGATGGCCGACAAAGCTGTTGATCTGACGGGCAATGTCAGAGAGAGCAGAGGCGTATGCCTCATGATCCGCCAGGCCGATGAGGTTGCGCGACAAGGCTCGGTTGAGCCAATATTTGGTCTCGAACAAGCTACCACGCGCGTAATAGAGGAATTGAATCTTCTCGCCATAGTTGAAGCGGCCATAACTCTCAGCCATATTCGCGCCGATTGAGTCAGCCGCCCGCACAAGCTGTTTGCCAATTGTATCTTTGGCGAAGTTATTCCATTGAGCGACGAGACTCCATAACTCGTCCTGGATGCTCTCGGCCTTGCGTATCATGGCCAGGTCTTCCATTTCCAGTGCCATCGCTCTCTCCCATACTCACTCATTAGTCATCAGTCATCGGTCTTTAGTCTTCAATCTTTTCAGTAACGCCGCCAACTTCTCATTCCCTCCCGCTGGAGGACGCCACTCGACATGAAGGGCGGCTGCGCCCTGAGCCACCAGGCTATTATAGAACGACTCGAGACCCACGTTGACCGCCGCGAGGGGGTGATGCAACACGGCCAGTGGCACAGGCGAAAAGTAGGACTCGATGGCAGGCGCGGCGAGCCGCTGGCTGATGTAGTCCACGGCGTCGGTGGTGGTGCGGAAGACAGTGACTCCTGCCTGGGTCAGCGCCTCGACCTGGCGGCCGACATCCTGCGGGTCGGCGTCCGTCCCGACAACGATGGCGACCACTTCCAGGTCACGCGCCGCCTTGGCCTTGGCAATCGCCGGGGCGAGGTCGGCGGCTGGGTCAGGGTGCGCGCCTTCGCCCAGGACAACATCGAGCAGAATCAGTCCGACCTCCGGGTCGGCCGCTTCCTGGCGTAGCCGGCGCAGGCGCAGGTCGTTATCCAGCATGGGGTGGAGGCGGCCGACGGTGAACTCGTCCTCGCCCAGGTCGAGGATGGTGTGCGCCTGGCTGTGCCAGACGTCCGGCAACCGCTGGTCGGGTCGGATGGGCGCATTGGAGTACAGCGGGTAGAGGGTCGTTTGCAGCCCCAGCAAGGCTTCGTAGGCCAGCGTCCCGCCGGAGAAGAGGCCGCGAACATAATGATTGATGACTGATGATTGATGATTGTCAGTGGGGAAGATCAATCTTGAATCATCAGTCATTAATCTTTCGACTGCCAGCGCTGCCGCGTCGGACAGGTTCAGGGCGAAGTGCAGGTTCCCCAGGCGGCGAGCGGGCGGCGGGTAACCCAGGAAGTGGACGACGACGGGTTTGCCCGCCGCTTGCGCGGCCTGGAGGAGCCGCGACGCGACGTCGGGGGCAGGCGGCTTGGACACCAGGACGATGACCTGGGTGTCGGGGTCGCGGGCCAGCAGATTGAGCGCCTGATGGGCCGTGACCGCCCCAACCTCGGACTTGAGGTCGCGGCCGCCTGTCCCCAGGGCGTGGGAGACGCCGCTGCCCAGCGTGTGGATATGGGCTGTGACGGCCTGCAAGCCTGTTCCCGATGCGCCGACCAGGCCAATCGCGCCGCGCCGCACACGGTTGGCGAAGCCCAGTCCGACCCCGTTGACGATGGCCGTCCCGCAGTCCGGCCCCATGACCAGTCGGCCCGCTGTCCGCGCCGCCTGCTTGAGCGCGACCTCATCCTCCAGGGCCACGTTGTCGCTGTACAGAAAGACATGGCGGCCCAGAGCGAGCGCCTGGCGGGCCACATCGGCGGCGTAGCGGCCCGGTACAGAGATTAGGACCCACTGGGCGTCTGGCAGGCTCTTGACGGCTGTCGCCAGGCTGCGCGGGCGATATGTTTCATCTGTGGTCGCCCGCCGACGGGTGAGCAGCGGGTTGACCTGGCCGAGAGCGTCCCGCGCGGCGGCCTCTGTCTCGGCTCGCACCACGATGACCAGGTCATCCGGCCCGATCTGGCCCAGGTCGTCGGGGGTCAGTCCGCTGGCCGCGAGCAGGTCCAGGTTAGCGGGTGTCCCCATGACCACCCCGGCATCCACGACGCCGGCCAAACTTGCCAGACTGCGTTGGAGCTGCATCAAGACGATGGAATCGAAATAGGCGCCGCGTCGTATTTCACACCGCGTGACGGCCATAGGCTCTCTCTCCTGGAAGAACGGACAGGGAACTCTGCCCCTACCCCATATGTCCCATGTAGTTGTCGAAACTCGCTTGGTTAGCTCGCGCGAACCGTCATTATAGCCTAACCCGCTGGCTGGGGGCAACCCTACCGCCCTCGCCGCAGGATCGCGCCCTCTACGGCAGAGCGTAGCGCATGGCGCACTTCTTGCTTTTCGGGACAGTGACGCCTCTTGCTCGTCTGGGGCCACAACCTGTCCCACAGCCCACGCGCCACGCGTTGTTTAGAAAGAGACACCCGTATGTCTCCCATAGCTGTTTCGTCGCACGACCTGCTTGCCCTCCTGCGCGAGCAGTTCGGCTTTGAGACGTTCCGGCCCGGCCAGGAACGGGTCATCCGCGACCTGCTCAAGGGACGGGACGTCCTCGCCGTGCTGTCCACCGGCGCGGGCAAATCGTTGACCTATCAATTGACCGCTCAGTTTCTACCCGGGACGACCATCGTCATCTCGCCTCTCATCGCGCTCATGAAAGACCAGGTAGGCGCGCTGGAAGAGAAAGGGGTGAACACGGGGGTCATCAACAGTACCCTCTCCGACGGAGAGGCGTCGAGCAAGCTGCGTGAAGTCGTGCGCGGCGAGTCGAAGCTGCTATACGTGACGCCCGAACGTTTCGCCGACGAGGACTTCATGGCGCAGATGAAACGCGCCCATGTGTCGCTGTTTGTGGTGGACGAGGCGCACTGTGTCTCGGAGTGGGGCCACAACTTCCGCCCCGACTATCTGCTGCTGGAGAGCGTCATCACCCAGTTGGGCAAGCCGACCATCCTGGCCCTGACCGCGACGGCGACCCCCTGGATCCGCCAGGAGATCATCGAACGGCTGGGGATGCGCACCCCAGACGTGGTTGTGCGTGACATTGACCGCCCCAACCTGTTCTTCGAGGTGCGGCGCGTGCGGGAGGAAATCGAGGACAAGCGCGTCCTCCACGACCTGTTGCTCGGCGAGGTGGACGAGTACCCGGCTGAACTGGCCGCGAAGCTGAGCGAGACAATGCAGGGCAGCGGCATCATCTACACGGCGACGACCAAAGCGGCGCAGGAGACGGCGGAGTGGCTGACGAGTTGGGGGATCACCGCCGATTACTACCACGGCCAGCGCAAGAAGGCCGACCGCAACCGTGTGCAGGACGCCTTTATGGCGGGCGAGTTGCGCGTCATCGCGGCGACCAATGCCTTTGGCATGGGGGTAGACAAGCCCGACGTGCGCTTTGTCATCCACCGTGATATCCCCGCCAGCCTGGAAGCGTACTACCAGGAGGCTGGCCGGGCGGGGCGCGACGGCGAGTTAGCCCGCTGTACGCTCATCTATCGTTCGCAAGACCTGGGCCGGGCTGCGTTTATGGCGGCCAGCGGGCAGTTGACGCGCGACGAGTTGGATCAGGCGCACGACGGTCTCATTACCAATGCCCAGGGGCCGCTCAGCCGCCAGGACCTTCAGCGCATGACAGGGTTGAGCAAGGGCGACATGGCGCGGCTGGTCAGTTTGCTCAAGCGGCACGGCATCCTGTCGGAGCGGCGGGGTGTCTTTCGGCTGCTCGTTCCCAACTTCGACCCGGCCGAGATACCGCTGGACGAAGAGGGGCACCGACGGGCTTACGAGGAGAGTCGCCTCGACATGATGCGCGGCTATGTCGAGGCGCGGGACTGCCGCCGGCGCTATATCCTCAATTATTTTGGGGAGGACGCGGAGGCGGAGACGTGCGAGTTGTGTGACAACGATACTCGATTAACAACGGAGGCTCCCGTGCTTATTCATCAGAACGGCAACGGCCATGGCTATCACTCCAACGGCCATGGCAACGGCAACGGTCATACCGACTCGCCCTTCCATCTCGGTGAGCGCGTGGCACACGAACTGTGGGGCGAGGGCGTTATTCAGCGCGTGGCTGGCGACACGCTGACGGTGTTGTTCGCCAAGGCGGGCTACAAGACGCTCTCGACAGAGATTATCACCGAGCGCGGCGTCCTCAAGAAGGCGGAGTGAGGGAGCCATCCTCGGTGAAGGTCAGGGGGACCGGGGGGCCGAGCAGGTCGAGGCTGGGGTTCGCCTCGACCTCCGGCAGGAGAGCCGGGGAGACCCAGAGCGACGCCAGGTCGAGGGTGTTGCGAATGAGGACGACACGCGCGACCGCCGGGTCGAGGGCGGACAGCCCCGCTTCAACGACGGCGCGGTCCGTGGATAGGGTGATGGGCAGCTTGGCCGCCGGAAGATTCTGGGCGGTCATGGCGTTGGTATACATGGCGGTTATATCAATCATGTCGCGCAAGCGCTGGGGAATCAGGTCGGCATAACCAACGCCATTGGCGTTGCCGTGGCTCACCGGCGTCAGGTCGAGGACGGCAATCGCGCGGAAGTCGGGCACGCGCTCGCCGCCGAGCTTCCGCCACATCCCAATCACGTTCAGGTCCATGCCCGTGCCGCTAATATTCTTCCCTATCTCACGCACAATGAGTAGATCGAGCGGGTCAAAGGGGATGCCGGGGCGGAGCCGTCGGGCCAGGTCGAGTAGAGCGGGTTCTTCGGCTTCGATGCGCTCGGCGGGCAGGACGGTAACACTCGCTGGTTGGTGCTCGCCGTTCTCGACGATGCCAATGCCGGCCAGAATCGGCCGCTGCGCGAGCAGAACCCGCGCGGCGGCGGGCATAGCGGTGGGCAAGCCCCAGGCGTGGATGGTCGCCGCCCCCTGGCGCTTGCCCAGACCGACGGCCAGAATCTTCATTAGCCCGCTTTCCCAGCGGCCCTTAAACGCGGTATGCTCTTTAATGCGGTTGACGACGATCACGCCGTCAGCCCTGTCGGCATTTTGGTCGAAGTAGACCGGCATCCCCTCCCTTGTGTAGCCCACCAGCACTGTCTCCATACTCGACAGGATGGGCGCGCCCAGATCGCCCAGGCCATAATCCACCAGGACGCCGTGCTGGCCCTCGGCCGTCCCCCCGCCGTGGCTGCCCATCGCCGGCACGAGAAAGGGCTGCGCGCCGAGCGCGAGCAGTGCCTCGACCAGCGGCTGGATTACCTCGCGCAGGCAGGTGATGCCGCGACTGCCGCAGGCGATGGCGATGCGTTGGCCGGGGCGAACGCGGTCGGCTAGCGGTAGGGCACGGAGACCATCGTGCACGGTCTGGGTCACATCAGAGATGCGTTCGGTGGCGACGTGTTGGCGGACGGGGGCGAGATTGAGGAGCATAGACACTCCAGTAGGTGGACCGACCTCACCTCTACCCCCCGACCCCCTTCCCCTCTCCTCCGAGGAGCGGGGAAGGGGGAGCCGGGCAGAGCGAGGCGGGGGTGGGGATGATGTTTGTTAGAGTTGCGGGGACAACTGATCCGGCCCCTGAACCCAAGACGGCGGCGCCGGCGCGGCGGGAGTCGGGGGGAGGGTCGCATCGTCGGACGGATAGTGCTGGCGCACCCAGCGCGTGCCCAGCCAGCCGGCCAGCCCCCACAGTCCAACAAACGCTTCGATGATCCAAATATGGGCTAGACCGTCTGGCGCCGCCAGGTTGATGAAGCCAGACACCTGGGCGAAGGCGGCGATGGCGTCAATGCCCGTCTTGTAGACGAAGGCCAGCCAGAACCAGCGCGCCTGGCGCACGCGAAGGCCGTAGAACAGCAGAACCGCCGACAGAATGTGGACCCAGATGGTGAAGAAGCGTTCCCAGATGGGGGCCAGCCCCTGGAGCGGGTTGTTGAGGACAGCGAATTGTTCCAGGACGCCGGCCGGCAGGGAGGACGGGTTGACCAGGGCTATTATGACTGTGATGAGTGGGCTGAGGGCGAGCAGGGCCGCCTCGATGGCTCCGAAGCCGATACCAAAGGCCAGCGCCCCACCCCACGCGCTGCGACCCAACCGGGTGCGGCGCAGCAGGAGCCAGGTCAGCCCGACCTCGAAGACGCCGGTGAGAGCGCCGACGTAGACATAAAACAGAATATCACCCAGCGGTTGAGGGAGACCCTGGGCCGCCTGGTAAATCGGCCGGTTAAACGGGATGGCCCAGGCGAACTTGAGGGCAACCGTGACGACCCAGGCCAGCGCGCCCCACAGGAGCATTCGCCCGCCGAGCCGCCGGCCCAGGGCGTAGCCGAAAAAGCCCAGCCCGACCACGAGCATCCCCAGGCCACCCAGCAAGGCGACGGGGCTAAGGACAACAGGATCAGAGACTGATTGCAGCATACAAACCTCCCAATTCAGGTCGGAGCCCAAGCTGGGGCGTTTAGGCCCCAGTTCCCACCCACGATAACATTCGCTGATGGAAAACTGCGGCCTGAAGTCCGCAGCATGGTCTTTTTGGCCTAAGCTGGGGCGTTCACGCCCCAGTTCCCACCGATAAGCCCCTTAGGCTTCCATCCCTAGCCAGGCCGCTTTAGCGCCTCACGCTTCACGGTCCCACGCCGCGCCAGACGTATCAGATTCCCTAGAAAGAGTAACAGGACCAGGGCGTTCAGCAGGCCGCCCCAGCGCCGCAGGTCCGACGCCTCCAGGACGTCACCCGCCAGCCGCACGACCAACGACAGGCTGAGTAAGACCAGCGGCGCGTAGAGGCTGCGGTCATACGGGATGGCGATGCGCAGCAGGGCGGGCGCGATGATGGGCGCGTGGCCTAGAATCATACTGAACACAAACCCCAGCAAGATAGAGTGCAGAATCGCGTCATAGGGCGGGCCACTCCGCACGCCACCGTACACCAGCGCGAACAGACCGCCAACGCCGAGCCAGGCATAGCCGACGAGCAGGCAGGCGGCGATATAGCGCGTCAGACCAGCGCCTTTGATGGTCCGACGCGCTATATCGTTGAGGCCGAGCCAGGCCGCGAGCAGGACGTAGCCCAGGCCCGTCAGCCGCATGCCCAGGTCGAAGGCCAGGACGGCTACGACCAGCCCGGCCAGTAGGACGGCGATGGTCAGGCCGAAAGCGCGGGTGCGGGCCGGCGTCAGGCGCAGGACGCGGCTCAGTTCCAGCCGTTCGCCGGCGATGGTCAGGACCAGGAAGGCAACCCACCACAGGACGGCGACGGACAGCGGCTGTCCGACCAGCCAGAGCACGTTGCCGATGGCCCAGGCCACCGCCCCCAGTGCCATTGTCACTGTGTAGGGGGCGCGGTGCTGGTGCACGATGGTGGCAAAGACGCCGACAAGGGCCAGACTCCCCAGCGTGATAAGCACTAGCCCTGGCCCGTCGGTAGCCCTGAGGATCATCGCTACCGCGCCCAGGCCACTGAGGACGGGCGGAGCGAAGGTCCAGGCCGCTTTGAGCGCGACAGCCCGTTCCAGGCTGATGAGCGTCCCCAGGACGCCGGCGATCATCAGGGCGCCATGACTGATAATGAGCGTCGGCGACAGCACTGGCCAGGGCCAGCCAATGCGAATCAACCCGCCCCACAGGGCGGCCACCAGAATCAGCGGGATCAGGGCGACAAGGCCGACGAGACCCAGCACTGGACGTGGCATCATGTAAGTGTCCTTGGGATGGTATCGTCCACAAAGTATACGCGGACTGGGGGTGGAGGTGTGTGGTGGAGTCCTCCTGAGGGGTGAATGAGTCGCAACAGGGAGTCGAGGGTCTGGTTTGTCTGGGCAAAGGTCTTGTGTCATACTGATGGTCGTCATACTCAGCTATATAGAGACGAGTACCCTTATGCCTAGCATTTCCCTCTCTCTCCCCGACATCTACGTCGCCCAGGCGCGGCTGCGGCCTTACCTGCCGCCCACGCCGCTGCTCGAAGCCACCAGTCTCACCGCTCAGGTCGGCCACTCGGTCTGGGCCAAGCTGGAGACGGTCCAACCGACTGGCTCGTTTAAGGTACGCGGAGCCCTGAATGCCTTGCTCACCCTCGACCCCGCTCTGTTGCCGCAGGGCGTTGTCACGGCCTCGGCCGGCAATCACGGCCTCGGTCTGGCCTATGCCGCCCGACAGGTGGGCACGATGGCGCATATCTTCCTGGGGACGCAGGCCAGCCCGGCCAAGATCGCGCGCATTCATCGCCTTGGCGCGACCGTCCACCTTGTGCCCGGCACTTACGCCGAGGCGCACCACGCTGCCGAAGAGTTCACCCAGCAGACGGGGCTGCCCTATATCCACGCCTACGCTGGCTCGATCGTTATGGCGGGACAAGGGACGCTGGCCCTGGAACTCCTCGCCCAGCGCCCCGACCTTAGCGCCGTCATTGTTCCCGTCGGCGGCGGCGGCCTCATCGCGGGCATGGCGGTCGTGCTTAAAACGCTACGTCCGGATATCCAGTTGATCGCCGTTCAGCCTGAGGCGTCGCCCTCGCTGAGTCGCTCCCTGGCCGATGGGACGGTCTACGAGGAATACCCGGCCGGGGAGACCATCGCCGACGGGGTGGCTGGCGGCGTGGGGCATGCTGTGGTCGCGGTAGCCCGCGCTGGCTGGATTGACCAGGTGGTAGACCTGCCCGAAGCCAGCCTGCACCGCGCCCTGGCCTGGACGGTGCGCCAGGAAGGCTGGCTCATCGAAGGCTCGGCCGCCCTGCCCATCGCCGCCCTGTTGGACGGGGCGGTGCGTGTTGAGGGGCCAGTCGCGGTCGTGTTAACAGGGGGGAATATCGCGGCGGCGGTGGTCATGGAGATACTGGGGGAATAGAGATTACGTGTATCGCCCCGTGCGTAAGTCGCCTAACACCTGCTGGGCGATATCCAGGGCGGCGCGAGGCCGACCGGCAGCCTGGGCGCAGGCGCGCATGAGGGCCAGGCGGTCAAGCTGGGCGAACAGGTCTAGCGCGGCGGTCGGTACGGTTTCGGGGTTGCGCAACTGGACGCCCGCCCCGACACCCGCGACGTAGTCGGCGTTCCACTCTTCCTGGCCTGGAATAGGGTCAATAATGAGCATGGGCGTGCCCCGCGCCAGGATTTCGCTGACAATTAACCCGCCGGACTTGGTAATCGCGAGGTCGCTGGCCGCGACCAGGTCATCCACATACGAGATATAGCCCAGCTTGCGCAGGCGGAGCGTTGCACCGTCGCCCAGGTCGGCCAGGGCGGCCATCAGCGTCTCGCTCCGCCCCGCCACGACCACCAGTTCGCCCGTCAGATCACTCTCCAACAGACGTCGGACCATCATGCGCACGCGGCCTGGGTCCAGCCCGCCGCCAAACACCGTCAGCACGGGGCGGCCCAGGGGCAGCCCGTGGCGAACGCGCATCTCGGCCATGGGTTTGGGCTGGCTGATCTCTAGCTTGACCGGGATGCCGCTCACCCGCAGCAAGGGCGGCGGCACGCCTCGCGCGGTCATCTCCTGGCGCGTCATCTCGCTCGCTAGGAAGTAGCAGTCCACGGCCGAGTTGATCCACGTTCCCTGAGCGACGAAGTCGGTCACGACGCAGAACAGCGGCGCGCGCAGTTGCCCTTCGCGTTTCAGGCGTTCCAGGATTTCGACCGGTAGGAAGTGGGTACACAGGATGGCGCTGGGGCGAAAATGGGCCACCATGTTGAGGAGCTTCGACACCAGCGGCCGCTCGACCAGCCCGCGCAGCCGGTTGGCAATGAGAGCCGTATCGGCGTCCGGCGTGTCGAACGTCTCATAGAACATCTTCCACAGCAGCGGCGCCTTTTCGCTCAATTGCAGGTAAGAGCGAGCGTAGGCTTCGCGGAAGACCGGCGTCGAGTAGTCCAGCGTGTCCGCAACCCGGACCACGCGCTGCGGGTTTTGCCCGAAGGCTTCCCGCAACGCGTTCGCCGCGCTCTTATGGCCCGTCCCAACGGTCGCATGTAGTATCAGAATGCGTTCCATCACTCACCCATCACGCTTGACGCCCCACACTTTACGCTCCCACGACCTCAATCTGGTCCTTCCCACCATAAACTGTCCACCACGGCTTGGCCCCACGCGCCAATACCTCGTTGAGCAACGTGATGTTCTTGACGCCCCGATCCTCCAGCCAGTCCACCAGGGCGTTGTAACCCTGTTTCGCGTAGACCGGGATGCCATCCTGCCAGGTGGCGCGGCCGCAGAGGACGCCGGAGAAACTCGTGCCCGCCTCAGCGGCCATCTCCAGCGTCTCGCGGAACACTTCGTCGGTAACGCCCGCGCTGAGGTAGATAAACGGCTTGAGGGCCGCGCTGGCCGCCTCACGGAAGAGGCTCATGGCCTCCTGGCGGGTATAGGCCGTCTTGCCGGCGTAGGCCCGCGTGCCTTCGACGTACTTCACGTTGACCGGCACCTCGACCTTGAGCACATCCACGCCGTAGCGCGGCTGGGAGAATTCCTGCATGTAGCGTGTCACCATCTCAGGCTTACGCTTTGCCAATTCGAAGTCGTCCGCGATATCATCGTCGTAGTAGATAGGCTCCAGGAAAAACGGTGCGTCCACCGCGGCGCACTCCGCGCCGATTCGCTCGATAAAGGCGTGCTTGATGCTGTTGATGCTGGCGTCGTCAGCCGGATTGTAGTACAGCAGAATCTTGATCGCGTCCGCGCCTACCTCAACCAGGCGGCGTACACTCCATTCCGGCAGCAGGTCTGGCAGGCGGCCGCGCACATTGGCATCATAGCCCGTCTTCTCGTAGGCCAACAGCACACCGGCGGTGGGGGCCTTGGCCTTCAGGGCAGGCAAGCCATATTCGGGGTCCATCAGAATCGCCGTGGCGTGCTTCGTCAGCACCTGCGTCACCGCGACTTTGAACTGGGTCAGGTCGTCGGTTGTGGCCTCGCCCCCACGCGCCTTGCCAATCGCCTTCTGCAGCGAGCCGCGCTGGTCCATGGCGGCCGCCGCGATGACGCCCCGCTCGTCGGCGCACGCCTGGATGCCGTTGAACTTGCCTTGCGTGATCTTGACGCTCATTGTTAACCTCCTGGGGTAATAGAGGTGGGCTGACAATCAAGGCCCGCCTCCTATTCGTTAGCCATCTCTAGTATAGCACGGAATTGACCCGGACCCGAAAGCCGACTGGCCTTGCTTCCGCCACTGGCGCGACCTATGCTATAATCCTCAGCCATCGGCTATCAGCTATCAGCCTTTGGTCTTCAGTCTTCAACCCTCAATCCCTTATCCTTAATCCCGACAAGATAGGAGTTTGCAGTGTCCGAATTGACCCACAAACTGGACCAATTGCGCACCCAATTGCGCGACCTGGGCAGCGTCGTCGTCGCCTACTCTGGCGGTGTGGATAGCGCTTTCCTGCTCAAGATCGCCCACGCTACGCTGGGCGATCGCGCCCTGGCCGTCACCGCCGTCTCGCCCAGCCTGGCCCAGGCCGAACTTGAAGAAGCTAAGACAGTGGCGCACGAAATCGGCGCGCGCCTGACACTGCTGGAGAGCCACGAAGTCGAAGACCCGCGCTATCTGGCGAACCAGGCCAACCGCTGCTACTTCTGCAAGGACGAAGTGTACGGCCGGCTGGCCGACTATGCCCGCCAACAGGGTTATGCCGCTGTGGTAGATGGCGCGAACCTCGACGACCTCAAGGACGCGCGGCCCGGCCGGCAGGCGGCCAAGGAGCAGGGTATTCTTAGCCCCCTGATTACCTGCGGTTTCAGTAAGGCGGACATCCGCGCCGCCGCTCAAGACCTGGGCCTGTCAGTCTGGGACAAGCCAGCGATGGCCTGCCTGTCGTCGCGGATTCCCTATGGCATGCCCATTACCCTCCAATCACTCAGCCAGGTCGAGAAGGCGGAACTCTATCTGCGTCCGTTGGGCCTGAGCCAGGTGCGTGTCCGCCATCACGGGGACACGGCCCGTATCGAAGTGGGCGTCGAGGACTTCCCCCGCCTACTGGCTCACCGCCAGGAAATCGTCGCTCGCTTCCAGGGGCTGGGCTATACCTACGTTACCCTGGACTTGGATGGCTATCGGACGGGCAGCTTGAATGAGGCGCTACGGAAGGACGGAGGACAGCAGGCGGAAGGCGGGAGGCAGAGGGCGGTGGTAGGGGTAGCCCCCCGTGGCTACCCTGACCATCCCGAGGAGGATGGTAATATGGGGGCGGGGAATGGGCAGGTCGCGGCGCAGCGGCAGTTCCACCCGGAAGTATAGGGAAAGCCGATGACACCCGACGCCCTACGGACGCTCCTCCTCGATGTCCAGTCCGGCAACGCTTCCATCGAGGACGCCCTGCGCCAGTTGCGCGACCTGCCCTACGAGGACATTGGTGACGCGCGGCTAGACCACCACCGCCACCTGCGGACCGGCCTGCCCGAAGTGGTCTACGCCGAGAGCAAGACGCCGGACCAGGTGGCCGAGATTTTAGATCGCCTCGCCCAGCGCGGCAACCTGGCCCTGGCGACGCGAGCGCGTCCCGATGCCTACGCAGCGACGCAAGCCCGCCTGCCCCAGGCCGTCTACTACGACCGCGCCCGCATCATCGCCGTCAACCCCCCTCAGCTATCAGCCTTCAGCTTTCAGCCTTCGGCCTCTCCTCGGCCTTCCCCACCTTCGGTAGAACAGGCAGTCCTCAGCCCTCACCCCTCCTCCCCCTACGTGGTCGTCGCCACGGGCGGCACGTCGGATTTGCCCGTGGCCGAAGAAGCGGCTATCATCGCTGAACTCCTGGGCCACCACGTCGTTCGCCTGTACGATGTCGGGGTCGCTGGCCTCCACCGCCTCCTCCCCCACCGTGCGACCCTGTATGACGCAGCGGTGGTCATCGTCGTGGCGGGCATGGAGGGCGCCCTTGCCAGCGTCGTGGGCGGCCTGGTCGCCTGTCCCGTCGTAGCTGTTCCGACCAGCGTCGGCTACGGCTCGGCCTTTGGTGGTCTGGCCGCCCTGCTGTCTATGCTCAACGCCTGCGCGCCTGGTATCGCCGTCGTCAACATTGACAATGGCTTTGGCGCCGCCGCCTTCGCCCACCTCATCATGTCCAAAGGAGACCTCTATGCGCCGCAACCTGTTCCGTGAGAAACTCCGCGCTGGCCTGCCTACACTCGGCACTCACCTGCACTCAAGCTGGCCGGCTGTGGTTGAGGCGGTCGGCCACAGCGGAGCCTTCGACTACGTGGAGTTTGTCGCCGAGTACGCCCCGTTCGACCTGTATGCCCTGGACAACTTCTGCCGCGCTGTCGAACTCTTCGACCTGTCTTGCATGATCAAGGTGGACCAGGAGCCGCGCCGCTTTCTGGCCCAGCGGGCCATCGGCGCCGGCTTCCAGAGCGTCCTGTTCGCTGACGTGCGCTCGGCGGAGGATGCGCGCTCCTGCGTGGCCGCGGTGCGGCCTGAGACGCCCGAGGCCCAGGGCAATCATGGGGTGGCCGCCCGCCGTTTCGCCTACATGACCTATGGCGGCACGTCGGACTATGTCCAGGCGCTCAATGATGTAGTGGTGGCGTTGATGATCGAGAAACGGGCGGCGGTGGAGGAGTTGGAGGAAATCCTGGCCGTACCTGGCGTGGATATGGTGCAGTGGGGACCGGCTGATTACAGCATGAGCATCGGCCGGCCGGGCGCCTGGTACAGCCCGGAGGTGCGCGAGGTCGAGCGCCACGTCATTGCCGCCTGTCTGGCGCATGGCGTCCCACCGCGCATTGAGATCAACTCGCCGGCCCATGCCCAGCCCTATCTGGACCTGGGCGTGCGCCATTTCTGTATCGGCACGGACCTGTTTATCCTGCATGACTGGTTCAAGCAGAATGGCGAGGGCATGCGGGCTTTGTTCTAATGGTCGTGCCCACTTAAGCGCGCTTCGACCTCGACGAGTCGGTCCGACGGGATGAACAGGGCATTGCGATACGAGTGCGGTGGGTAGAGCTCGGGGCGCGGTGGTTGCAGCGTCAGGCCGCCGTGCCCCTGTGCTCGGGCTTCCACCTCGCGGCCCACATAGCCGAGTTCAGCGAAGTAGTCGAGGATGTCCTGGCAAGTGCGTCCAAAGACCGCCTGCAAGTCCTCGTTGAGTTCGCACAGGACCAGGGGCCGGTGATGGCGCAGCGTGGCCTCTCCACCTCGCAGCACATCCAACTCGGCGCCCTCGACATCAATCTTGAGGAAGCTGACGCGGTCCAGATGCTCGGCGGCAACCTGGTCCAGTGTACGTACTTCGACCTGGACTTCTCGCGCATCTACGGGACGGTAGGCCAACGAGGCGCGGTTGGGCTGACGCTCCGAGTCCAGTAGTGTCATGGTCCCGGTATGGTCGGCGAGAGCCAGCGGGAGGCTGACCACTTTGGGCGCGAGGCGAGGGTTGAGCGCCAGGTTGCGCTGCAAGCGGCGGTAGGTTGTCGGGCCGGGTTCGACGGCCAGCACGCGACTGGCATACTTGGCGGCCACCAGCGCCACATAGCCAATGTGCGCTCCCACATCCACACAGGTGTCCCCCGGCTCCAGCAGACACTTTAGGAGGAGGGTTTCTTCAGCCGACGACAGGTCGTGGTGGAAGTAGAGGGAACGGTAAAAGGGCACGCTCAGGTCTAGCTCGATGATGATATCGTCATCAATGATGACCCGTTCCAGGGTGCGCCCTGGCGTGAGCAGCCGGCCGAGGCCGAGCCGGCCGCTGAAGCGCATGAGTTGTGGGAAGGCGACGCCGACGCGCCGCAGGGCTTTGCGCAGTGTGGCTTGGAGCATGGAGGGCTTCAGGCGACGAGCGACCGGACCGTGAAGATCTCTCGTGCAGTCAACGGGATGATAGCGGAGGCAGGAATCGTCAGCACAGTGATAGTGTCACCCATAGCGTTAAACACCTCCAGAGTATAGCCATCTTCCACGTCAGTACGTGCATGATGCTCCACCACAGTGGCTACGTCACCCCGTTTGAGCCCCTGTTCAGGAATATCTATCGCCAGAGCGACTTCATCAAATAGCTTAATCGTCATGGCTTACCCCTAGGCGCTGGATATAGTGTGATGAATTTCGTGATTTTGGTCGCTGTCTCGGTCATCCAGATTGTTCGCGCGTTTAACGTCTGGCCGTTTGGCCCCTTCAGAGGGCCTGTGATCTCGTACAACTGCCCGTAAATAGTTCGCTCTATCGACGTCGCGTCCAGCACCAGGATTTGGGTTCGTAAGTCGCTTTCGAGGATATGCCAATTCCCCACCGAGTAGCCAGCTTGCGCGAGCCAATGCGACTTATCGCTTCGTCTTTGCGGCACTAACAAGTAGTGAGTCAGCTTTTCAACGGCGATGATAGAATTGACAGGTAGCTTCATGGCTTAGCCAGTAAGGATTGAAGTTGACCCCAATTCTAGCCATCTCCCCCTGACTGGTCAACACTCACATTTCCACTTCGGCCTTGACAGATACCGCGTCCCTCGCTACGATAAGGGTATCCCATCCGACCCCATGAGTCAACCCGTGAACCCTCAATTCATCTCCGACACCGTGGATGCGCTGGCGTCCGACCTGGTTCGGTTTATCCAGACCCTCGTCCAGACACCCAGTCTGCCGAATCACGAACACGCCGTCCAGGGCTTGATCGCCGAGGAGTTGCGCCGTCTCGGCCTGGACGTGGACATCGTCCCGTCGCGCTTTGAGGAATTGCGGCGCCACCCGGCCTTCAACGACGACGGCTTTGACCCTGAGGGTCGCGTGAACGTCGTGGGCCGTTGGCGTGGCGCCGGTCAGGCGGGAGGCCACTCCCTCATCCTGAACGGCCATGTGGATGTGGTCGCGCCCGGCGATCCAGCGCTGTGGTCAGCGTCGCCCTGGAGCGGTACGGTGCGCGACGGCAAGCTCTACGGACGCGGCGCGTGCGATATGAAGGCTGGCGTGGCGACGGGCATCTTCGCCCTCGCCGCTTTACGCCGCCTGGGCTTCCAGCCGGCTGGCGACATCCTCATGGAAAGTGTAATTGGTGAGGAGTCGGGGGGCATTGGCACGCTCACCACCATCATCAAGGGTTACACCGCCGACGCCTGCATCGTCCTGGAACCGACAGGCCTTGACCTGTGTCCCCTCCAGTCGGGCGCGCTCACCTTTCGGCTGACAGTCCCCGGCAAGGCGGCCCACGCCGCTATGCGGCAGCATGGCGTCAGCGCCATTGAGAAGTTCGCTCTCCTCCATCAGGCCCTGCTCCAGTTGGAGGCCGACCGCCACGCCGCGTACCACACCGATCTGTACGATGACCCGCGCTATGTCGCCCCGATCAGCATCGGGACCATCATCGGCGGCGAGTGGCACTCGACGGCGCCGGAACGCGTCGTGGCCGAGGGCCGGCTGGGCGTGTTCCCCGGCGAGACTACAGCCGAGGCTCGCCAGGCGCTTGAGGAGGCGATCCGCCGCGTGGCCCAGGCAGACTCCTGGCTGTGCAACCACCCTCCGAGCGTGGAGTGGTTCGAGGGCCAGTTCGAGGCGGGCACGACTGACCTGTCCCACCCGTTCATCCACACGCTATCAGCCGCGCACCGAGCCGTGCTAGGCAGTTCCCCACGGGTCCGCGGCGTCCCCTACGGCGCGGACCTGCGCCTGTTTACCAATCACGCCCGCATCCCCGCCGTCCTCTACGGCGCGGGCGATGTCAGCCTGGCCCACGGCGTAGACGAGTCCATCACACTGGCCGACGTGGTAACAGCCACCAAGGTTGTCGCGCTCATGGTGGCGCGGTGGTGTAGTGACACTGGACAGCAGAGCGCTGAAGAGGGAATGCAAGATTATGACACAGCTTTGAGGAGAGACGATGCCTGATGCAAAGACGCCGGTGGTTCCGGAGGATATCTATCAACTGGGCTGGCCGGAAGACCCGCGCCTCAGCCCAGATGGTCGTTGGGTGGCCTATGTGCGGGTCAGCGTGGATAAGGCCAAGAATAGCTACCGGCGGGCTATCTGGCTGGCCGCCGCCGATGGCGCCCTCCCCCCGCGTCAGTTCACCAGCGGCCAGGGCAGCGACCACTCGCCACGCTGGAGCCCCGACGGCCGGCGGCTGGCCTTTGTCTCCAACCGTGAGGGCGAGAAGGACCAGGTCTACGTCATGGTGGTGGACGGGGGCGAGGCGCGCAGCCTGACCTGTCTGGAGACGGGCGCGCGCTCCCCGGCCTGGAGCCCAGACGGAAGCCAGATCGCCTGTGTCGCACGTGTCAGCGCGGAGGATCGCGAGCGCGAGGACCGAGGGGAAAAGACGGCCCCGCCTGCCGACAAGTATGAAGCCGAGATTCGCAAGGTCGAGGACCGCCGCCGCCGCGAGCAGTCCGAAGACCCACGCATCGCGCTGCGGCTGCCTTATCGGACTGGGACAACCTTCCTGGATGAGAAGCGCAATCACATCTATGTTGTCCCCAGTGATCCAGACGCGGAGGACAAAACGCCCCGCCGGCTGACGACGGGGGATGGCAACTGGGGACCGCCAGGCTGGGCGCCCGATGGTCAATCGCTGGTGGCGACACGCCAACTGGACCCCCAACAGGAATCGCTCTTTCTGGGCCGCTGCCTGTGGAGCGTACCCCTGGCCGGCGGGGAGCCGGCGCTGCTAGCCGGGCCGCCCTACAGCTACGCGGGCAATGGGCCGGCGGCCGGGGGCGATGGCCCGCTGACGTCCCCCGACGGCCAATGGATCGCCACGCTCCGCATCCCAGAAGAGAAGGCGACGAACCGCAACACTCGCCTGGCCGTGCTGCCAGCGGCGGGCGGCGAGGCGCGTGATCTGACCATCGAGTTGGATCGTTCGGTGATGGGTTTTCGCTGGACACCGGAAGGGGAACTGCTGGCGGCGGTCGAGGATCGAGGCGACCTGGGCCTCTATCGTGTCGGATTGGACGGCGCGGCCGAACGGGTCATTTGGGGGCGGCGCATCATCCAGTCGTTTGACACGGGACCGAAGGGGCGCGTCACTTTCACCGCCTCCATGCCTGACAATCCAGGCGATGTCTGGATGGCCGATACCGATGGTGATGAGCCGGTGCGGCCCCTCACTCAACTCCAGGCCAAGTATCTCGCCGGCCGGACTGTGGTGATTCCCGAAGAAATCTGGTACACAGCGCCGGATGGCCTGGACATCCAGGGTTGGATCGTTTACCCGACGGGCTTCGACCCGGCCGGCCAGTATCCATTAGCTGTGTTTATCCACGGCGGGCCCCATACCATGTGGGGGCCGTCGTTCGTCAGCCTCTGGGCAGACTGGCAGTCGGCCGTCGGGCGAGGCTACGTCGTGTTCTTCTGCAATCCGCGCGGCTCGGAGGGCTACGGCCAGGCATTCCAGGAGGCGCTCTACGATGGCTGGGGCGAGGCCGACTATCAGGATATTCTGTCGGGGATAGATACGGTCGTGGCTCGTGGGGGTATCGACTCGAACCGTATCTGCGTTACGGGCGGGTCGTATGGCGGCTTCATGACCGCCTGGCTCATCAGCCATGACCAGCGCTTCCGCGCGGCGGTGGCCCAGCGTGGGGTCTACCATCTGATGTCGTTCTATGGGACAAGCGATGCCTATGAACTCATTGAGAATGAGTTCGAAGGGCCGCCGTGGGAGCGCGTCGAGAAGCTCTGGCGGCACTCGCCCCTGGCTTACGCCCACCAGATTCAGACGCCACTACTCATCCTCCATGCCGAGTTAGACTACCGTGTGCCCATCAGCGACGCCGAGCAACTCTTTGCTCTACTGCGCCGGCTGGGACGCACCGTCGAACTGGTGCGCTATCCGCGCGAGGGTCACGAATTGACCCGTAGCGGTGAGCCCAAGCACCGCATTGATCACCTGACGCGCATCCTCGACTGGTTCGATAAGTACGCGACATAGGGAATAGGGAGTAGGGAATGCTGGTCATTCCCTACTCCCTATTCTTTACTCCCTACTCCTCAATCCCTCATCCTTAATCTTCATCACCGGCTCGGCACAAGCTCCGCCAGCCCGGCTTGAGTGGCGGGCTGGACAGCCGTTTCCCGAGGCGGGTGGATGAGCAGAAGTGGGCGCTCGCTCTCCCGCAAGACGGCCAGGGTCACACTGCCAAACGCCAGTTCATGTACCCCCGTGCGACCGTGTGTCGCCATGGCAATCATGCTGGCGTCGTGCAAGTGGCATTGTTCCAGGATGGTGCGGGCAGGCGGGCCAGCCTTCACCTCCGTCTTTACCCGGACGCCTTCTTTGCGCAGGCTTGCGGCGACGTCGGTCAGGTAACTGACGGCCTCGGCTTCCTCTTCGAGATAGCGGTCGGGAGCGAAGCCCGGCTGGCCTGGCACTGGCAGGACGCGCAAGAGCGTTAGCGACCAGTGCAGCGCCTTCGCCAGGTCGACGGCGAAGGGGAGGATGGTCTCCGCGAAGGCTGAGCCATCCAAGGGCACGATCAACTCTGGCGCGTGGGGGCGCGGGCTGGGATGCAGATGCTCTTCCACGCGTAGGACAATCGTCGGGACGGGGCTCTGCGACAGGACTGCCTGGGCAATCGAGCCGACAATCTGGTGTTGGCGGTTGGGCTG
Organism: Anaerolineae bacterium; assembly: GCA_026129165.1. Classification (GTDB taxonomy): domain Bacteria; phylum Chloroflexota; class Anaerolineae; order Epilineales; family JAHCIE01; genus JAHCIE01. Next base: position 20,361 of record JAHCIP010000072.1, read on the forward strand.
GCGGTGTGAAGCCATCACTACCAGATCGGCGCGTTGGACGGCGATCTCGCGCAAGATACCCACATCGGCCAGCGCGTGTGGCGCGCTCAACTCGACTGGCGCCCCTTGCGCCTTCAGCCCCTCGGCCACGCTCTCTAGGTACATTTGCGCTTCGCGGATAGCCCACTGCTGGGACTCGACGGCGTCCATACCGGGCTGCTGCGGCGCCCAGGCGGCTCGTATCAGCACGAGACGACTGCCGGTCGCCCGTGCGATGGTTGTCGCCAGCGGCAAGGCGCGTTCACTGAAGACGGTGCCATCCAGCGGCACGAGAATTGTCTGGTACATGGCGCCTCCTCCCTTCCTAGTCCTCCCCCATCACAGGTGCATCACGGCCATCGGGGTCGGTTCCTCGCTCGCTTTCGCGCCGACCGGCGGTGTCATGCCCTTGGGCCGCACGATCAAGAGCGGCAAGTTGCCTCGGTGCATCACCGACACCGCCACGCTGCCGAAGACGGCCTGGGCCAGCCCGGTGCGGCCGTGGGTCGCCATGACCACTAGCTGGATCGGCCCCTTCTCTAGCCGCAGGATGACCTCATCGGCGTGCCCCACTTCAACCGCCATCTTGACCCGCAGACCGTCGGCCTTCAGGTGCTCAGCCAGGTCATGCAGATAGGCGCGCGCATCCTCTTCACCGCGCACAATGACTTCCTCGGTCGGGTACGGGACGGTCATCACGGTGTCTACCCATTGGGGAGGCGGAACGACAGCGCGCAACAGGACGAGAGTGCCGTTTAGCGCTCGCGCCAGTTCGCTCGCATAGGGCAGCGCCACTTCGGCGAATTCGGACCCATCCAGCGGCACAAGGATTTGTGGATCGTCGGGCAGGCTCGTCTGCGCCGCTTCGTCCTTCGTGACACGGACGAGCAGCACTGGCGTCGGGCTGTGCGCGAGGATGGCTTCCGCTACCGACCCATAGATCAGGCGAGATAGGCCGGAGCGCCCGTGGGTAGACATCACGACCAGATCAGCATGGCGTAGCTCAATCTCCATGAGGATGCCTTCCGCGGCCGGGGCGTAGGGCACGGCGGTCTGGACCTGCAGCCCCTGCGCGCCGAGCTTGAAGGCCAGGTCGGCCAGGTACTCCTCAGCTTCGTCAACTGCCTTGACCTCCTCCTCTTCGGGGGTAATATCCGACAAGCGGGGCACCCATACTGAGCGCACGAGCACTAATTGGGCGTCGGACGCCTTGGCGAAGGCCGTGGCTAGCGGCAAGGCTCTTTCACTGAGATTTGAACCGTCCAATGGGACGAGAATGGTATGGTACATGGTTTTACAACCCCTTTCGTACTCTTGACCCGGCCCAGGTCCGGGAATGAGGGCTATCTTCCTCACTCCCATTGTATGTCGTTCGGCCTCTCGATACGGGGTAGATAACACACCCTACCGTGAAGACTCCTCCACCGTCGAATGACATAAAGCAGACCCTAAAGGTTAGGAAACCTTTAGGGTCTAAGTCTAGCGGTTGTACGATAGGCAGGGGTTAGATATACCGCAACTCGCGCGCCATCTGGGTCAATTCGTCGCGGAACTCGGGTGCGGCGATTTGGATGAGCGCCTCGCCCCGTTGGGCGATGGTCTTGCCATAGAGGTCGGCCACGCCGTACTCGGTTACGACATAGTGGACGTGGTTACGGGTTGTGACGACGCCAGCGCCTCGGTTCAGCATGGGGACGATGCGGCTGACGGCTGGCTTACCCGGCTTGCGGAGGGCGCTAGGTAAGGCGATAATCGGGATGCCGCCGGGCGAGCGGG
>JAHCIP010000073.1 GCA_026129165.1 Anaerolineae bacterium
TCATCCAGACGAAGGTGTAGCCGGACGCGCCGACGGGATACGGGCACGGTGGCGGGGTCTGGGTGGGCGTGGGCGTGTCGGACGGGGTAGGCGTGGGGGAGGGCTGGCTGGACGGCGCTCCTGCCCCACAGACCATCAGCGCGGCGTCATCCACCCGCATGTAGGCGTTGCCGCCGCTGCCCCCCACGTTCTTGACCGCGAAGTAGACGGTCACCGGCTGGCCCGCCTGTCCGGCCAGGGTCTGCGTCAGGTCCACGCGGTACTCCCGCCAGGCTCCACTGTCCACCTGCAGCGGCACATCCACCAGCGTCGCGTTGGCCGCGTTTAGGACGCGGGCCAGGAAGCGGTCGTTCGTATCGGCGCCGCCGGTGTGCGCGGTGTAGGCCCAAAAACTCAGTTCCAGGCGGGTGAACTCCGCTGGCAGCGTCAGCGTTTGCCGGCCCGATGCCCAGTCCCCTGTCGAACTCTCCACCGTATCTCCTGACAGCAAGCCGAGGAATAGGCTGGACCCGGTTCGCCCGGTGCTGCTGATGAGCGAGCGCCGCCCGTTGAGGGTCCAGCCCTCGCGGCCGGTGAAGCCGCCGTTAACCAGCGGTGAGGCGCAGCCGGCGATGGGTGTCGGTGTTACAGCGGGTGGCGTCGGTGTCGGTGTGGGTGGACGCGGCGTCACCGTCGGAGTTGGGGCGGGCAACGCCAACTCGTGGGCGCGGGCCAGGGCGCGGGCGGCATCAATGCGGCCATAGCCCATGTAAGGGTCCCAGCCGGGTAGGTCTTCGCCGGGCCGGCCGACGCCGTCGCGGGCCGTCTGGCGAATGACCTGTCGCACCTCTTCGTTGCTGAGGTTGGGGGCGACGGCCAGAATCAGGGCGGCCAGGGCCGATACCTGAGGCGCGGCCATGGAGGTGCCGGAACCATACAGGTAGCTGTCATTGAGACCGGTGCTGTAGATCAGGTTGCCGGGCGCGACGACGTCAATGTGGCTGCCATAGTTGCTGCCGCCCCCCCAGTCGAACGGGCTGGCGCGGTAGTCGTTGCGGTCGGTCGCCCCGACGGCGATGGTGCTGGCGTAGGCGGCCGGGTAGAAGGGTGTGGACGAGTTTTCATTCATCATGCAGGCTACGATCACCGCGCCTCGGCTGTGGGCGTAGTCAATGGCCGTCTGGAGGGCCAGGTGGCCCTCAACGCTCCCGCCCAGGCTCATGTTCAGGACTTGCGCCCCGTTCTCCACGGCATAGTAGACGCCCTGCGCCCAGGTCGTGTAGTTGCCTCGGTTCTGACTGTCCAGTACCTTGACCGCCATCAGCCTGGCCCTCTGATCCAGGCCCGCCACGCCGATACCATTGTTGACCTCGGCGCCGACAATACCGCCGACGTGCGAGCCGTGCCAGTGGTCGCCCTGCGGCACGTTGTCCCCATTGACAAAGTCCCAGCCCCAGTTATCGTCCACATAGCCATTGCCATCGTCGTCAATATCGTTGTCGGGAATCTCGCCCGGGTTGTACCAGACGCGGTAGCGCAGGTCAGGATGCCAGCCCCAGAGACCCGTGTCAATGATGGCGACGACCAGGTTGGGGCTGCCGGTGCTAATGTCCCACGCGCCCAGGGCGTTGATCTTGGGTAACTGCCACAGGGAACCGTAGTACGGGTCGTTGGGCGGCCCGCCTCCGCCTTCGCCAACGGCGTCTGGCTCGGCGTCCTCGACCTCGGCGCTGAGCTTGAAGGCGCGCGCCGCCGCCTGAGTATCGATATCGCTGGTGGCGGTGGCGACGTACAGGCGGTCCATGCCCATCGAGAGGAACAGCTTGAGGGCCTGGGGGCCGCGGGGGGCCGGGTAGAATAGGGGTGTCAACTGTGTGCCGAACTGGCGGTTAACGCTGGCGAGGGACGAGCCGACGGCGACGCCCTTTGCATCCAAAGGGGCGCGGAGTTTGACCACCACCCGCCGCGCCGAGACCTGAGCGCCCGGCGGCTCGGTGATGGTTGGGCCAGCCCCTACCTGAGCGGTCATGCCAGTGGGCGCCGCGCTCGGCGGGGTGGGGGGCGTCTGGGGATAGGCAGTCGCCGGTGTCAGAACCAGCAAGACGAGAATAAGCCAGGCATATCGGCGCATAACTAGCTTCACCTCTAGGGGTTGGCAAGGAGGGATAGCGGCAGGATTTCCTTGCCCCGGACGTGGCGGCCCCGTCCCTCATCACTTGTCCCTGCAAACGTGAATACTACGTTAAAGGACGAGTCAACCCTATACAGTGATACTGGCCTTCCGCTGCGATTTTCACACTCTTTCACAACGCTAGTTTGCCCCCTTGCTGACGGCTCCCCGTTGCTTCGCCTACGGGCGTGGGTCACCCATGTCAGAGCACGCCTGGGAAGGCTCGGCGGATTAAGATGTCGCGGTGAATGAATATTCAGCCGCGTTCACACTCCTTCCCGGTTCGCTAAATATAACATATTCTGTACAATGTAGTCATTCTAGAGGCGAACCCTCTATCGAAAGGAGCTTATCTACTATGCCTGCCTCTCAGGAGACGAACGCTAGCCGGATCCTACGCTGTGTGATTATTGGCGTGGGCGGGGTCATTGGGCCGTCGCACATCAAAGCCCTCAAGCAGATGCCCGAGGCCGAGTTGGTCGCCGTCGCCGATATTGACGCCGCCCGCGCTCAGGCCCGCGCTCAGGAGATCGGCTGCCCTTGGTACACCGACCACCGCGCCATGCTGGCGGAACACAAACCCGATGTGGCCGTCATTACGACGCCCCACCCCTTCCACGCGCCGCTGGCGGTGGATGCCTTCGCCTTCGGCGCGCACGTCCTCGTCGAGAAGCCGTTGGCCGTCCACGTGGGCGCGGCGGACCAGATGATCCAGGCGGCGGACCAGGCCGGCCGTCTCCTGGTCGTCAACTTCCAGCAGCGGTTTCGTCCGGTCATCGAACGCGCCAAGGCGCTCATGGAGTCGGGGGCTATTGGCCCCATCGTACGGACGCTGTGCATCGAGCCGTGGTATCGCCCGTCGGCCTACTATCGCGCAGCTGGCTGGCGCGGCACGTGGCGGGGCGAAGGGGGCGCGGTCTTGATGAACCAGGGGCCGCACCCGCTCGACCTGTTTTGTTATCTGGCTGGCCCGCCCGCGCGGGTCACGGGCTGGATTCGCACTCGCTACCATGCGATCGAGGCCGAAGACACCGCCCAGGCCATGGTCGAATACCCTAACGGCGCGCCGGGCTACCTGGCGATGAGTACCGCTGAGACAGGTCTCACGCGCCGGCTGGAGATTGTGGGCGAAAACGGGGCGCTCGAGCTGGCAGGCGACCAGTTGACCGTGACGCGCCTTACGCCCGACATGCCCGAGCACATGGCGACTGCTACAGGTATGTTTGAGGCGCCGGCCGCGCAGGTGGAGACCATCACCCTGCCGGGCGACGGCGGCGGGCACCTGGCTGTCTACCGCGACCTGTACCGCGCCATTGTCGAGGGCGGCCGGCCGCGCTGCGATGGCCGCGACGGCGCCATGTCCCTCGAACTCGCCAACGCCATCATCCTGTCGAGCTTCGAGGAGCGCACTGTGCGATTGCCCCTTGACCGCGCCGCCTATGTCGCCCTTCTGGCCGACTTGCAGGCCGGGAAGAGAAGGATTAGGGAGTAGGCTTGGAGGTGTCATGCGTTTTGGCGTGTGTGTGAAGACCGTAGAGGAAATTGGGGTGCTGGCCGAGGCAGGCTTCGACTTCTGCGAGTTGCCGGCCGCGAGCATCCTACCGTTTGAGGACGACCGCGCCGCTGAGCCGACACTGCGGGCTTTCGAGGCCGCGCCCTTACGGTCCGAGTCGTTCAATGTCCTCGTGCCGGGCAGCCTGCCGTTGGCCGGACCGGAGGTGGACCGCGACGCGGTGCGGGGCTACTTCGAGCGCGTCTTCCCCCGCATGGCGCGGCTAGGCGCGCAGGTCGCTGTGCTGGGGAGCGGGGCGGCGCGGCGCATTCCGGACGGCTGGCCGAGGGAGCGCGCCCTGGACCAACTGGCCGAGGACTTGAAACTGGCAGGGGACACGGCGGCTCGCTCCGGCATCGAGCTATGCCTGGAACACCTGAACCGCACGGAGACCAACGTATTCAACTCGGTGGCCGAGTGCCAGGGCTTTATCGAGACGCGCGGCCTGTCATCGGTGCGCCTGCTGGCCGACCTGCACCACCTGGCGATGGAACACGAAGCCCTGGCGCACGTGGTCGCGGCCGCGCCTTACCTGGCCCATGTACACGTCGCGGACGGCGGTCGGCGCGCGCCCGGCGGCGGGGGGTACGCCTACACTGGCTTCATGGCCGCCCTACGGGCGTGCGGCTATGACCGCCGCATTTCGGCGGAGTGTTCCTGGGACAACCTGGCTGGCCAGGCGCGTGGGGCTGGCGAGTTTATGCGGCGGATGTGGGCCGAGGCGTAGGCGGCAGGCAGAAGGCGGCACTTTGGCCTCTGTCCTCCGTCGTCCGTCCTTGGTCCTTCGCCCTTCGTGCTAAGCCGAGAGCGCCTCCATATATGTCGCCAACGCCCCCTGGTTATGGGCCTTGACCACCGCCTCCAGCCGGGCGTAGTCGCCGGCCGTCAAGGCTTCGAGGATGGCGTGGTGCTCCTGTTGGGCCTGCTCCATGCGGCTGTAGTGGACCTGGTTGAAGAAGTAGCGGCGAATGCGGGACCAGTGATCCAGGGCGCGCATCGTCATCTGCTGGAGCATGGGCATCTGGGTGAGCCGCGCGATGCTGGTATGGAATCGCGTATTCAGGTCCGTCCAACACTCGGAGTCACTGTTCTTGACCGCCGCATCCATATCGGTCACCATAGCGGCCAGTTCCTGGGTCGTCTTGGGGGTGAGGCGGCTGACAGCCAGCCGCGAGGCGACGACTTCGAGGCCTTCCATCAGGCTAAAGACCTCGATGACCGAGTCGCGGGAGATGGGCGCAACCGAGGCCCCCACATGAGGGATGTTTTCGGCCAGGCCCTCCGATTGGAGCAACTGGAGCGCCTCGCGCACGGGGATGGGGCTGACATTCAATTGCTGGGCGATATCTTCAATCACCAGCCGCTGCCCTGGCGGCAACTTGCAGTGCATAATCGCATGGCGGAGCGTGTGATAGACCATTTTTTGTTTGGTCTGGTACTGAGGAGGGGGGGAAATGTTGAGGAGCATAAAGCCTCGCGCGGGCAATTTTTTATATCGTATATAATATAGACGTGTCGAGGATACACAACATTACGCTGTGTGTCAAAGGAGAGCCACATGCGCTATGCCGTATTTACGGTCAGCCTGCCGGAGTACACCCCTGAAGAGGGGGTACGGCTGTTACACGAAAGCGGCTACGATGGGGTCGAGTGGCGGGTGACTGACCAGCCCCCCAGCACAGGCGCGCCGGGCTTCTCGGTAAGCAACCGCTGCACCTGGCCGCTGGCGAGCTTGGTTGAAGATGCCCCTCGTATTCGTGCCCTGTCCGAGCAGTACGGCCTGGCAATACCCAACGTGGGAACCTACGTCCGCTGTGACAACCCGGCGCAGGCTGAAACTGTCTTCAAAGGGGTCGTCGCGCTTGGGGCAGGGCAGGTCCGCATTGACGTCACGCGCTTCGATACGACGGGCAGCTACACTCAGCAGTTTAAGCGTGCCCAGGCGCAGTACCGCGAGATCGCCCAGATGGCGAAGGAGTATGGGGTGCGCTCGCTCATCGAAATCCACCACGGCAGCCTGACGCCTAGCGCCAGTGCGGTGGCGCGTTTTCTGGAGCCGTTCGACCCGCAGGACGTGGGGGCCATCCACGATGCGGGCAATATGGTCCACGAAGGCTACGAGCACTACCGGCTGGGCCTGGAGGTGTTAGGGCCGTATCTCGCTCACGTCCACCTCAAGAACGCACAATGGCGGTCTGTAGGTGGGCGGCCCGATGGCAGCGTGGAGTGGAAGTCCGACTGGGCGACCATCAACGGTGGAGTCGTAGATATGGCCGCCCTGTTCCGCGCCTTGCGCCAGGTCGGCTACGATGGTTGGGTGTCGTTCGAGGATTTCTCGACTGAGCAGCCCGTGGCGGAGCGCACGCGCGACAACCTGCGCTATATCAAGGCTGTCGCCCAGGCCGTCGCCGCCGAAGCAGCGTAGGCGAGGACCGCAGCACATGGAGCATACAATGAGCGTACCATTCAATGGGCTGGGCCTGGGCCTGGGCAACCTGGCGCGACTCTCACGGGCGCAGACGCGGTCCATCAGCGCGGAGAACCCGACGGGCGCCAAGGGCCAGGGGGGGAGGGCGACGGAGGGAACGGGGGCGGTCGCGGCGCGGGAGTTGGGCCAGGGCTGGAAGGTCTCACCCAGTATCCACCTCGCCGGCCAGAGCACCGTCACGCTGGCCGACATGGAGGGGCCGGGCGCGATTCAACACATCTGGCTGACCGTCCACCCCACGGCGTGGCGGCGGCTCGTGCTGCGTATGTATTGGGACGGCGAGGCCAACCCGTCGGTCGAGACGCCGCTGGGCGACTTCTTCTGCAACGGCTGGGGCGTGCGCTGCAATATCGGTTCATTGCCGATTGCCGTCAACCCGGCCGGCGGCTTCAATAGCTACTGGGAGATGCCCTTCCGCCAGCACGCCCGCATCACGCTGGAAAACCTGGCTCCCGACGAGATCAAGGGCTTCTACTACCAGATTGACTATACTCTGACCGACGTGCCGGATGACTTGGCTCTCTTCCACGCCCAGTGGCGGCGGAGCAATTCGCTGCCCTATGCCCAAGTCCACACCCTGCTCGACGGTGTGCAGGGACAGGGCCACTATGTGGGCACGTATCTGGCATGGGGCGTCCACAACACGGGATGGTGGGGCGAGGGCGAGATCAAGTTCTATCTGGACGGCGACACCGACTGGCCCACCATCTGCGGCACGGGAACCGAGGACTACTTTGGCGGGGCGTGGAACTTCGAGCACCCGGCTGGCGAGTACGGCGTCTACTCGACGCCGTTCCTGGGCCTGCCCCAGGTGATCAAGCCCGACGGGCTGTACCAGAGCCAGCCGCGCTTTGGTATGTACCGCTGGCACATCATGGACCCGATTCGGTTTGAGCAAGACCTGCGTGTCACCATCCAGGCGCTGGGCTGGCGGTCGAAGCTGGAGGGCCAGTCGCGCTACCTGCCCCTCCAGGACGACATCGCCTCGACGGCCTTCTGGTATCAGACCGAGCCGCACGCGCCCTTCCCTGCTTTGCCCGATCTGAATGGGTTGGAGGTGGTCTAGCAGTGCTGAGTGCTGAGTGCTGAGGACGAAAGACGAAGGACCGAAGACCAAGATTGCCTGGTCCTCGGTCCTTCGTCCTTTTTCTACGTGGCCTGTAGCCTAAACGTCACGGCTGGCTGCCAGGGTAGCCACAGAGGGCTACCTCTACCTCGCCGCGCCGTTTAGGGCGCGGTCCCCCTTGCCCTGTGGCCTGACGCCACGGCTGACTCGTTCGGTGGCCTTCCGCCTTATGCCCTCGGTCTTCCGCCCTCCGTCATCCCTTGAGGCCCGTCGTGCTGATGCCTTCGACGAGGTAGCGCTGGAAGGCGATGAACAGGATAAACACCGGTACCAGCGATAGCGACGACATGGCGAACACGGCGCCCCAGTCCGTCGTGGCCGACGGGTCGGCGAACGAGCGCAGCGCCAGCGATATGGTGTACAGTTTGGGGTTGTTCAGGTAAACCACCGGCGAGAGGAAGTCCTCCCACGTCCAGTAGAACGAGAAGATGGCCGAGGTAATCAGCGCCGGCGAGATGAGAGGCAGCATGATGCGGGTGAAGATGCTCAACTTGTTGCACCCATCAATCTCAGCCGCCTCGTCCAACTCGTGCGGGATGCCCCGGATGAACTGCATAATCAGGAAGATAAAGAAGGCTTGCCCACCCAGGCGCGGCAGAATCAGCGGCCAGAAGGTGTTGAGCAGGCCCAGCTTGCTGAAGACAATGTACTGCGGAATGATGGTCACCTGCGCGGGCAGCATGAGCGTCATCAACATGCAGGTGAACCAGAAGGCGCGGCCCTTAAACGGGATACGCGAGAAGCCGAAGGCCACCACCGCCGAGGTTGTCACCGCCGCCAGCGTGCCGAAAAAGGCATAGATGAACGAGTTGATATAGAACGTGGTGAAGGTGATGCCGCCGAAGCCCTTCCAACCGTTGGCGTAGTTGTCGAGGGTGAAGTGCTGCGGGACCAGGGAAGTGATATTCGTCCAGATTTCCGACGGCGCCTTGAAGGAACTGGCGAACATCCACAGCAAGGGGTAAATCATGACAAACCCCAGGCCAGCCACGATGACGTGGTGCAGCAGGCTGCCCATCCATTTGCGGCGCTGGGGCAGATAGCGTGAAACAGGGGCGGTCGTCGCGCTCACATCAAGCTCCTTCGAGGGCTATTCGCCTTCCTTGTTGTCGTAGAATACCCAGTAGCTCGAAGACTTGAAGACGATGGCGGTGAAGAAGGCGATGACGAGCAGCATCACCCAGGCCATGGCCGAGGCGTAGCCCATCTGGAACGTCTCGAAGGCGCGGCGGTACAGGTAGAGGGCGTAGAACAGGGTGGTGTCGAGCGGCGCGCCACCCGTAACGATAAACGCCTGGGTGAACACCATAAACCCGCTGATGATCTGCATCACCAGGTTGAAGAAGATGACGGGCGACAGCATAGGCAGAGTGATGCTGGTGAATCGGCTCCAGGGGGTCGCTCCGTCCATGGCGGCCGCCTCGTAAAGCTCCTGGGGAATCTGCTTGAGGCCGGCCAGGAAGATGAGCATGGGCGAGCCGAACTGCCAGACCGCCAGCGTCACCAGCGTCCAGATAGCGGTGGCCGGGTCGCCCAGCCAGGTCACGGATGGAATGCCGAAAACGTGCGTGACGGCGTTGACCACGCCTTCGGTACCGAAGATTTGCCGCCACATGACGGCGACGGCCACGCTGCCGCCGACGATAGACGGCGCGTAGTAGGCCGCGCGGTAGAGGCTGACTCCCCTGTGCTTGGTATTGAGCAGCATGGCGACGGCCAGGGCGAAAATCAGGCGTAGCGGCACCGCGGTAAAGACATAGGTGAAAGTGGCCCGCACCGAATTCCAGTATCGCGCGTCCTGGGTGAACATGCGCACAAAGTTGTCCAGCCCAATCCAGCGCGGGGAACTCAGCACACTGTACTCGGTAAACGAGAAGTACAGCGACGCAATCATCGGGATGAGCGTAAACGCAAAGAACCCGATGAGCCAGGGCGCGATAAACAGATAGCCTGTCAGGTTATCGTGGCGGAACCCTCGCCGCTGTCCGATGGTCCCTGTGCCGACCACTGGCGCCTGCGACACCGCCGGGCGACCCGCGCTTGCCATATGTGCTCCTTCTGGAGGACCGACGACCACCGACCACCGACCGCAGAGAAGAACAGGGCTTTCTCGTCGGTCAGCGGTCAGTGGTCGTGTCCCTACTTCGCCAGGATCTTCGTCGCCTCGTCGCGCAGGAGGGCGGCGGCCTTCTCCGGCGTCGTCTTCTCGAACAGCACCTGGTCAACGACCTGCGGACCCCAGATGTTCTTGACGATGTCGGTGTGGCCGGCCGGGTCCGGCGGCTTGATGGGCTGCACGTCCTTCGCCACGCGATCCACGTAGTCGAACATCTCGACCTGCGCCTTGCCCAGCTTGGGCTTCAGGGCGTCGCGGACCTTGGACGAGATGGGCACGCCGCGCTCGGCGGCCAGAATCTCGTTAGCCTCGACATCATTGGTGATGAAGTCAATGAACTTGGCGGCCGCTTCCTTCTGCTTAGACTGGGAGGTTACGCTGAAGAACTGCGAGGGCTTGATATAGTTGGCCGACTTGCCGCCGGGCTGGCGGGGCAGGGCCACCATCTTGATGTTGCGGTTCTCGCCGGCGGCCTTCCACACCGCGATGATCTGATTGCTGTGGAAGAAGTCCATGGCCGACTTGCCGGTGACAATCGCCAACTGCTCCACCGGCTTGCCCACGTAGGTCGCCTGGGCCTCGGCGCGGCTGGGCGTCACGCCCGCCTTCTGGAGGCGAAGAATCATGTTGAGATAGTCCACTAGGATCTTGTCGCTAGCATAGCCGATCTTCTTCCCGTCGTCAGTGTAGGCCCATTCGCCGGCTGAGAAGTAGATGGACTTCCACATCTGGTCGTTAGCCAGGTCGTGGCCGAAGCCCCAGATACCGAGCTTGGTGTGCAGGTCGGTGGCAATCTTCTCGAATTCCGGCCAGGTCCAGTTGTCGGAGGGAATGGCGATACCGGCCTTCTTGAAGGCGTCTACATCCAGGCCAAAAGAGGGTGAGTTGGAGCCGAGGTTGATGGCGACGAGCTTGCCCTGGACGCGTCCGCCCTTGTAGAACTCTTCGGAGGCGTCCTTGAGGTTGATGGCGCCGCTGCTGACGTAGTCATCCAGGGGGGCGAGGAGACCCCGCTTGAACCACTCGTCAATGTAGGCGTAGTCCTGCTGCATCACGTCGGGCAGGCTATTGCCGGCCGCCTGCGTCGTCATCTTGGTCCAGTAGTCGTCCCACACCGCGAACTCATACGTCACCTTGATGTCGGGGTTCTTCTTCATGAACAGTTCGATGGCCTTGATGGTGCGGTCGTGGCGGTCCTGCGACCCCCACCAGGCGACGCGAATCTCGACCGGGCCTTTGGCAGCTGGCGCCTGCTGGGCGGGTTGCTGCTGGGCGGGCTGCTGGGCGGGTTGCTGCTGGGCGGGCGCCGTGGCGGTTCCGCCGCCCCCGCAGGCCAGGGCCACCAGCGCCACCAGCGCCAACGCGATGAGCCGGAGCCAGGTCGTCATGGAACGGGCATTCGACATTCTCTCCTCCTTAACCATAGGTCGTATATGTTGGCACAGCCACCTCTGCCAGATCAGCGACGCCGTGGGCGCGTCTAGGGACGGACGAGTTCGACCCAGGGACGAGCGACAATTTACCACAGACAGAGAAAAAGGTCAAACAGGGTGTCCGCCCGACGACCGATTCAGGAATCGACGACCCAAGCAATAGCATATATCATATATGATTTATGCTATTATGCAAATTAGCCTTAGGGGGATGGCCACTCCTCTCACACGATTGTTGGCCTGGTGTGGCTCGCGGCCGGGCGATAAAAAACCCCCGGCTCCGCTGGGGAACCGGGGTTCAGTATTGAGGAATGGGCCGCGCCCGCGTCAAGCAAAACGGGCGCCCATATTTATCTCGTCTTTCAAGACCGCCAACTCATCCAGGTCCAGATCGGCCGTCGAGATGCCGATGCCATGCAGCGCCAATTCCAGCTCGCGTGGGTTCTGCAGGACGCGCAACTGCTCAGCGGTCGCATTGCGGACCAGATTGAGGGCGGACAGGAACGCGGCTGATGGCATACCTGGTCTCCTCTCTCGGGATGTACCTTTAGTGTAGCAGCGCCGCCTCTTCGCTGCCGCACATCCACGCCACATCTGGCTTACACCGCGCGTACACCCTTCGCCCGACAGTTCTTGGACGGGCGTGGTCTAGTGCGGGCTGGAGACCGGGCAGGCTGGCGCCGCCAGCCCGCCCGGGAGGGGACTCAGGCAGGCTTAGGCGCGGAAGTACGCCTTCAATTCGCGAATCTCGGTCTCATCCAGTTCCAGGCGGTTGCTCTGGATGAAGTTGCGCAGATCAATATCAACCGACAGGATCTTGGCGGCCTCGATGGCGCCTAGAGGTTCGAGCAGGCCAATTGCACGCTGATAATCGCCAGAAGTCATGATGTTGTTCCTCCCTGATACAGTGTAGGTGACTTTTAGTTGCTTGAGTTAGCTCTCTGACCGACGTCACCTGGAAAGTGACCCTCGGCCTCGACTTGCGACCAGTATACCACAAAACGAGGCGTATAGCGGACAGTGGGGCGACACCCAGCCTACGCCTGGCTTACGGCTGTCGAACAGGATGATAGAGGATGGATAGGGCAGCGAGCGATGCTGCGACACAGCAAAACGGGTCGGCTCATGCCGACCCGTCTCTGTATTTAGTTGGTCACTCAGCCTTAGGCGCGGAAGTACGACTTCAACTCGCGGATCTCGGTCTCGTCCAACACGAGGCGGTTGCTCATGATGAACTCGTTGAGGTCGAGCGGGACGGACAGGATCTTGGCGGCCTCAATGGGGCCAACGTTGTTGAGAAGGGCAATCGCGCGCTGGAAATCAGCAGCAGTCATGGTACGTTCCTCCTAACAGAGTGTGACATGATGATGGTGAATTGAGACGACTAGAGTGAATCGAGGGCGCTGCGCTCGATGGTCTGTCTTAGTTGCTGCCACTCGGCCGGGTCCAGGTCGAAGCCTTGCTGGCTGACCCATTCCGCGAACCGGCGGGGGTCAACTAACTCGTGGGACAAGCGGTCGTCCGACAGAATGAGGGTGAGCGCCTTCTGGAAACTGCCGAACGCCATCAGCCTCTCCCTCCACTTGGCCTTGGTAGTGCCTCAGCGCCTTACTATCCCCATTATACCTGGCTTTGAAGACTCCGCCGCACACCAGCGCCACAGCCAGCCTACAGGAAACCTACAGCGCCGGCCCTCGCCTACACAAGATGACTACTCTCCTCCACCCGCCGCAGCCGCCGTGGCGACAGACGCGCTGGCCGGAGCGGCTGTCGCGGTGTCATCGTCTTGCTGGAACCCTTGCGCCTGCAGCTTGTAGAAGTTGGCGTACACGCCATTCAGGGTCATGAGTTCTCTGTGTGTGCCCTGTTCCGCCAGCTTGCCGTTCTCGATGACGATAATGCGGTCGGCGATCTTTACCGTCGAGAAGCGGTGGGTAATCAGGAAGGTTGTCTTGCCTTCGGCGAGCGTCTTCATGCGCTGGAAGAACTCATGCTCGGCGCGGGCGTCAATGGCCGCCGTCGGCTCGTCGAGGATGAGGATAGGCGCATCGCGCATGAACCCGCGTGAGATGGCGATCTTTTGCCACTGGCCGCCGGAGAGTTGCTGGCCGCCGTCGAACCATTTGCCCAGGATGGACTCGTAGCGCAGCGGCAGTTTGCCGATGACCTGGTCCGCGCCGCTGGCCTGGGCTGCTTGGCGCACACGGTCGAAGTCGTCTATCGAGTCGGTCTTGCCCAGGCCGATGTTCTCGCGGGCCGTCATCTGATATTGAACATAATCCTGAAAGATGACGCCAATGTTCGAGCGCCAGCTATGGGGGTCAATCTCGCGCAGGTCCACGCCATCCACGAGAATCTGCCCTTCGGTGGGATCATACAACCGCGTCAGCATCTTGATCAGCGTCGTCTTGCCGGCGCCGTTCTCACCGATCAGGGCAATTGTCTCGCCGGGCTTGATATGGAAGTTTAGGTCCTTGTGGACCCAGTCACGGCCATTGGGGTACTTGAACCAGACGTGGCGGAACTCGATGCCCTGCTTGAGCGTGGTGGGCGCTGGCTGGAGGCTGGTATCACCCTTGTCTATGTCTGGCTCCAGGTCCAGGAAGCTGTAGAGGTTGCTCAGGTACAGGTTGCCTTCATAGAGGCCGGAGAAGGACAATAGTAGCGAGCGCAGTAGCGACTGGCTGGAGCGGAAGATGCCGACGTACAGCGTCAGGTCGCCCAGGGTGATGCGGCCCTGCACCGCCTGGAGGACGATATAGGCATAGCTGAGATAAAACGCAATGTTGGAGATGACGCTGAGCGAGATGCCCATGAACGACTGACGGCGGTCCAACTGGCGGTTCTCGTTGTAGACCTTGCCAAAGTAAGACTTGTACTTATCGAGGAAGTAGTTGCCTAAGCGGTAGAGCTTGATCTCTTTGGCGGTGGTATCCGAGGTGAGGAGGGTAGACAGGTACTGGAGTTGGCGGTTGATGGCGACGCGGGCCTTCTGCTGTAAGTAGACCCACTCGGCCACCTTGCTCTGGATAAACAGGTTGGGGACGACCGAGACGAATAGGAGGAGCATAATCCAGGGGTTAAATCTGAGCATCAGCACGAGCAGCGAGGCAAAGGTAATGGTGTTCTGGAAGATGCCAAAGACCTGGTTGACCAGGGAGATGGGCCGGATGGTCGCCTCGCGTTGGGCGTTCTGCAACTGGTTGTAGAACGTCGCGTTTTCGAAGGTTTCCAGGTCCAGTGTCGTCGCCTTTTCCAGAATCAGGTTATTGATGCTATGACTGATCAGGTCGCCGACGATGCCCTGGATGTAGCCATTGAGCCGGGTCATGGTCTCGCTACCAATGACGAGACCAAACTCCAGGGCGAGTAACTGGAACACATACGTGGTGTTCATCGGCGCCTGCCCCGCCGTCGAAGCCTGGATGGCGTCAATGATGAGCTTGCCGATATAGAGTTGAGCGGTCGGGATAAAGCCGTTGATGATGGTCAGGATGCCCGTAGCGGTGGCATAGACACGGGCGGCGCCCCAGACCAAGCCAAAGGCGCGGGGCATGCTGTAGATGATGAAGAGGGCATGCTCCAGGAAGCTATTCCCGCCTGGTTTTGGCTCGTTGAGCGCGCGGTCGTTGTGGGCCGAACGCATGGCCTGTTTGACCGCTTGCTGGCTCAAGGACAGGTGATGGTGGGATGGTGATCGCTGCATAATAGCCTCTCTTGCCCCGAGTACGGGGTACAGGCCTCCGAGCAAAACATAGCTCACAGTCGGCACGGCGTAGTATAGCATAAACGCAAAACTAGGCAACCCCTGCAAGAGTCAAGACGAAGCGGTCAGGGTGTGGGATTTCTGCCTGGGGGGCGATGGACAGAACCACGCTGGTGTGTACCTTGCCCAAACCGGCCACGCGGTGTACAATCTGAGAGATTGTTGTAAGGAGTTTCTCCGCATGTCTGCTATCCGTAATACCGACCAACTGTTCCGCCTGTTCAAAGACTTCACCCGTCAGTTGAACCGACGTCCCGCGGTTGCCCAACGCCTGAGCCAGCCGCCTCTGGTACTGGGGTTCCATCTCCGCGACCTGGCGACTGCCCTGGTGCTTGATTGGCGCACCGTGCCCTTGCGCGGCCAGATCGGGCAACCCGACCTCTCGTTGAACCTGGAGGTGTGGACGACATCTGATGCCTTCCACCAACTCTGGCTGGGCCAACTATCACTAGCCCAGCTTATCGCGCGGGGGCGGGCCACGGGGGACTTATCCCTGGCGCCTGGCCTGGAGGACCGTCTGCGCGAGGCTCAGCCTATCTACCTCGACTCTGCTCGCCGCCTGGGCCTCGCGCCAAACGCGTCGACCCAGTCCCCGGCTGGCGTTGGCCAGTGGCGGGCGCGGGTATCCAGCCTGGTAGATGCTATATCCGGGGCGGCGACAACTCTGGCGACTCGGTCTCGGCCCGGCTCCGCCAATTCACCGGCTCTCCTTCCCGCACCTGCGGATGACCAAAGAAGCGCTACAGCCAGTATGACCACTACCCCGACGCCGGATCTAACCGTGCCTGCCCAGGCGCCCGTCACCGAACCACAAACCACACCACCTGTGACCACCGAACTAACCACCAACCCACCACCACCCACTGAACCAGCAGCGCCCCCCAAGAAGCGTGGGGCGCGCAGTCGGCCGCCAGCCGCGTCCGACGCGCCCACCTTTGAAAAGCTCAGCAAGCGACTGATACCCACCGTGGAGGGGGATGCGCCGCCACGCCGTGTCGAACGTCTGGATCAGGCATTGCCTACTGAAGAGTCTCCGCTGCGCCTGGAAATGTTACGGCGAATGGCCTTGCTGCGGGCCGTCGAGACGCGGCTGGCGGCCGAGTTGCAGGCGGGGCGCTTGCCTGTCACCGATCTGCTCTTAAGTGAGGGACAGGAGGGTGTGGCGGTTGGCGCGTGCTTTGCCCTGCGGCCGACCGATAACCTTGTCACGACCCATCGCGGTTTGAGCCACTTCCTGGCGCGGGGGAGTGACCCGACGGCGGTCATTGCGGAAGTGTATGGCCGCCAGGGCGGACTGTGCCAGGGTAAGGGCGGACCCTATAACCTGTCCGATACGCGCGTCGGCGCGCTGGCGACGAGCATCATCGGCGCTGCGACCGCCCTGGCCGTTGGCTGGGGGTTGGCCGCGCAACTCCGCCATCTGGATCAGGTGACGGTGTGTTTCCTGGGCGAGGGCGCGATGGACCGCGGCTTGGTGCACGAGGCGCTGACCCTAGCGTCCGAGCGGCGCCTGCCGGTGGTCTTTATCGTGGTCAACGACCAGGCCGAGGGGGCGCCGGCCGAAGACGACAACCGCCGCCTGAGCCGCATCGCCCAGCGGGCCGTGGCTTATGACATTGGGAATGCGACCGTAGACGGGGCGGATGTATGGGCTGTCTACCGTTCGGTTCGCGCGGCGGTGAGGCTGGCCCGTAGCGGGCGCGGCCCGACGCTCATCGAAGCGCGCGCGCCTCGGCTGGCGGGGCTGTCCGACGAGGCGCGCGTAGCGGCCGACCCCTTTATCCGCTATTACAACCAGTTGGTCGAGGCCAAGACCCTGGCGCCATCGGACGCGCGAGAAATCGCGCAAGCGGCGCAACTCCAGGTAGACCGTATCCTGGAGCGCGTGCAGGCGATGCCCGCGCCAGCGCAGGAGACCCTCACCACCCATGTCTACGGCCCGGAGCCAGCGGCGCTGTATCGCGCTCAGCCGCCACGCTTGGGTGGGCGGGAGATGACCCTGGCCCAGGCGGTCCAGGAGGCGCTGGCGACGGCTATAGAGGCCGACCCGGCCGTCTATCTGATTGGCCCATCGGTGGCCGAGGCCGGGCCGTTCAGGACGACCGCGGGACTGCGTGAAAGGTTTGGGGTCGACCGCGTCATTCAGGCTCCGTTTAGTCCGAGCGTGCTCGTCGGTAGCGCGGTGGCGGCGGCGGCGGCGGGGCTGCGTCCGGTGGTGGACCTGGTGGTGGCCGACTTCCTGGCCCTGGCCGCCGACCCTATCATCAACCACGCCGCTAAACTCCGCTACATGACGGCGGGCCAGTACCGCGTGCCGCTGGTGATTCGCGTCGGCAGCGGTCCAGCGCAGGGGTATGGCCCGCAACTCTCCCAGAGCCTTGAAGCCTGGCTGGCAAGTATCCCGGGCCTGATTATCGCTGTCCCCAGCGCGCCCAATGAAGCCAAGGGATTGCTGAGGACGGCGATTCGATCCAACAACCCCGTGCTCTTTTTTGAGCCAAAAGCGCTTTATCACGGCTCAGGGCTGGTGCCAGAGGACGATTACTTCATTCCCTTTGGGGTGGCGGACGTCAAGCGGTCCGGCAATGATTGCACGGTGGTCGCGGTTGGCGCGGCGGTGCAGGAGGCGCTGGCAGCGGCTGAAACATTGGCTCAGGCCGGGATTGGGGTGGAGGTGATTGACCCGCGCACGCTAGTTCCCTTCGACTGGGCGACCGTGTTTGGGTCGGCGGCGCGGACCGGGCGGCTGGTGATCGTCGAAGAGGCGCCGCTTACCCTCGGCTGGGGGGCCGAAGTGGCGGCTCAGGCCGCGACTCACCTGTTCCACTACCTGCGAGCGCCGGTCGAACGTGTGGCGGCCAGTTCCACCCCGCTACCCTACAGCCCCACCCTGGCGGCCGCCGCGCTGGCGGGTGAGCCGCACATTGTGGCGGCCGTGCGGCGGGTCATGGGCGATGGGAAGGCCACTCGATAGAGCAGACCAGACGAGTTTAGGAAAATCTGTGTGGCAACGAGGAGACCTGACGGTTTTTCAAGACCGGTCAGGTTTTCTTATGCGTCGAATGGCTCGACGGTATTGACGGCCACGAGTTTGAGGCCCAGGTCACGGATGCGGACCAGAATCCCAAACAGGGCTGCCTGGTCTACAAGAGGGCCATAGAGCAGCGTCTCGCCGTTCGGCGCGGGCTGGATTTCCAGGTTGTCGAACCAGGCGGCGCGGCGTGGATCGAGCCGCCCCTTGACGCGGATGGCGTAGATAGGCATACTGTCCATACGACCTCATGCCAATGCCAGGTAATCTTCGAGGGCGCGACGTACTTTACAACGAGCCCGGTGGAGCAGGACGCGCTGATTGGTCTCGCTAACACTGAGCAACTGGCACACTTCTTCTGCGCTCCAGCCCTGGATATCGCGCAGGCTAATGACCTGGCGCTGGGCGGGCGGCAACTGGCTGATGACCTGGTCAATGACCTGGCGGGTTGCCTGGGAGTGCAGCCGGTCGTCCAGGTCGGTCCAGCTATCCGGCGGGCTGGCCCAGTGGTGATTGCTCGGTTTGAAGCGGTCGGCTTCGACGGCCGGCTCCGCGCCTTCCTCGTCCGGGTTCTCCAGAGCCGAGAAGGGGATGGTGCGGCCTTCGCGCACGCCGCGCGTTTTGGCCGTGTTGATGAGGATGCGGTAAATCCACGTCTTGAGCGAGGAGCGCCCCTCGAAGCGGTCCAGGCCCTGGAGAACACCCAGCCACGTTTCCTGGACGACTTCCTCGGCGACCGCGCGGTCAGGCACATAGCCCATCGCCAGGCGAATCATCGCGCCGTGGTGGCGCTCCACCAGCCGGCCGAACGCGGTTTCGTCGCCCTGGCGCAGGGCAGCGAGCCACCTCTCTTCGTCCACCTCTGGCACAGAGGCCGACAGGTGGGCGCTGGATATGTCTTCGGCAATAAGGGTCGATGACAACATGGGCACGCTCCTGGTGGCGTGGTCGAAATCTGTCGATCAGTGCGCCTATTGTAGGCTAATCCAGGGTGAGTTGCATCTATCCAAAGATGTATCTTGTACGATACGGGCATAGGACGGGGGGTTATCGGGACGGGTCGAGTAATCCACGGGCACGGGCCTGGGCAATGGCCTGGGTCCGGCTTTCCACCCCTAGCTTGCCGTAGATGTGGTGGATGTGGGTTTTGACCGTGCCCAGCGCCAGCACCAGGCGGTCAGCGATGTCGCGATTGGACGCTCCCTCCGCGACGAGGAAGAGAATCTCAAGTTCGCGCTCGCTGAGAGGCTCCACCAGCGGCACCATCAGTGGCGGGGGCGTTTGTCCCGCCAGGCCTGTGGTGGTGGCCTCCCCCAGTCCCGCCGTGACCGTTCCCTCCGCACCGTCAGGCAGGAGCCGCCGCAGGTGGGCGCGATACTCCCTCAGGCTCGCAGCGTTGGACTTGACCATATCCAGCAGGTCTGTCATCGGTAGACCTTGATCCACAAACAGACGCACATACCCTTGCGGCGCGGCGAGCGTGAGCGCCTGCTGGAGGCACTCCACCGCTGGGGCAGTCTCGTCCACCTGGTGGTAGGCCAGAGCCTCGAGGAGGAGCGCGGCGATGACATGGTCCAGGCGACCGTCCGTCTCAGCGAGACCGCGAATCCGGCTTAGAAAGGGCGCTGCTTCGAGAGCGCGCCCCTGGGCGAGCAGGGCGCGGGCGTACATCAACTGCTGGAGGGCGCGACCGGCTTCTGGGGGGTCGGCGGCGCGAATATGGCATTCGGGCGCGGCGGCCCAACGGAGGGCAGTGGCGGCGTCGCCGAGGCGGATATGGAGGGTGTCGTGGTAGGGCGAGAGCCAGCCCAGGTGATGAACTTCCTTGAGCCGGGCGGCCTCGACAGTGTACTGGGCGGCGGGCGTTGTATCGCCCTGCGCCTGAAGGATCTGCGCCAGGGACAGATGGCACTCGGCAAGCTGCCGCCAGTTCCCCCACTGACGGCTCAGGTCGGCGGCGCGGCGCAGCAAGTCAGCGGCGCGGCCTAACTCATTCCACTCATAGTAAATATCAGCCAGGCTAACGAGGACGACATAACCGCCGGCCGAGGGCGTGGTAGTTAGCGCCAGCGCGCGCTCATAGGTGGCGACCGCCTCTCGGAGCCGGCCGCTCCGCGCCAGACTGAGGCCGAGGTTGCGCAGGGCGTGGAGGATGATATTGGCCTGGCCGGCCGCCTGTCCCCAGGTAGCCGCCTGCTCGAAGACGGGGATCGCTGATCGTAGTTGTCCGTCCAGCGTATAGCCCATGCCGAGGCTCAGGCCGGCCAGGCTGCGCCAGCCGAGACCCTCTTCACCCAGGAGTGACAGCGCCGTCTGCGCTCGCTCGATGGCGAGTCGGGGCTGATAGGTGTTCTGGGCGATGAACGCGCGCACGATTTGACCTTCAGCCACCACCTGTGGTTCAGCATCGGAGGCGGCGATGGCGTCACTAACGCGGGCCTCGGCGGCCTGGAACTGGAGCACGGGTACGAGCGCCCAGGCATGGGTCAAACATAGGGCTGGGTCGGCGCGGATGACGGCGTCGGGCAGCGCCTCGATCCATTGCAGCAGGCTGTGCTCGGCGGCATAGCCCGGCCCGACACTCCGCTCGACGGCCTGGGCCACGACGGCGAGGTCAAGGCCAGCCAGGGCCAGACGGAGCGTGTCGCTCGTCAGGCCGCTGGCCGTAAACCACTGAGTCAGGCGCTGGGACAGGTGGGCCGACGATGGCGGCCGGGTAACGGCCAGGCGGTAGCGCAGCAGGTCCGCGAACAGGCGGTGATAGCGGAACCAGCGGCGGGCAGGGTCCATGGGGATGAGGAACAGATTGGCGCGGGTCAGCTGGTCGAGGAGGGCGTGGCTATCTGTGCGTCCGGTAAGCGCATCGCACAGCGGCGCGCTCAGGTAGTTCAGGACCGAGGTCTGGAGTAGAAACGCCTGGACGTCGTCGGGCAGACGGGTCAGTACCTCTTCTGCTAGATAGTCAACCAGGTAGGCATCGCTACCGGTAAAGGAGCGAATGAATTGATCCACCTCGGGCTGTCCCTGGAGGGAGAGTGCGGCCAGTTGCAGCCCGGCCGCCCAGCCCTCGGTCCGCGCTTCCAGGGCTTCAATATCGTCGGGCGCCAGCGTCAGGCCAGCCTGCTCGAGGAAGGCGGCGACCTCATCGAGGGTGAAGCGCAGGTCGGCCGACCGGAGCTCCGTCAGGTGGCCGCGCACCCGCAGCCGCGCCAAGGGTAGTGGTGGGTCGGCGCGGGTCAGGATGAGCAGGCGCATCGGCGGCGGGAGGTGTTCGATGAAGTAGGTCATGGCCGCGTGGATGGCCGGGTTGGTGATCACATGATAGTCATCGAGCGCCAGGGCGAACGGAGTAGCCACCCCTTCCAGACGGCTCAGTACAACGGTCAGGACATCCTTGGGAATGGGCGGGACGGGCGTGTTGAAGAGGTCAAGGGCGGCGCTGCCGATGCCGGGGACGACCGTCTCCAGGGCGGCGATGACATAGGTCAGCCAGCGGGGTGGGTCGTTGTCGTCTTCGTCCAGGGCGAGCCAGGCGAGAGGGTAGGCGCGGCCTGACTCAGACGCCCGCCACTCACCCACCACCGTTGTCTTGCCTGAACCGGGTGGGGCGGAGATGAGCGTCACGGGCCGCGCCAGACCCTCGGCCAGCCGCGCCGCGAGGCGCGGCCGTGGCACGAGCGACGGCCGAGGCAGGGGGATGTGGAGCTTCGTGGTCAGGAGGCGGGTAAGCATAAGGTTTCAGTATAAGAGATGGGGGTGATTCTAGCGCCAGTCGTGTGGAGGGTCAAGCCCAAAACACCGCAGCGTCTCAAAGCCCTGGCTGGAAGGTTCGATGGGCTGTAAGAAACGTAGGCGTCAGGGAGACCATTGATTAGAGGTAGCCTCTGCCGGCTCTGCGATGTCCCACACAGGAGGCCAGCCGTGAGGGGCTACCCTGGATGTCGTTTCACCTGTCATCTCGGCTCTGTCATCCAAGGAGACACCTATGCTACACGTGGGCGATACTGCGCCCGACTTTGAGTTGCTGACCGAAGAGGGGGCGCCGCTCAAGCTGTCCAGCCTGCGCGGCCAGCACGTGGTGCTGTACTTCTTCCCGCGCGCCGATACCCCTGGCTGAACGATCGAGGCGCTCTCTTTCCGCGAGGCGTATGACGACCTCGTGGCGAAGAACGCCGTGGTGCTCGGTGTGAGCACTGACGATGTGAAGGCCCAGGCCAAGTTTAAGCAGAAGCAAGACCTGCCGTTTACCCTGCTCTCCGACCCCGACCACGCTGTCCATGACCAGTATGGGACGTGGGGTGAAAAGACATACGCCGGCCGCAGCTATATGGGAACACTGCGGACGACTTACGTCAT
>JAHCIP010000074.1 GCA_026129165.1 Anaerolineae bacterium
CCCCACCATGATGCTCCTCACTCCTCGCCGCATTCGTTTGTTCTCCCTGATGACCGCCTTCCTCCTCATCGTCGCCGCCCTCGTCGCCTCTGCTGCCGAGACCCGCGCCGATGGTCCCGCCCCCGACGCACAAGCCAAGAACCCCATCGTCATCCAGGGTACGAACGCCAGCTCCGGCGCCCTCGATGTGACCGCCAAGCGCCTCTGGACCCGCGAGGAAATGCTCAATGCCAAGAGCAAGGACCTCATCGAAGTGGATGACGCCACTTTCAAGAGCATGGCCGAGGACGCGATGAAGGAAGTCATGGGCACGCCAGGCATGGACACCGCCGGCGCTCCCGACGCCAAGGCTCTCAAGGAGACTCTCGCCAACCCGATCACCGACGCGGCCCCCACCTTCAGCGGCCTGTTGGGCTACAGCTATCCGGGTCCTTTCTCCCGCTACGAAGTCAACGTGTCCTACACGTCCTACCCCTACGTCACCGTGGGCAAGGTCTTCTTCAAGCTGAACGGCGGCAACTGGGTCTGCTCGGCGGCCTCGATTGGCAACTACGCGGTCTGGACAGCGGGCCACTGTGTGCACGGCGGCAAGGGTAGCACGTATGTGAGCAACTTCGTCTTCGTGCCCGCCTACAAGGATGGCGCCGCGCCTCTCGGCCAGTGGACGGCGCATCACTTCTGGACCAAGACCGACTGGATCCAGAACAGCAATCGGCGGCGTGACATGGGCGGCGCGGTGCTCAACACCCGCAACGGCCAGAAGATCAGCCAGGCGGTGGGGTGGCTCGGCTTCGCGTGGAACTACCCCTACGAGCAGAACTGGGTGGTCCTGGGCTACCCGGCCGACCCGCCCTTCAACGGCCAGCGGATGTGGCGCTGCAACGCTCCCTTCGCCTACAAGCTCTCGCCGAGTGGTGGTGGACCTGAGACCCAGGCGATTGGCTGCGACTTCACGGGTGGTTCGAGCGGCGGCCCCTGGATCAAGGACTTCCTGAGCGGCAACTATCTCAACGGCAACACGAGCTATCGGCGGACAGGGTACAGCAAGGAAGTCGCCTCCCCGCACTTCACCGACGAAGCCAAGAGCCTGAAGGACGCCCTGGTCAACGACCATCCCTAAGCCTCGACAGTCCTGACAACGCCATAAGTTACACAAACAACACCCCTAGGCTGACCTGGGGGTGTTGTCTTCGTTATAGTCTGGGCATCAGCTAATGCGCATATTCCTTTTGAGCGTCATCCTGTTTGAGCGTCATCCTTCGCTTCGCTCAGGATCTGCTCTGTAGTGTTCTTGGAGCAGATCCTTACCCTGAGTACAGGGCACAGGTCGCTCCGTTCGGGATGACAGTCGGGAGCATTTCCGGCTTGACGTACGCCGTTCCCGATAGGTTATCTCAGGTCAGCAAGCTAATCAGTCAAGACGTGAAAGCGAAGCTCGCCAGCATATCCGGCCCAAACTCGCCCATGATTGCGATGCGGTAGACGTAGCCGCCATGGGCGACGACGACGAACTCATTGGGCGCCATCAGCAACTCGCTGACGAGGCGCACGCCTGCGACGCTGCCGACCTGGACCGGCTGACGCGCGTATTGGTCGGCCCTGGGCTGGGTCTTAAGCCAGTCATCCAGGCTCTGGCCGGCCGGCAGGGTGTAGACGTCCACGGCGAACTGGGGTGGCTGGAGATTGGCCGTCTCCGAACGGGCCAGGACCTTATCCTGGAACCAGACCTGAGTGAGCGGGGTGGGCTGGGGTTGAGCCGTGGCCGGAACCACGACATAGCTATCGGGGTAGTTCACCGTGAACTTGTAGGTCTCGTTGCGGTAGACCTGCCAGTTGGCCGGCGCGGCCGTCTGGGGCGCGGGGTAGGCCGGGGGGACCTCAGCGCCAGCGTTGGTAGGCGCGACGCCTTGGGCGCCAGGGTAGCCCGTAACGGTTTCGGGAGCGGAATTGGCCGGCGCGGGCAAGGTCTGATTGGGCAGACCGCCTGGCTCGGCGACAGCGCCTGGCTGGGACACCGGAGCCTCCTTGATTTGACCACTGGAGGAGCTATCGCCGCCTCCACCACTGTTGCCCTCGACACTGACAACGGTAGGCGAACCGGGACCACTGAGGGGCGACGCGCCCACCCGTGGGCCAGCGCAGCCGGTCGCCAGCGCCAGACCCGCCACCAGAATCCACCGCGACCACACGATCGACTGCCTCTGGCTGAACCCGAACCTGTAGGAACTCATACGCCTTTACCTCCTGCTCTGCTAGCTACCGTAAGATTGGGTAGTAGACGTAGCAGGCGGGCCGAAGGTTCCCGTTAGGCGCTCAATTTGGGCCGCAATCTGCCAAGACCCCGGCGCAGGATGGCCTGGACCGTCGTCATCTCAGGCGCGCGCAGCAGCAGGGCGGCCAGGATAAAGCTCAGCCCCCCGACGCTGACGCCCACGAGGGCGACCAGCGCGCCGGGCAGGGGCGGCAGGACAAGAAGCAGGGCCAGGATGACGACGGCCATCACCGCCGTCGCGCTCAGGGTCCGCGCCAGGGAGTTCCACAACTCCTCCCCCAGCCCCCCCAGGCGCCGGCGCAGGAGGGCCACCAGGATGGCCATTTCCAGGGTGGTCGCCAGGGTGTTGGCAAGAGCGAGGCCGCCGTGGTCCAGGGAGCCGATAAAGACCAGGCTGAGGCCGATATTGGCGAGCATGGCGACCGCGCCATAGATCACCGGGGTGAGGGTGTCGTGGAGGGCGTAGTAGGCGCGGGTGACGATTTCAAGGGCGGAGTGGGCGAACAGGCCCAGCGCGTAGAACTGGAGGGCGTAGGCCGTAATCTCGGTCGAAGCGGCGGAGAACTGGCCGCGCTGGAAGAGCAACTGGATGAGGGGCGTGCGGAGCAAGAACAGTCCAATGCTGGCTGGGATGCTGACGAACAGCACCAGCCGCAGCAGGGTCGCCAACGTCTCACGTAGGGCATCCTGGTCGCCCCGCGCCACCTGCGCCGAGAAGGTCGGGAAGACGGCATTGGCGATGGACAGGGCGAACACGCCCTGTGGCAGCAGCATGAGCAGCCAGGCGTAGTTGAGGGCGGTGACGCGGGCCGCGCCATCCGGGAGGCGCGAGGCCAGGTTCGTATTCATCCAGAAGTTGAGCTGGACCGCCGCCATGCCCAGGACGCGCGGGCCGAGCAGGATGGCGACCTTGCGTACCCGTGGGTTGTGCAGGCCGAGTGTCCAGGTGTAGTGGCTGGGCAGCCCGCGCAGGCCCGGTAACTGGACCGCCAGGTGCAGCGCCGCGCCCACCACCGCACCCGCCGCCAGTCCCCGCACCCCAAAGCCCAGAGGCGCGAGGATGAGGGCGCCGAGGATAATCGCCAGGTTGTAGACGATGGGCGCGAGGGAGGGCAAGAAGAATTGCTGGTGCGAGTTGAGAATGGCCGTCAGCAGCCCGCTGACGCCGAACAGGATGGGCGACAGCAGCATGACCCGCGCCAACTCGGCGGTCAGGGCTTGCTCTTCAGGGGTATAGCCGGGGGCGAGCAGGGTTCGCGTGAGTTCCGGCGCGGCGATGGCGGCCGCCGAGGCTGTGACGAGGAGCACCAGGGTCAGCAGGTTCATAATGCCGCTCGCCAGCCGCCAGGCGTCGGACTCGTCCCCCTGCGCTGTCGCCTCGACAAAGACGGGGATAAACGCCGAACCGATGGCCCCGGCGCCGATGACATTAAACAGGAAGTCGGGGATGCGGAAGGCGGCCTGGTACGCGCCCAGGTCCGGGTTGGTGCCGAACTGGAAGGCCAGGACCGCCTCACGGGCCAGCCCCAGCACGCGGCTGACGACAAACGCCCCCATCATGATGACTGCCGCCCGCGCGATGCCGCCCGTCCGTTGACTCACCCCGCCTCCTGAGGTCCAATGTCTGAGCCAGATTGTACTCTGAAATCCCTCTCCAGGCTACTTCGCCTGAAATTGGACAAACAACCCCGTTTAGAGTAAGATTAACGGTCGCACAAGCACTTATTCCATGCATCATCGCATGGGTCTCGTTTCCAGGGAGGATTAGAAGTTGGCCAATACTAAGGCTGCCGAAAAAGCCATTCGCCAGAACGAGCGGCGTCGCACCCGCAACCGCTGGTTTGTCTCACGCACCCGCACCTTCGCCAAGAAGGCCCTCAAGGCTATTCAGTCGGGGGACGCTCAAGCGGCCCAGGCCGCGTTTGTCGAGGCGCAGAGCGCCTTTGATAAGGCGGCGGCGAAGGGCATCATCCACCAGAATAACGCTGCGCGCCACAAGGCGCGCCTGGCCGCCCGCCTCAAGGCGATGACGACCTCGGCTGCGCCAGCGGCATCTTCGTCGCCGCGCTGAGTGCCGATCAAAAACCATTCGCGGCTCCAACCTCCCGAAGGTTTCTGAACCTTCGGGAGGTTCTTCTGCTGCTTTACAGCGCCCCCGCCTTGCCTCCCAATTTTCCCCGCGCCAAAAAATAATAGGATTCCCTCTTGACAAAGAACGCTTGTTCTGCTATACTCTAGAACAAGAGTTCTGTAGAACGAGAGTTCTAGAGGAGGGGATAGATGTACGCCGAGATGACGTATGAAATGACCGAGCACGACAGTCGGATTCTAGGCTTTGTCGAGGACCACCTGACGGACACGGGACGCGCGCCATCCATCGAAGAGATACGCCAGGCCACCCAGATGGCTTCCAAGGACCACGTCCATCGCGACCTCAAGCGCCTGGAGCAGTTGGGCTTCCTGCGCATCACGCGCGGCATCGCGCGGGGCATCGAGTTGCTGCGCTGCGCCGACGGTATGGACTATCGCAGCGGTATCCTGGCCGTCCCCATGTGCGGTGTTATTGCCGCTGGTCAGCCCATCCCCGTGCCGGAGCCGTCGCCCAACGCCTACGACTCGCTGGAACTGACGCGGGACATCGTGCGCGACACGCGCGGCGTCTACGCGCTACGCGTCAAAGGGACCTCGATGATTGACGCGCTTATCAACGACGGCGATATCGTCATTATGCGCCGCGTGGCGAGCGCCGACAACGGGGATATGGTGGCGGTGTGGATCAAGAGCCAGGAAGCTACCACGCTCAAGCGGTTCTTTGACGAGGGCGAGCGCGTCCGCCTCCAGCCGGAGAACCGCGACATGCAGCCCATCTTCGTCAGCCCCGACGATGTGGAAATCCAGGGTAAAGTGATTGCGGTTATCCGCCACGTGTGAAGGATTAAGGATTGAAGATTAAGACAGCCTCATCAATCTTTAGTCCTCCGTCCTCCGTCTTCCGTCTTTTAGGGAGTGCGTATGGGCAAGCGAGTTGACGAATTGCACTTCCAGGCCGATCAGATTGAATCGGTGCTTGCCAGCCACCGGCTCCACGGTCGTGTCACCGGCGGTTCGGTAACGCCGCAGATGGTGCGGTTCCACCTGTCGCCCGCCATAGGCACCCGCGTCAGCCAGATCGCCCGGCTATCTGAGGAACTCGCCTTGACCCTCGGCGCGGCTACGTGCCGGGTCGTGCGGCGCGGCCAGACCATTGACCTGGAGTTCCCCCGCAGCGACCGCAGTATGGTAAAACTGTTCGACCTGTCGCGGCGCTTGAACCAGGTCCCCGCCTGTACCGCCATCCTCGGTCTGGACGGCGAGGGGACGCCTATCCTGCTGCGGCTCGCCAGCCCCGAAGTGCCGCACGTGCTCATCAGCGGCACGACCGGATCGGGCAAGACGGCCCTGGCGCGGAGCATGATCGCCAGCCTGGCCGCCCACAACACGCCGGCCGACCTGGGGCTGCTGCTCATTGACCCGAAGGGACGCGGCTACGCGCCCTTCGCCAAGCTGCCCCACCTGCTCGCGCCCATCGCCCAGGACCCGACCGAGGCCATCGAGATGCTGAACTGGCTGGTGGGCGAGATGGAGCGCCGCGACCGCGAGCAAATCACTCTGCCGAGGATCGTGACATTTATTGATGAACTGGCGGACCTGGCCCTGGTGGGCGGGCCATCGGTCACAGCGGCCCTCACGCGCCTCTCGCAGCGCGGCCGCGAGGCGGGCATTCACCTGGTCTGCTGCACCCAGAAGCCGAGCAGCGCCATCATTGGCTCGCTGGTCAAGGCCAACTTCCCGGCGCGGCTCGTCGGCAGCGTGGCGAGCGCGGAGGACGCGAAGGTCGCCACCGGTATCCCGAAGAGTGGCGCGGAACGGCTGTCCGGACGGGGAGACTTCCTTCTGGTTGTGCAGGGCATCACCCACCGCCTCCAGGCGGCCTATTGCAGTGAGGCGGACATCGCCGCCAGCCTGCCCAAAGGCGAGATGCCTCGTCCCTTAAAAAGCCAGCCGGCTCTACCTCCCATTGTCACCCCCGCTGCCCCTCGGCGGCCGCACACCGTCGCCGCCCCGGCCGTTTTTGCCGAAGACGATCGGAAGGTGGTGAACGCGCCGTTGCCCTTGCCGAGGCAGCGTCCACAGTTGGTCCGGGTGAAATAGGGGTCCATCGTTCGCGGCGGCCCCACGGCGCGTCGGTGGGGTGTGGGCTGTTTCCGAGCTTCCGGAATCTACTTTAACTGAGCGACACCTGCAACCCGCTCAGCCCACCCCTGCCGTCCGCGCTGGTCTGTCCTTGTGTGTCCTGCCTTCCCAGTCGAGGTCCTATGCAATTGGTCACGCGGCTCTGTCTCATTGCGTTCTCCGGGGCCCTCGGTATTGCGGTCGCCTATCGGCTGACGCCGGAAGCGATGGCGGTCGTAGTCGGTGTTCTGATGGGCGTCCTGGCGAGCCTGCCCATTGCCCTGATTGTAATCTACGCCATGCGCCGGCCGGTTCAGCCGCGTGACGAAGATGCCCCGGCCCACCCCGAGCCGCCGGTGGCCCACCCGATGCCCTACCCGGCCCACGGGCTGCCCCACGGCGCTCAAGCGCCCCAGATTGTTGTGGTTCCCATGCCGCAGGCCGCCATGCCGCGCCAGATGGCGGGCATGTGGCCCCAGGCGACGATGCCCTCGCCCGCCCCGCGCGACTTTCATATCATCGGTGAAGACGAGTAACCCATTGTTGTTGTAAGGAGTTGTCGTATGCAGGTCGGCCTGCTCTGGTTTGACAAAGACCCCCGTATCCCGTTTATGCAGAAAGTGCTAGAGGCGGCGGAGCGGTATCACGAGAAGTTTGGCGTCGAGGCGAATACGTGCTACGTTCACCCGTCCATCCTGCCGGCCGGCATCACCGTACCCGGCTTTGAGTTGCGCACCCGCGCCACCATCCTGCCCCACCACTTCTGGGTCGGCTTTGCTGAGGATGCGGAACCCGCGCCGCGCATCACCCCTATCGAGACGGCCGCCCCTCCGATGGAGGAAGAGACGCGCCCCCGCCGCAAGCGCCGCGCCGCTTAACCCGAATTTATCTCCCTACCCCTCCTACGTCGCGCTGGTAAGCTTCCACCAGCGCGACGGCCTTTTGAATCCACGACGCTACACACCGGTGTTCATTCGTGCTCATTCGTAGATTCACCGTCGCGCTGCTATACTTCCAGCCTATGCGTCGCCTCTTTGCCTGGGCCGTGCCGGCCCGCCGCCTGCTCCTGCGCGAGGGCCTTGTCCCCCTGGCGCTCCTCGTCATCCTGCTCGTCCTGTTCGGCCCGGTCACGCTGGGTGGCCGCAGCCTCGTCCCCTTCGACGCCCTCTACCAGTTCGCGCCCTGGTCGAGCTTCGCCGCTCAGCAAGGCGTCGGTGCGCCGCACAACGCCCTGGTGACCGACTTGCTGCTCCAGAACTACAGCTGGAAAGCCTTCATCGTCCAGCAACTCCAGGCCGGACAGGTTCCGCTGTGGAACCCGTACCTGTTCGCCGGTGTCCCGTTTCTGGCCGCCGGGCAGCACTCCGCGCTCTACCCACTGAGCGTCCTCTACTACATCCTCCCGCTGTGGCTGGCCTTTGGCTGGTTCACCGTGATCCAAATCTGGCTGGCGGGCCTGGGGACGTACGCCTATGCTCGAACGCTCGGGCTGGGTCGCGGCGCGGCGGGCATGGCGGCGTTCACCTTCGCGCTGGGGCAGCTTTTCCTGGTCAACCCGGTCCATCCCATGATTCTGGCCGGTATGAGCTGGCTGCCGGTGATTCTACTCGCCCTGGAGCAGCTCATGCGCCGCCTCGTGCGCGGCGACGGCCTGAGCCTCGGCGTGACCCTCTCGGCCAGCCTGGCCGCCGTCGCCATGGCTCTGGTCTTCCTGGCCGGGCACATCGAAATCGCCCTCTACACCCTGCTCGTCGCCGGCTTCTACGCCCTGTGGCGACTGGTGAGTCTGACCAGGGAGGCGCGGAGAGCACAGAGCAAGGACAGGAATGTTACAGCTAGCCCTTCCCCATTGTCGGTGTCCTCTGTCCCACAGGGAGGCTTCGCACTGTCTCCGTGGTTAAAGAGAATTATCGAACACGGGGTTGTCCTCGTCGGCGTCGTGATGCTTGGCGTCGGGCTGGCGGCGGTGCAGACGGTCCCACTATACGAGTTGGTCAGCCGCAACTTCCGCGAGGGCGGGACAAGTCTGGCCGAGGTCTACCAGTACGCCTTCCCGCCGCGCCACATCCTGGCCTTCATCATGCCCGATGTCTACGGCAACCCCAGCCACCACGGCTACTATGACATCATCGCTGGCCGTTGGACCGCCGACCTCCGCAACCGCCAGGGCGAGCCGGTGGCCGACCTGGCGTGGGGCATCAAGAATTATGTCGAGGGCGCCGTCTACGCCGGGCTGCTGCCGCTGCTACTGGCGGGGGTGGCGCTGTGGTCCGCCATGCGGCGACCAAAGACCAAAGACCACGGACCAACAGTCTCACCCATCACCGACCCACCATCCAGTGCGCAGCCTCCCTGTGGGACCACCCACACTATTCCCCTTTTCGCCACCCTCGCCGTCCTGTCGCTGGCCTTCGCCTTCGGGACGCCGCTGTATGCCCTGCTGTACGCCCTGCCCGGCTTCAGCCAGTTGCATACTCCCTTCCGCTGGGTCTTCCCCTATGCCTTCAGCCTGGCGATGCTGGCCGGGCTGGGCTGGTCGGCCGTCGCGCGTCACCCAGTGTTCGGCCGACGGCTCGGCTGGCTGGCCGCGCTGGCCGGGGGGCTGACGCTGGTCGGCGTGGCCGTCGGCTATGTCATGCGCCTGCGCCTCGTTCCCCTGGCCGACCGGCTGGTGGACCGCCTGGCCCGCGCGGGCGAGGTCTTCAGTGGCGGTGCGGCCTTCCTGTCCTACGAGGGTCGCACCCTGCTACTCTGCGCCGTCTTTCTGACCCTCTCCGGCCTGGCCCTCATCCTCCTGGCGCGCGACGATTCTACAAAGGAAGCCGTAGGAAAACGCAGGAAGCCTGCCTTCCTCGTGTTCCTGGTTGGCTCGCTCCTACCCACCCACCCACTACCCACCATCTTCGCTCTGGCCGTCCTTGCCCTGGACCTGTTCGCCGCATCGTGGGGCTTCAACCCGGCGGTGGACCCGCGCCTGGGCGACTTCACGCCGCCGGCTGTGGCCTGGCTCCAGCAGCGCCGCGCCGAGGAAGGCCCGTTCCGTCTGACGGTCCTGGGCGACAAGGGCATCCTGCCGCCCAACCTGGCAATGCTCTACGGCCTGGAGGACGCGCGCGGCTACGACTCGATTATCCCACGGCAGTATGTAGACTTCGCCCGCCTCATTGACGACCAGGACTTGCTGCTCTACAACCAGGTCGCGCCGCTCCACCACAACGAGAGCCTAGAGTCGCCGCTGCTCGACCTGCTCGGTGTGCGCTACGTCCTGACTACGCGCCGCCTGGACCGCCCCGGCTGGACACTGGCTTACGACGGCGAGATCAAGATTTACCGCAACGAAGACGCCGCTCCGCGCGCCTATTTCGCCACCGACATCCTCAATCAAGCCGAGCTAGACGCGGCGGCTGTGCAACGCCTGAGCGCCTCACCCAGCACGCGCTTGCTCGCCGCCCTCAGCGTTGACCAGAACCAGGCCATCCCCTTCAGCAGCGCCGTCGCCCCCTCCGACGCCGTCACCCTCACCCGCTACACACCCTCCACGCTGGAGTTGGATGTCCAGCGCGCTGACCAACCGGGACTGCTGGTAATTAACGACAGCTATTTTCCCGGCTGGCAGGCGTTTATCCGACCCCAAGACCCTCACCCTAACTCTCTCCCAGAGGGGGAGAGGAGTCGGGTTCCCTCTCCCTCTGGGAGAGGGGCCGGGGGTGAGGGTCTTGAGCAGGGGGGTGAGGTTTCCGTCCCCATCATCCGTGCGACGGGGGCCTTCCGCGCCCTGTCCATCCCGCCCGGCGACTGGCATGTGCGGCTGACCTACTCGCCCATGTCCATCAAGGTTGGGCTGTATCTATCGTTCCTGGCCGCCGCCCTGCTCGCCTTCCTGGTCGGCTTCGCCCTGTGGCGGAGGGTCTACGGACCTGGCCACGAGACTGATACCGTGCGCCGTGTGGCCCGCAATTCCCTGGCCCCGATGCTGACCACCCTCGGCAACAAGGTCGTGGACTTCGCCTTTGCCGCGCTCATGCTGCGCCTTCTAGGGCCAATGCTATCCGGCCGCTACTACTTCGCCGTCGCCGTCGTCGGCTACCTGGAAATCTGGAGCAACTTCGGCCTGAACCTGTACCTGACGCGGCAGGTCGCCCAACACCGCGACACGGCCCGCGACACCCTGGCCCAGACGTTGACCCTACGCCTCGTCCTGCTGGGGCTGGCCGTTCCGGTCCTGATGCTGGTGGGCTTCGCCTGGCGGGGGCTATTCGGGCTGTCCGACGATACCGCCCTGGCGATTGTGCTCCTGGTTGTGGCGCTGGTCCCCGGCAACGTCGCCGCCGCCCTGAGTTCGGTCTTCTACGCCTACGAGCGCATGGAGTATCCGGCCGGCCTGACCAGCCTGACCACACTGGTCAAGGTCGCGCTGGGCGCGCTGGCCCTGCTGCTCGGTTGGGGCTTCGTCGGGCTGGCCCTGGTCGCCATCGTCAGCAACCTGATCACCGTCGGCATCCTGTGGCGGGCCGCCAGTCGCCTGTTCTTCCGCCCGCGCT
Source organism: Anaerolineae bacterium (assembly GCA_026129165.1). Lineage (GTDB taxonomy): Bacteria > Chloroflexota > Anaerolineae > Epilineales > JAHCIE01 > JAHCIE01. The sequence continues at coordinate 11,026 of JAHCIP010000074.1, forward strand.
TCGCCCCGGCCCTGGCTGGCCTCGGCGGTATCGCCCTAGCCTCCTACCCCCTGATGCTCAACCATCTGTTGCAAACCCTGTTCTTCAAGGTCGACGTCACCCTGCTCCAGCCCCTGCAGGGCGACATTGTGGTGGGCTGGTACTCCACGGCCTACAAGTGGATTGACGCCCTGCTCATCATTCCGGCCTACTTCACGCTTGCCATCTTCCCACTGATGTCGCGCTATGCGACGGAGGACGGCGGACGGCAGACCGCAGACCGCAGACCGCAGACGAAGGGCGAAGACCAGAAGGACGCCCGCTCTCGTCCGTCCTCCGTCCATCGGCCGCCGTCGCCGCTGGCGCGGACCTACCTCCTGGCCGTGCGCCTCCTGCTCTACATCGCCCTGCCCGTCGCAATGGCAACGACGTTCATGGCCGAGGACCTGGTGCGGCTGCTGGGCGGCGCGGAGTACCTACCGCATGGCGCGATTGCCCTGCGCATCATGATCTGGTTCCTGCCGTTTAGCTTCGTCAACGGCGTCACGCAGTACGTCCTCGTCGCCGTGGACCAGGCCCGCTGGATTACGCGCAGCTTTGCCCTGGCCTTCTCGTTCAACCTGATTTTCAATCTTCTGTTCATCCCCCGCTACGGCTACCCCGCCGCCGCCGTCATCACCATCTTATCCGAGTTGGTGCTGATGGTCCCCTTCCTGTGGGCCGTCCACCGCCACGTCACGCCCCTCAACCCTCTGGCTCTGGCCTGGCGGCCTGCGCTGGCGTCTATGGCCCTAGGTGGCGTGATAGCCTGGCTGTGGGGCCGCGCCCCCTGGCCGTTCGTCCTGCTGCTGGCCGCCCTGACCTACCTGGCCGTCCTCGTCGCCGTCGGCGGCGTGACCCAGGAGGACCGCCAACTGGCGCGGCGGCTGCTGCCCAAGTCTGTACATCCCGAGCCTCAATCGGTAAAAGGGTAGAAGGATTCATGTATGGACCAGGTTGAGGAATTAGGATAGAATCATCATATGCCTAAGCTGAACTTTTCTGACCAAGGGGCGGAGCCGCTGCGAGTCCCGTTCCAAACTATCGCCGCCTCACCTGTTGTGGCAAGGGTAAGGGAGTAGAAGAGTATGCTCGAACAGGTGCGTCTCGACCAGTCGGTCCCCAAAGAGGAATACCAACACCGCTTGCCGGAGTTGCAGGACCGCCTGTACACCCTGGCCCACGCCATGTTCCGGGCCAGGCAGCCCGTCATCGTCGTGTTCGAGGGGTGGGCCGCCGCCGGCAAGGGTGGCGCCATCCGCGTCCTGACTGAACGCCTGGACGCGCGCGGCTTTCGGGTCGCGCCTATCTCGCCCCCGCGCACCTTCGAGATGCACTACCCCTGGCTGTGGCGGTTCTGGCTCAAGCTACCGGCCTACGGCCAGATGGCGATCTTCGACGGCTCCTGGTATCGCCGCGTGCTGATTGAGCGCATGACCGGCCAAGCGCGCAAACGCGAGTGGGAACAGGCCTACTACGACATCGCCGAGTTCGAGACGCAACTGGCTAACGATGGCGTCGTCATCGTCAAGTTCTGGCTGCACCTCAGCCGCAAAGAGCAGACCAAACGCTTCAAGAAGCTCCGCAAGAACGAGCTTACGGCATGGCAGGTCAGCGACGAGGACGCGATCCAGCACAAACACTACGCCAAGTATTTGGCCGCCGCCGAGGACATGCTGGCCCGCACCGACACCGCCCACGCGCCCTGGACACTGGTGGCCTCAACCAATCGCTATCACGCCCGCCTCGTCGTCTACGAGACCCTGATTCGCGCCCTGGAGGCGCGGCTGAGCGCGCTCGACCTACTGCCCGACGCTCAGCCCCCAGTGGAGGTGGTCCATGCTTGAGACGATTAATCTGGACCAGCGCCTGGATCGAGCAGAGTACAAACGTCAATTAAGCCCCCTGCAAAATGAGCTGCACTTATGGGGCTACCAGGTCTACCGCCAAAAGCGGCCGGTCGTCATGGTGTTCGAGGGTTGGGACGCGGCCGGCAAGGGCGGGGCCATCAAACGGCTGACCGCCCGCCTCGACCCGCGCGGCTACGTTGTCTGGCCCATCGCCGCGCCCAGTGGCGACGACAAAGACCGCCACTACCTCTACCGCTTCTGGCGGCGGCTCCCTGAACAGGGCCAGATCGCCATTTTCGACCGTTCGTGGTATGGGCGGGTGCTAGTCGAGCGCGTGGAGGGCTTCTGCACGCCGGCGGAGTGGCAGCGCGCCTATGCCGAGATCAACCAGTTTGAACGACAATTGCTCGACTTCGGCACGCTCATCCTCAAGTTCTGGCTGCATCTCAGCCAGGACGAGCAGTTGAAACGCTTCCAGGAACGCGAGCGCACCCACTACAAATCCTGGAAACTGACCGACGAGGACTGGCGCAATCGCGGCAAGTGGGACGAGTACGCCCAGGCCGCCGACGACATGCTCCTCAAAACCAGCACGCCCGACGCCCGCTGGACCATTGTTGAGGCCAACGACGAGCGCTACGCCCGCGTCAAGGTCTTGTCCACGGTGGTAGACAAGCTCGCGCGTGAGTTGGGTCAGGGGGGCTAACCTACCGTATGCGCGTGACGATAGACCTGGACCTGGCGCGGAGCGCGCCGGGCCTCAAGCTGGGGGTAGCGCTGGTCGAAGGAGTGACGGTGCGGGCGCACGACACTGGCTTGTGGGCCGAACTGGAAGCGGTCGCGGCGAAGATTGTGGCTCTATGCGGCGTGAACCAGCTCGCCGACGACCCAACGGTGCAGGCCGTGCGGGCGCTGTATCGCCGCGTTGGCGTGGACCCGACGCGCTACCGCCCGGCGTCTGAAGCGCTCCTGCGGCGGGTGTTACAGGGTAAGGGGCTGCCCCAGGTCAACACGGTGGTGGACGTCAACAATCTCCACTCCCTACTGACGCGCCTGCCGTGGGGGGTCTATAACCGGGCGCAGGTCCAGGGCGATGTCGTCTACCGCCTCGGCTGGCCCGGTGAAACCTATCCGGGCATCGGCAAACCGGCCCTGGATGCGGCGGGCAAGCTCCTCCTGGCCGACGCGGCCGGCGTCTTCGGCAGCCCGACCGCCGACGCCGAGCGCACCGCCGTCACCCTCGACGCCCATGACCTATTATGGACGGTCTTCGCCCCGCCAACGGCCTCAGAGGCCGAGGTGGAGCAAGTCCTAGACGCCGCACTGGAACGGCTACTGAAATTCAACGGCGGGCGGGTGGTCAGGCGGGAAGTCGTCACGGGTGCGGCCTCCGCGCCCTGAATAGCGCGGCGTAGCCCTTCCCGCCAGGCCCGCCATGCCGACCGTGGGATACACCCCTGTGCCCTACGTGAGGGGCAACCACGGAGGGTTGCCCCTACGCTATTATTTGACATCATCCCCTGGACGTGATAGCCTAACGCTGTCCATACCTTGTGTCTAGGGGGAACGTATGCGCCGCCGCTCCACCTGGCCGCTCTGGCTGGCCGTTAGCCTGGTCCTGTGGCTCTCAGGGTCGCCGCCGGCCTCTATCAGCCGCGCCGCGCCGGCCGCGACAGAAACACCGGCTGGCCTCCTCTTCCTGCCGCACCTGGCCCGCGCGCCCGAGCCGCCGACCGCCACCCCGACTCCCAGCCGCACCCCCACAGCGCCCCCCACAGCGACGGCGACAGCCACTGAGACGCCCACGCCAACGCTCACGCCGACCGTCACGGCGACACCGACAATCACCTTGACGCCAACCGATACGTCAACGCCCACCCTCACGGCCACGGCGACGATGACTGCCACGCCTACCAACACCGGAACGCCGACCGCGACGGCGACGGTGACGGCTACCCCCTCCCTGACAGCTACCCCCACCGACACAGCCACCGCCACCGCTACCGTCACCCGGACGCCTACGGCGACTATCCCACCCACTCGCACCGACACGCCCACGGCCACCATCCCGCCGACCCGCACGGCGACTCCGACGCCTGGCCCCTCGCCGACGCGCACGCCCTCGCCAACGCGCACGGCGACACCAGGGCCGGTCCCAACCTCACTGCCCGCGCCCCTCAATCAGGTCTGCGAGCAGAACGGCCCGGTCGAGATTTGCGCCTGGGTATCCAACGGTTCCCCCACACGGCAGTCCGATGTCACAGTCTTTGGACAGTTTCGAGTGAATGGGGCAGGCGTAGCCGGGCTGACGATGCGAACCCAATGGCATTATGCCACCGTCACCCGGTCATGCGATGTAGATCCGGTGACCGACGCCGCTGGCCTGGCCTTCTGCACGCGCGGTATTGGCGGGGCGACAGTAGGGCGGCGGGTCAATCTGGATGTTTCGATGCTCTACCAGGGGAATAACTACACCGCCACGACGTGGTTCGTGCCGCAATAGGCACTACGGCAATTGACCGCTAGTCCTCCAGCTACTCATGGCGAAGTGAGCGCCGAAGGCGCGCCGGTTTCGTCCACCGTGTCCGCCAGGGTGCGGCCCATCGTCTCCTGGCCGAGTAGGGCGATGCCGCCCGCCACCAGGAACGACACGGCGTAGACCGTCAGCGCCAGGGGCAGCGACAGGCCGATGAGTCGCGCGCTCATGAGCGGGGCGACAATACCGGCGATCCGCGCCATCGCGCTGGCCCAGCCCATGCCCGACGCCCGCACCGCCGTAGGGTAGAGTTCGGGCGTATAGGCGTACAAGCAGCCCCACGCGCCCAGCGAGAAGAAGCTCATCAGGATGGCGGCCAGGAGCGCGCCGCCCGGATCAGCGACGACGGCGAACAGGTAGGTAAACACGGCGCTGCCGACGAGGTACGCCGCCAGGGTGATGCGCCGCCCCCACTTCTCCACCAGCCAGGCGGCGGAGAAGTAGCCGGGCAACTGGGCCAGGGCCAGGATGAAGCTGTTCTCGCCGGAGCCGCGCAGGTCCGCGCCGCGTTCGAGGAAGATGCCGGGCAGCCAGGTGAAGATGCCGTAGTAGGCCAGGGACAGGAAGAACCAGACCAGGGACAGCAGGACCGTCGAGCGCAGCAGGGGCGACTGGAACAGCCGCGCCAGGGGGCGAGCCGCCGTCTGGCCGGCGGGGGTGGCTGGCGCGAGCCGCAGCCGAAAGTCGGCGGGCAACTCCACGCTGTTCGCGGCGGCGACTTGCCGCAGCACCGCACGGCTATCCTCCTCGCGGCCTTGGGTCAGCAGGTAGCGCGGCGACTCGGGGATGGAGCGCCGAACCCAGAAGGCGACCAGGCCGGGCAGGGCGGAAATCGCCAGGACGATGCGCCAGCCGATGTCGGGGAACTGGGGCAGGATGAGCAGGGCCAGCCCAGCCGCGACGATCGTGCCCAGTGCCCAGAAGCTCTCCAGGAAGACGAGCCAGCGCCCGCGTTGGCGGCTGGGCAGGAACTCGGCCGTGATGGCGTAGTCCACCGGCAGCGAGCCGCCAATGCCGAAGCCCGTCAGGACGCGGAACAGGAGCAGAGTTTCATAGTTGGGGGCGAGCGCGCTAAGCAGGCCCCCCACGGCGGCGATGAGAATGGTCAACACGAAGACGGCCTTGCGGCCAATGCGGTCGGCGATATTGCCCCACAGCCATGCACCCACCATCATGCCCACAAACAGGGCCGTCACCAGCAGGCCCGCCTGGTCACGGCTAATCTTCCACGAGGCGATGATGGCCGGTACCAGGAAGCCAATCAGCAAGACTTCCATCGCATCGGCAGCCCAACTGACACCCGCCACCGTAATCAGCTTGCGCTGGAAGCGCCCCATGCCAATCTGGTCAATGACCGCGTCTAAACTTAGCTCCGGCCGGCTTGCTCGCGCCATGCTGTCCTCTCTGAAGAAGGTGGAAGAATAGGAAGGGCAGGAAGGGTAGGAAGGCTGGGAAGGCTGGGAAGGCTGGGAAGGCTGGGAAGAGTGGGAAGGATTCGACTGTCATCCCTCACTCCTGTGTCACATGCTTGTCCGGTAGAGGCGGCGACTTCGTCGCTCGCCGACGGCCAAACCAGCGCCGCAGTAGGTTGGGCGTGATCAGCCCTTGTGGGAAGAAGACCGTTCCGATAGCAATGAGCAGGCCGAAGAGAATCAGGCGGCCTTCGCGCAGGAAGAGGGCCAGCCACGACGGGAGGCCGTCAATGCCGGCCGCCGCGCGCAGGAGTTCGGGCAGCGCGGTCAGGGCCATGCCGCCGACGACGGGACCGACAAAGGTGCGCGAGCCGCCGATGAGCACAAAGGCGAGGTAGTTGACGCTGGCGTCGAACGTCCCCTGGCGGGCGTTCCAGGTATTGAGGAAGTGGGCGCTCACCGCCCCGACGACGCCGGCCAGGATCGCGCCCAGCGTAAACGCCAGCACCTTGGCATAGGTCGGGTTGATGCCCACGGCATCGGCGGCCAGTTCGTCCTCCCGGATGGCGACAAAGGCGCGGCCCATGCGGATATTCTCCAGGCGGTAGACGAAGAACATGGCGAGCAGCAGCAGAGGCAGGGCGATCCACAGGTACTCGACCTGGCTCTTGAACGGCTGCGGGATGCCGAAGATGCCGACCGCGCCGCCGAGAATGGGCAGGTTCAGCGACAGGACGCGCAGTATCTCGACAAAGGCGATGGTCGCCAGCGCCAGGTAGATGCCCCTCAACCGCAGGGCCGGCAGGCCGACAATGAGCGCCAGGACGCCGGACGCGACGGCGGCGACGAGCATTTCGAGCAGGACCAGCGGCAGGGGGTAAGTGCCGTCGGTGGAGGGGAACAGGCGGGTGGACATGACCGCCGCGATGTAGCCGCCGAGCGCATAGAAGCCGGGGCTGGCGAGGGAGAGTTGCCCGGCCATGAGGGGCAGATAGAGCGACAGCCCCAGCGCGGCGGCCAGGACCATCGAGGTGATGAGAAACCCGTAGGTGTTGATGAAGGCGGCCATGAGCCTAGACTTTTTGGACCAGGGCGCGGCCGAGCAGCCCCTGTGGTCGAGCCAGCAGCACGATGAACAGCAGGGCGAACGCGACGGCGTCTTTGTAAGCGACATACTGGGCCGGCACGAACGCCTCGCCCAGGCCGATGACCAGGCCGCCCAGCACGGCGCCTGGAATATCGCCCAAGCCGCCGAGGATAATGACGGCCAGACCCTTGAGGCCGAAGGCGATGCCGAAGTACGGCCCGGCGATGCTGACGCTCAACCCGATGAGCGCGCCCGCGATGCCGCCCAGGAAGCTGCTCAGGAAGAAGGTGACGAGGATGAGGCGGTCGGTGTCAATCCCCAGTAGGCTGGACGTGATTGGGTCTTCCGACACGGCGCGGAGGGCCTTGCCCGTCTTGGTGCGGTTGATGAATAGCGTCAGCAGGACGACCAGGACCATGGAGACGCCGAAGATGATGACCTGGATAGTACGGACGATGATGGGCGGGCCGCCCTCGCCGCTGAAGTTGATGGCGGCGGGCAGCGCGCCGAAGGGGTTAGCGGGGTAGGAATAGAGTTCCGCGCCAAAGAAGTATTGAATAAGGTTGACCAGGGCCACGGCGACGCCCAGGCTCGACACCAGGGCCAGCAGGGGGTCCGCGCCGCGTTCGCGCAGCGGGCGGAAGGCAAGCCGCTCGATGACGATGCCCATCAGCCCGGCCAGCGCCGCCCCACCGAGCAGGGCCAGGATAAAGGGCAGCTTAAGGGGCAGAGCGGGCTGGCCGAACAAGCCGCCAAACAGCCGCGCGAGCTGACCGTTGGGGTTGATGGCCGAGCCGGTCAGAAGATAGGTGAAGTAGGCGCCGAGGGTAAACACCGCGCCGTGGGAGAAGTTGATGATACGCAGGATGGAGAAGACGAGGGTGTAGCCCAGGGCGAAGATGGCGTAGACACTGCCGATCGCCAGGCCATTGAGGATTTGTTGCGCCAGCAGGGTTGGGTTCACGAAGCCCCCGGACTGGTGGATAGGGCGTGGTGGGTAGTCCCCGGCAAGCGGTGGAACGCCCGAACGCTTGAACGCCCGAACGTTCCACCGCTTCAACGCTACTTGAGGAACACGAAGCGGCCAGTGTTGCCGTCGGAGTTCATCTTGATTTGGGCGGTGTAGAACGCCTCCTGCTTGATGTCGCCCTTGTCGGTGAAGCTGATCTTGCCCAGCGGCGTGTCATACGTGCCGACGAGAATCTGCTTGTTCAACTCGCTGCGCTGCTTCGCCAGGTCCAGCGTATCGAGCTTGGTCTTCTGGTCCAGCGCCTTGAGCGCCTCGACGATGACCTGGACCGCCGTGTACGACTGCCCACTGAACTGACCGGGGTCCTTCTGGAACTTGGCCTTGAAGGCGGTGACAAACGTCTGGTTGACCGCGCTGGTCGCCTCGGGGCTGTACGCCTGGGCGACGAAGATGCCGTCGCACTGGGCCTTGCAGACGGGGAACAGGTTGGGCGTGTTCAGACCGTTACCGCCGACGATGGGACCTTTAAAGCCCAACTCGCGGAGTTGCTTGACCAGGTTGCCGCTGTCCGCCGCCAGACCGGAGATGATGACCATATCGGGCTTGGCTGCGATACCGTTGGTGACCTGGGTGGTGAAGTCGGTGTCGGTCGTCTGGTGCGTCTGGACGGTTGCCAGTTCGAGCTTGAGCGTGTCGGTGACGGTGCGCTGGAAGACAACAGTCTCCGACTTGGAGAAGGCATCGTTCTGAGCGTAGAAGACGGCGACGCGCTTGGCGTTGGGGTTGGCGGCCAGGGCGGCGCGCACGGCGTTGGGCGCGACGGCGGTCACGGGTGCGGATATGCGGGCGATATAGTCGCCAATCTCCGCGATACCGACTGCCGTATTGGACGGGCCGATGACCGGCACGCCGGCCTTGTCGGCGATGGGGTCGGCGGCGAACGCCTGCTGCGAGAGGGTGGGGCCGACAATGGCGACGACCTTGTCGTTGTTCATCAGGGTATTGAAGGCGTTGATGGCGCCCGCCTCGTCCCCCGCCGTATCCTGATAGACGAGCTTGACGGGGCGGCCATTGATCCCACCCGCCTTGTTCAGCAGGTCTTCGGCGATCTGCGCGCCCTGCACCTGCTCCTGGCCGAAGAGGGCGACATTGCTGGTCTGGGCGACCGCAATGCCAATCTTAATCGGCTCGCCCGACGGCGCGGCTGCCTTGGGCGCTTCGGTCGCTTTCGGCGCTTCGGTCGCCTTGGGGGCTTCCGTGGCCTTCGCCGCCGGGGCCTGGGTCGCGGCCGGCGCCTGGGTGGCTGCGGGCTTAGGCGCTTCGGTCGCCTTCGGCGCGGGCGCCTGGGTCGGGGCCACCGCCGGGGCTGCCGCTTGCTGCCCACCGCACGCGCTGATGACCAGCGCGACCACGACCAGCAGCGCGGCCAAACGATACACTCGCTGCATGAGTCTCCTCCTCATAAGTTATCGTCAAGATGAGGGTCAGAGCATAGCACAGCTAGAGCGTTTAGGCAAATGAAGTGGGGGTCACTAGACGGATTGCGCCAGCAGCCACTCCAGCCTCGACAGAGGTTCCCACGGGTGGTCTAACTCGTCCCAGGACACCTGGAGGGCGCCTAGCAGGCGCAGGACCATCTCTGTCTCCCCGGCCCCCATCGCCCACTGGAGCGCGGCGTGGATATTCTTGCGCTCAACCTTCAGGCGCGCCAGCCATACCCCCCTGTCCGCCTGGTTGAGGTGAGCCGCCGCTGTCTCCATCAGACCCAGGTAGACGCCGGCGTGTGCCCGGTGGACTGCCTCCGCTGCGCCGCTTTCAACCAATCGCTCCAGAGCGTACTCACGGATTGTCTCCAGGAAGGCGAAGCGCGGCTCCTCATCCAGACCCGCTGTCCTATAGACCATATTCTGATCTGCCAGCGACGCGACTCTATTCTCGATGTCCCCTGGTTGCTTACAGCAATCGGCCGGCAGCACAGCCGGGCTAATTGGATCGGTTGGCCGACCGTCACGGGTGGCTTGTGAGGGTGCGCAGAGAGCTTCCGCCCCCGACAGGGTAAAGCCGCCGACAAAGACGGCGAGACGTTGGAAGAGCGCCCGCTCCTCCGGGGTCAGTAGATCATAGCTCCACGCGATGCTCGCCCCCAGGGTCCGATGACGGGGGGGCATGTCGCGCATCCCCGGCAGCGCATGGTTGAAGTGATTGGCGATACGGCGCAGGAGGATGGGGGGCGGCAGGCTGTGGCTGCGGGCGGCCGCGAGTTCGATAGCCAGCGGTAGGCCGTCCAGACGGCGACAGAGTTCAACCACGGCTGCCGCGTTCTCGGTCGTCAGATGGAACTCCGGATCCATCGCCTGCGCCCGATCCACAAACAAGTGGACTGCTTCATAGCGGTCCACCTCGTCCACAGATAGGTCACGGCCGCTCTCAGGCAAGGCCAGCGGCGGCACAGGGTAGACATGCTCTGGCCGCACACGCAGTAGCTCGCGGCTGGTGACGATTACCTTGAGGTCAGGTAGCCCCCCCAACATCTCCGCCAGGTCCTGCGCTGCCCCCTTCACCTGCTCGAAACTGTCTAGCACCAGCAGCCGCCGCTTGTGGCGCAGCGTGGTCTGGAGCCTCTCCCAGGCTGCTCCATGGCCATGCGGTCGCCGGCCCAGCGCGTGAGCCATCGCTAGAGGCGCCAGACTGGCATCCCGTAGGGCGGCCAGGTTGACGAACACGACGCCGTCGGGGAAAAGCGGGGCGACCTTAGCGGCGAGGGCCAGGGCGAGGCGCGTCTTGCCGACCCCGCCAGGGCCGGTCAGCGTGAGCAGGCGCACATCCTCGCGGACCAGGAGGGCGTGTAGTTCAGCTAGCTCGCGCTCGCGCCCGATAAAGGGCGTGGACAACACAGGTAGAGTTGGAGGGAGATGGCGGCGGGCAGGGGATGGGATAGGGTGAGTGATCTCCAGGGGCGATAAACCATCGCCGTCACCGTCATCTCGCGCGAAGTGGATAAAAGCTGCATGCTCCTGGGGCGAGATAGCGAGAGCCTCGGCCAGCTTCTCGGCCAGCTGTCGGGACGGCCGCAGTTCGTCTGCCTCGATCTTGCGAATA